>NZ_JBEXXE010000058.1:0-74340 GCF_040630255.1 Streptomyces sp. NPDC005820
AGTACATCCAGTACGAGGGCTTCCGGCCGGCACGACGAGAGCACGCACCGGACGCCGCTCCTTGACGGGCAAACGTTGCCTGCCGCGGCACTAGGCGTGGACCACATCGACACCGCCGCCTTCTACTTCTCCTCCCTCCGCTCGGCCAACGAACTCATCAACAGCGCGCTCTCCCCGTACCCGGACGGCCTGCTCATCGCCACGAAGGTCGGCCCCTTCCGGACCTGGGCGGGCGAGTGGGGCACCGCGGCCCGCCCCGAGGACCTGCGCGGCCATGTCGAGGAGAACCTGCGCCAGCTCGGCCGCGACCACCTCGACCTCGTCTATCTGCGCCGGATGCGCCAGGACTCGATCGCCGAGCACTTCGGGGCCCTGGCCGACCTGCGCGAGGCCGGTCTGATCCGCCACCTCGGCGTCTCCGACGTCACACCCCGCCATCTCGCCGAGGCGCAGGCCATCGCGCCGGTGGTGAGCGTGCAGAACCGGTACGGCCTCGGCGCCACCACCCCCGCCACCGAGGAACTCCGCACCGCCTGCCGCGACCAGGGCATCGCCTTCGTCCCGTTCTTCGCCATCGCCGGCGACGGCGGAGCCCTCGGCGCGACGACCGCCCACGACGAGGCCGTCCTCGCCGCAGCCCGTGCCCACGCCGTCACCCCCGCCCAGATCCGCCTCGCCTGGACCCTCGCCCAGGGCCCGCATGTCCTGGCCATCCCCGGCACCGGCAACCCCGACCACCTCGCCGAGAACATCGCGGCCGGCGCCCTGCGCCTCACCCCCGGAGAACTGGACCGCCTCGACGCGGCCCACCGGGGCCACGCGTGACCGGCGCCGGACCACTGACGCGGCGCGCCTCCCCGCGCGTCGGGCCCGCCCACCCGCCTACCCCACCCACACCCCCTCCCGCATCACATGCCTTCCCGGCAGCTCACGCACCTCGCACCACGCCTGCACCCCCACCGGCCGCACCCGGAAGAAGGCGTACGCCGCACCGTCCCGACGCGGATCCCACCCCGTCTTCGCCACGAACGCCCGGGCGGCCTCCTCCGGGACCTCGTCGGACCTGTACGTCACCGTCTCCCCGTCGATGACCACCACGTCCCGGGTGTCGCCGAACGCCAGCCGGGCCCGCCCACCGGTCCGCAGGTTGCGACCGGTGGGGTTGGACAGCCGGGTGGACAGCCACACGTACTCGCCGTCCCAGACGAACCACAGGGCCACGAGGCACGGCACGCCCTCCGCGTCCGCGGTGGCGACCCAGATGTCGCTCTCCCGCCCCAGCCGGGCCAGAACGTCCCTCTTCCGCCGCCCGGCCCCGCGAACCGGCTCAGTGATCTCCATGCCCGGACGCTGACGAACGCCCGCACCCGCCGCCTCCGGCCACGGTCCCCACCACACCTAGGGCCGTGGACCTAGTCTTCGAGTCTTCGGACCAGGTCCACACCACCCGCACGCAGCAATGCGCACCCGGCCTGTGCACCCGGCGCCGGGCCCATGGAAACCCAGCTCCCGGGCCCCCGATGAGTCCTGACGCCGCATCGCCGCGATCGAGTCGAGTGGCACCCCGCCGATGGACAACGGAAACTATGAAGTAACGGTTTCGTGAAGGCATCAGTCCACGAGCTGGCGGCGCAATTTCCCCGCTCATCAATCGGCTCGAGGAAACCGGTCGTCGGCCGCATGGGCCGACGGTGACCAGATTTTTCTCAAGGAGCATGCATGCTGGAGAGGTCTGCCGATTACCTGACGTCCGCGCCGGACGAATCCTCAGCCGCCGGGCACGGAACGAAAGGTCCAACGGAAAACATTCCGCAGGTGGACGATATTCAGCCGACGGAGACCGCGAGGAAATTCGCCGAGATACTCGCCGGGGTCGTGTGCGTCGAGCAGGTGTCGGTCGACAGCAACTTCTTCGACGACCTCGGCGGAAATTCATTGGTGATGGCTCAGTTCTGCGCACGCGTCAGGAAGCGGACGGATCTGCCATCGGTGTCGATGAAGGACGTCTACCGTCACCAGACGATCCGCAGCCTGGCGACGGCGCTCGTCGACGCCGGTCCCGGAGTCGGTGCCGCCCCCGCTTCCGTCGGCCCGCAGGTTCCGGGGTCGTCTGAGGCGATGACCCCGTCCGGCACCCTGCAGTACACCCTCTGCGGAACGCTGCAGTTCCTGCTCTTCCTCGGATATTCCCTTCTCGCCGCGATGCTCACCGCACGCGGCTACGCATGGATATCCGCCGGCTCGAACCTGATCGAGGTCTACATCCGCTCCGCCGTGTTCGGCGGCGCCGCCTTCGTCGGCGCGTGCACTTTCCCCATAGCGGCGAAATGGATCCTGGTCGGCCGGTGGAAAACACGCGAATTCCCGGTCTGGGGCCTGACCTATCTGCGCTTCTGGACCGTCAAGGTGCTGCTCCACGCCAACCCGATGGTCTTCTTCATCGGCAACCCCCTCTACGTGCTGTACCTGCGGGCACTCGGTGCACGGATCGGCAGGCGTGTCACGATCCTCTCCCGCAACGTTCCGGTCTGCACCGACCTGCTCACGATCGGCGCCGACACGGTGATCCGCAAGGACTCGTTCTTCCTCTGCTACCGGGCGCACGCCGGCCGTATCCAGACGGGCCCGGTAACCCTCGGCAGGGACGTGTTCATCGGAGAGAAGACCGTGCTCGACATCGACACGTCGATGGGTGACGGCGCGCAGCTCGGTCATACGTCCTCGCTGCACAGCGGCCAGGCGGTCCCGGGCGGCCAGCGGTGGCACGGATCTCCGGCGCAGCGCACGGAGGTCGACTACGTAAGGATCCCGCCCGCCGGCTGCGGCACCCTGCGCCGGGCCGGCTTCGGCCTCGCGGCCCTGCTGCAGATGTTCCTCCTCTCCGTGCCGCTGGCCGTCGGCGGACTGTACATGCTGCTGACCGAGGTCCCGGCGCTGAGCGAGCGGCTGAGGCCGGGCGCGGCAGGGGTCGCGTCGCCGGAGCTCTACCTCGACGCGCTGGTCGTCTCCTGCGCTCTGTTCTTCGGCCTCGTCGTCGTGGGCATCGCCCTGCTGTTCACCGTTCCGCGCCTGCTGAACCGGTTCGTCGAGCCGGACAGGGTCTATCCGCTGTACGGCTTCCATTACTCGACGCATCGGGCGATCGCGCGCATCACCAACGTGAGGTTCTTCACCTGGCTGTTCGGCGACAGCTCCTACATCGTCCCCTATCTGCGCGGCCTTGGATACGACCTGTCCCGCGTGGAGCAGACGGGGTCGAACTTCGGCACCGAAGTGCAGCACGAGACCCCGTACCTCTGCTCCGTGGGCAGCGGCACGATGGTCGCCGACGGCCTGTCCCTCGTGAATGCCGACTTCTCGAGCACGTCGTTCCGGGTGTCCCGGGCGACGATCGGACCGCACAACTTCCTCGGTAACAACATCGCGTATCCGTCCGGTGCCAAGACGGGCGACAACTGCCTTCTTGCGACGAAGGTGATGATTCCGCTCGACGGCGAGATACGTGAAGGGGTGGGGCTGCTCGGCTCACCGTGCTTCGAGATTCCCCGGTCGGTGGAGCGCGACCTCCGGTTCGACCACCTGCGGACCGGCGGCGAGTTGCGCCGCAGTCTCGCCGCCAAGAACCGCTACAACATCCGGTCGATGCTCCTCTTTCTGCTCGTGCGGTGGCTGTACTTCTTCGTGCTGACCCTGCTCGCCCTCGCGGACCTCGATCTGTACGACTCCTACGGACATCTGCTGATCGCGGTATTCCTGGTGCTCACGCTGGCATTCACCCCGGTCTACTTCGTGCTGGTGGAGCGTGCCGTCGTCGCTTTCCGCGGGCTGCGACCGCAGTTGTGCTCCATCTACGACCCGTACTTCTGGTGGCACGAGCGTCTGTGGAAGGTGCCCGACCACTACCTCAACATTTTCAACGGCACCCCCTTCAAGAACGCGATCTGGCGGCTCCTGGGTGTGCGGCTCGGCAGCAGGGTCTTCGACGACGGCTGCTATCTGACGGAGCGGATGCTCACCACCATCGGGAACGACTGCACCCTCAACGCGGGGAGCAAGATCCAGTGCCACTCGCAGGAGGACGGCACCTTCAAGTCCGACCGCAGCACGATCGGCGACGGATGCACTCTCGGTGTCGGCTCCCACGTCCACTACGGCGTGACGATGGGCGACCGCTCGGTGCTCGCGCCCGACTCCTTCCTCATGAAGGGCGAGGAAGTCCCGCAGCACGCGTCCTGGGGTGGAAACCCGGCCACGGAGCTGAGAGCCGCCCCCGCGCCCGGTGACGACGGCGGTGGAGCCGCCCTGGTCGGCGGTGACGGACATCCTGGCCACGGCGAGTGAAGAGGGACTGATCGATGGCAACGCACGTGGAGACGGACCAGGAGTTCTGGCGCGGTGTACTCGTCGCCGGCGGCTCGACCACGATCCCGCGGTGGACGCTCCATCCGATGACGGGTGTCGATGAGCACGAGGCCACGATCCCGGGCCACCTCATGGCCGACTTGCGCCGTCTGGCCACGGACCTCACGATGCCGCTCGGCTCCGTGATGCTGGCCGCGCACGCCAAGGTACTCGCCGCGCTGGCCGGCGAGCAGGACGTCACGGCCGGCTACGTCGCCGAGGAGGGCGGCCGGCCGTTGCCCTGTCGGCTCACGACCGCACCCACGTCATGGCGGGCACTGCTGGTGGACGCCCATCGGGTCGCGTCGGACCTCCTGGCGCACAAGGACTTTCCGGTCGACGCACTCAGGCGCGAACTGGGCCTGTCCGAGGCGCCGATCGAGACCGTCTTCGATCCGCATCCGGCCTCCGGTCCCCGTCCGACGGCCGTCGACGGCGATCCCGCCGCGGACACCCCGCTGCGGGTGGCATTCTCGGAGCACGCCGGCCGGGCCGTGCTGCGACTGCGGTACCGGACCGACGTACTCGACGCCGACCACGCCGCCAGGATCGCCGGCTACCACCTCGCCGCGCTCGCGTGCATCGCCGCGGATCCGGATGCGGAGCACGCGCGACAGAGCCTGCTGTCCACCGAGGAGCTCCGGTTCCAGCTCGACGGGTTGTCCGGACCGCCCCGTGCCCTGCCGGACGCCCGGATGCACGAACTGTTCGAGCAACAGGTGAGGACACGTCCGGATGCCGTGGCCGCCGTGCACGGAGACCGGCAGTGGACGTACGAGGAACTCGACGCGCGTGCCAACCGGCTGGGACGAGCCCTGTTGGCGCGCGGGCTGCGGCGCGAAGGTGTCGTCGCGGTGGTGACCGGGAGAAACCTGGACTGGATGGCAGCGGTCCTCGCGGTGTTCAAGGCCGGAGGCGTGTACCTCCCCGTCGAGCCGCACTTCCCGGCCGACCGCATCGCGGCCATGCTCGCCCGCGCCGAGTGCGGGCTCGTCCTCACCGAACCGGGCAGCACCGACTCGCTCGACCAGGCCCTGCACTCGCTGCCGGGGGTCCGCAAGCTCCTCATCGGCACGGCGTACGACGAGGGCCACGCCGACGACGACCTGGGCATCGCCGTCGCACCGGACCAACTCGCCTACATCTACTTCACCTCCGGCTCCACGGGAGAGCCCAAGGGCGCGATGTGCGAGCACGCGGGCATGCTCAACCACCTCCACGCCAAGATCGACGACCTGGGAATCGGCGAGGGGCAGGCGGTCGCCCAGACCGCGCCCCAGTGCTTCGACATCTCGCTGTGGCAACTGGTGTCCGCGCTCCTGGTCGGTGGGCGGACCGTGCTGGTCGAGCAGGCGGTGATCCTGGACGTCCAGCGGTTCGTCGACGAGATCGTGCGCGGCCGGGTCGCCGTGCTCCAGGTCGTGCCGTCGTACCTCGAGGTCGTTCTGACCTATCTGGAGCAGCACCCGCGCGAACTGCCCGACCTGCGGTGCGTGTCCGTCACCGGTGAGGCCTTGAAGAAGGAGCTCACGCAACGCTGGTTCGCGGCCGAGCCCGACATCAAGCTGGTCAACGCGTACGGCCTGACCGAGACCTCCGACGACACCAACCACGAGGTCATGGACCGGGTGCCGGCCCGTGAACGGGTCCCGCTCGGTCCCCCCGTCGGCAATGTGCGCGTCTACGTCGTCGACGAGCAGCTGTCGCCCGTGCCGCTCGGCGCCCCAGGCGAGATCGTCTTCTCCGGCGTCTGCGTGGGCCGCGGATACGTCAACGACCCCGACCGCACCAAGCAGGCCTTCATGCCCGATCCGCACCGCGAGGGCGCCCGGCTCTACCGGAGCGGCGACCACGGCCGCTGGCTGCCCGAGGGCAAGCTGGAGTTCCTCGGGCGCCGCGACACCCAGGTCAAGATCCGCGGCTTCAGGATCGAGATCGGCGAGATCGAGAACACCCTGCTGCGGGTGCCCGGTGTCCGCGACGGTGCGGTGGTCGTCGTGGAGCGGCCCGACCGGAGCGCACACCTGGTGGCCTTCCACTCCGGCGCGGGGCCGCTCTCGGCCGAGGAGCTGGGGGCCCGGCTGGGTGAGTCGCTGCCGGAGTACATGGTGCCGTCGGCCTTCCACCGGCTGGAGACACTGCCGCTGACCGCCAACGGCAAGACCGACAAGAGGGCACTGGCGGTGCTCGCGGGAGAGCTCGATGCCGTCGGACACCCCGAGGAAGGCCACGACGCTCCGGGCACACCGACCGAGCGATGGCTGGCGGCCGCCTGGGCGAACGTGCTCGGCGTCCCGCAGGATCGCATCGGTCGGCGGGACCACTTCTTCGACCGGGGCGGGACATCGTTGTCGGCCGTGAAGCTGGCCATCGCCCTGGAGCGCTCGGTGTCGCTGGACGACGTGACCCGCCATCCGGTGCTCGCCGATCTGGCCGCGCTCGTCGACGGCAGGCGCGACCGGCCTTCCGGGCTTCTTCAGCCTCTGTACGAACCGGAGGGCGCGCCCAACGGCGCCCTGGTGTGCTTTCCCCACGCCGGCGGCAACGCGGTGAACTTCCAGCCGCTGGCCAAGGCGCTGCGGGGCAGTGGTATCGCGGTCTACGCCGTCGAGCTGCCCGGTCACGACGTGGGTGCCGAGAGTGAGCCCTTCGCGCCGATGGCGGACGTGGTCGCGCGGGTCCTCGCCGAGATCGCCGAGCGAGGCCTGCCCGGAGTCCTGCTGTGGGGCCACTCCTCGGGCGCGGCCCTCGCCCTGGAGACGGCCAGACAGCTGGAGCAGCGCGGGGTGGACGTCCAACGGGTCTTCATCGGCGCGCAGTTGCTCGGCGATGCCGCCGGCCGGCGCGACGCCGTCACCGAGCTGACCGGGCAGAGCAACGCCGAGATCGCCGCGAAACCGAGCACGGACCGCGGCGACACCGGGCTCGCTCCGCCGGATGCGCGGCGGGCCGAGCAGGTCGGTGCCGCCTACCGGCACGACTGCGTGTCCGCACACCGCTATTTCGCGGACCTCCTCGGATCTCCGCCGACGGTGAAGCTGGCCGCGCCGGTCACCGTGGTCGTCGCCGCCGACGACCCGGTCACAGCCGGTCATGCGCGCCGCCACCGCGACTGGGAGCTCCTCGCGGACCGTGTCGACCTGCACGAACTCGCCGAGGGCGGCCACTACTTCCTGCGCACCTGTCCAGCCGAGGCGGCACAGATCGTGGTGCGCACCACCGCACCGCTGTCCTCTCCCTGAGCGGCACACACCGCCGCACACCGAAAGGAATCACGATGTCCTCCATGTCCCCGGCGTCGCCGCTCGACGACGTCGAGTTCCAGCCCGGTCGGCCTCCGATCCTGCGGGCCGAGCCCCCCGGCGACGCGCCGAACTGGGCTGCCGCACACCGGGAAGCGCTGCGGGCCGTCGTAGCCGAGCACGGCTGCGTCCTGATCCGCGGCCTCGGGCTGCGCGACGTGGCCGGCACCGGTGCCGTCTTCGAGCGGCTGAGCACCGGACTGATGACGGAGCGGGAGGCCTTCGCACCCCGGCGGACCTACGCCGACGGCGTGTACTCCTCCGCGCAGTGGCCGGCGAACCAGCCCATGTGCATGCACCACGAACTGAGCTACACGCTGGAGTTCCCCGGCCTGATGCTGTTCGCCTGCCTCACCGCGCCCACCGAGGGCGGGGCGACCGGAGTGGCCGACGCGGCGACCGTGCTCGAGGAGCTGCCCGCCGAGTTGACCGAGCGGTTCGAACGGGAGGGCTGGCTGCTCACCCGCAGCTACAACGACGAGATCGGATCGTCCCTCGTCGAGGCCTTCGGCACCGACGACCGGGACGCCGTCGAACGCTACTGCCGCGCCAACACGATCGAGTTCGACTGGCAGCCCGACGGGAGCCTGCGCACCCGGCAGCGCCGCAGCGCCGTGATGCGCCATCCGGTCACCGGCCGACGCTGCTGGTTCAACCAGATCGCCTTCCTCAACGAGTGGACGCTGGCCCCCGAGGTCCGTGAATACCTCGTCGAGGTCTACGGCGCCGACGGACTGCCGTTCAACACCCGCTTCGGAGGCGGCGACCCGATCGGCGAGGACGTGGTGACCGTGCTCAACAAGGTCTACGAGGCCAACACCGCACGCGAGCCGTGGCAGGCCGGCGACCTGATGCTCGTCGACAACATCCGTACCGCGCACAGCCGGGAGCCCTTCGAGGGATCGCGCGAGGTGCTCGTCGCGATGGCCGACCCGGTGCGACCGTCCGACTCCTCGCCGAACTTCGAGGTGACCGCCCGATGACCCGCAACCGCCCGACGACCACCGTCCCCACCTCCGTGACGGTGTCCGCGACGACCGAGCAGCACACCGTGCGGCCCTTCGCGGTGATTTCCGGGTCCCAGGTCCAACAGGTGCTGGAGGGACGCGAGAAGCAGATCGTCGACCTCGTCGAGGCCACCTACCGGCTGCACGGCGCGGGTGACTCGGTGAACCCGCCGTCGTACTTCCTGCGGTTCGCCGACCGGCCCTCCTCGCGGATCATCGCGCTGCCCGCCTCGATCGGCGGACACGTGGCGGTGGACGGCGTGAAGTGGATCTCCAGCTTCCCGGAGAACGTACAGGCCGGCATCCCGAGGGCGTCCGCCGTGCTGATCCTCAACGACCAGGAGACCGGCTATCCGTTCGCCTGCCTGGAGAGTTCGATCATCAGCGCCACCAGGACGGCCGCGTCGGCGGCGCTCGCCGCGGACCGGCTCAGCCTGGGCAGGCCGCGACCCACGCGCGTCGGGTTCTTCGGGACGGGCCTCATCGCCCGCTACATCCACACGTTCCTGGCGGGCAGCGGCTGGTCGTTCGACGAGATCGGCGTGCACGACCTGTCCGCCGACAGCGCGGCCGGGTTCCGCTGCTACCTCGAGCAGTCGGGCACGGCGGGCCGGATCACGGTGCACGACAGCGCCGAGGAGCTGATCCGCTTCAGCGACCTGGTGGTGTTCGCCACCGTCGCCGGTGAGCCGCACATCAGCGACCCCGCGTGGTTCTCGCACCATCCCGTGGTGCTGCACGTGTCGCTGCGCGACCTCGCGCCGGAGATCGTTCTCGCCTCGACCAACATCGTCGACGACGTCGAGCACTGTCTGAAGGCCGGCACCTCACCCCATCTGGCCGAGCAGCTCACCGGCAACCGGGACTTTCTGCAGGGCACGCTGGACGACGTGATGGCGGGCCGGGTGGCGGTGCCGACGGACCGTACGGTGGTGTTCTCGCCCTTCGGCCTCGGGGTGCTCGACCTCGCGGTCGGCAAATACGTCTACGACGAGGTGGTCCGCTCCGGGGAGTTGCACGTCATCGACGACTTCTTCCATGACATGCGCCGGCACGGATAACGGTCCGAAACGCGTTCAGATCCGGCGCAGGTCCTGCCGCAGATGAGGAGGCCGTCGTGCCCGTCATATCCGCGCCCCATGCCTTCAACGAGGGACAGCTCTATGTCGACCTTGAACCCATCTACGGGCGCTCCCTGTTCCTGAAGTGCGAGGGCTTCAACTTCGCCGGTTCGATCAAGCTCAAAGCGGCGACGGAGATGGTGGAGACCGCCGAGCGGAACGGAGTCCTCAAACCGGACTCGATCCTGGTCGAGTCCTCGTCGGGCAACCTCGGCGTGGCGCTGAGCATGATCGCGGCGAGCAAGGGCTACCGGTTCCTGTGTGTGACGGACTCCCGTTGCAACCTGTCGACCCGACTTCTGATGAAGGCATTGGGCAGCCGGGTGCTCACCATCTCCGACCTGGACGACAACGGCGGCTTCCTGGGCGCACGCCTCAACTACGTCCGCGCGCTGTGCGATGCCGACGACCGGTACGTGTGGCTCAGCCAGTACACCAATCCGGGCAACTGGAAGGCGCATTACCGCAGGACGGCGCCGGAGATCGCCCAGAGCTTCCCGCGCCTGGACGTACTGTTCGTCGGCGCCGGCACCACCGGGACCCTGATGGGCTGCGCACGCTACTTCCGCCAGTGGCACCGGCCGGTGCGGATCGTCGCGGTGGACAGTGCAGGCTCGGTGATCTTCGGTGGTGCGCCTGGCCGCCGCATGATTCCCGGTCTCGGCATGAGCATGCGCCCGCCGCTGCTCGACGAGTCCTACGTGGACGAGGTGATACACGTCGAGGAGACGGACACCATCCGTACGTGTCACCGCCTGGCCAGACACGGATTCCTGTTCGGCGGCTCCACCGGCACGGTCGTCAGCGGCGCCATGCGGTGGCTGGCCGAGAAGGGGGACGAGCGTGAACTCACCGCGGTGGCCATCTCCCCGGACCTCGGCGAGCGCTATCTCGACACCGTCTACCAATCCAATTGGCTGCAGGATCTGTACGGCGAGGAGGTGATGGACTTCGACGACAGTGCCGAAGATTCCTGGGCAGCCGCCCCTCCGCCCACGCGTCAGGAGAGCCGCCCACCGCACCACCCGTAGCCCGGCGGTGGCGGCCGCCACCGCCGGCAGCAGGACCGCCGTGCACAGGTTCCGTCGGCGCAGGTCGCCAGGGTCGGAGTCCTCCGCGGCGCTGTGGGAGCCCCCTCTGTATGCGGCCGGCGAGGAACAGGCGCCTGCGCCGGCCGCATTCGTGGAACCGACCGCGCGCGGTGACCGGCGGCGAGCCGGCCGACTGCCGGCGGAAAGGGTGGCCCGCGTCCCGGCGGCACTGCTGGACCTGATGGACGCGGGCGAGCCCGCAGCCGACGAGCCCGCCGCCGCGCCAGGCTGGTGCCGCGCCCCGGAGTCGATGGCCACCGGCGCGCTGGACGTGCGGCGCCGGCCCGCCGTCACCGTCCCCACGCCGCTGACGCGGGGGCGCCGACACCTGGCGGCCGATGCCGGAAGATCGCGTCCGCTCCGGACGGAGGATCAGTTCCCGGGCGGCTTCAGGAGCGCGGCAGGAAGCGGGCGATCTCCGTCGCCACGGTTTCGGGGACCGGTGACGGCGGGAAGTGTCATCTGGCCGCGAGACGTCGTCAGGGTGACGTGAGGCAGTGCGGTCGCGGGCCGGTCGAGGGGTTTCGGCATCCCCGCCGTCTGCACGAGCGGTGTCCCCACGTGCCGATGCCCTGCCGTACGCGCTCGAATGGCCCGAGGAGCACGGCGGCGGCGCGCCCGACGACCTCGTCGACGCCATGACGCGCGTGGGCTTCGACCTCGGCCCCCGGGGCGAGGACCCGAGCGTGGCGGGCAGGTTGGCCCTTGCCGAGGAGCTCACCGGCGTCCGCGTCACGGCCGGCCTCCTCGCCCGGGACACCTGCCTCACCGGCCACGCGGGCCGGCCCCCGGGCCGGGCGACAGAGCCCCACCGGCCAGGCGTCCCGGCGTTCCGGGACACGGGCGCGGCAAGCTGATCCCGCTCTCCCCGGACACCGTGCGGCAGGACTCGCCCGGCCCGGGCGAACGAGGACGGTCGAGGCGACTGGCGTCTGCGTAGTTTTACGTATAACCTCTCCCGTCAATCGCCCTGCCGATCACCTCCGCCGCTCGCCTCCCGAAAGGCCCCGATGTCCCGCATCGCCCTGGTCACCCTCGTCGTCGACGACTACGACGAGGCGATCCGCTTCTACACCGACGCGCTCGGCTTCCGGCTGGCCGAGGACGAGCCCCGGCCCGACGGCGCCCGCTGGGTCGTCGTACGGCCGGGCGAGGGCCAGGACGGCACCGGGCTGCTGCTCGCCCGCGCCAAGGGCGACGCCCAGCGCGACCGGATCGGCGACCAGACCGGCGGTCGCGTCGGCTTCTTCCTGCACACCGACGACTTCGCCCGCGACCACGCCCGGATGCTCGCGGCCGGCGTGACCTTCCTGGAGGAGCCCCGCCACGAGGTGTACGGCTCCGTCGTCGTCTTCCAGGACCTGTACGGCAACCGCTGGGACCTGCTCCAGCCCGCCGGCTGATTTTCCTCCCGCACCCCGAACCGCCCCGCCTCGCCCAAGGAAAGACCCGCCATGAACGCTACGCGCGTAGAAGCCGATGTGATCCGCCGCCTCCCCAAGGCCGTCCTGCACGACCACCTCGACGGCGGCCTGCGCCCCGCCACGGTCGTCGAGCTCGCCGCCGAGATCGGCCACACGCTCCCCACCACCGACCCCGACGAGCTGGCCGCCTGGTACTTCGAGGCCGCCAACTCCGGCGACCTGGTGCGCTACATAGCCACCTTCGAGCACACCCTCGCCGTGATGCAGTCCCGCGAGGGCCTGCTGCGCGTCGCCGAGGAGTACGTCCTCGACCTCGCCGCCGACGGCGTCGTCTACGCCGAGGTGCGCTACGCGCCCGAACTGAACGTGCGGGGCGGGCTGACGCTCGGCGAGGTCGTGGAGACCGTGCAGGAGGGCCTCGCGGCCGGTATGGCGAAGGCCGCCGCGGCCGGTACCCCGGTTCGCGTCGGCACCCTGCTCTGCGGCATGCGGATGTTCGACCGCGTCCGCGAGGCCGCCGACCTGGCCGTCGCCTACCGTGACGCCGGTGTGGTCGGCTTCGACATCGCCGGCGCCGAGGACGGCTTCCCGCCCGCCGACCACCTCGACGCCTTCGAGCACCTGCGCCGCGAGAGCGTCCCCTTCACCATCCACGCCGGTGAGGCCCACGGCCTGCCCAGCATCCACCAGGCCCTCCAGGTCTGCGGCGCCCAGCGCATCGGGCACGGCGTGCGCATCACCGAGGACATCGTCGACGGCAAGCTCGGCCGACTGGCCGGCTGGGTCCGTGACCGGCGCATCGCGCTGGAGATGTGCCCCACGTCCAATCTCCAGACCGGCGCCGCGACCTCCATCGCCGAGCACCCGATCACCGAGCTGAAGGACCTCGGCTTCCGGGTCACCGTCAACACCGACAACCGGCTGGTCTCCGGCACCACGATGACCCGCGAGATGGCGCTGCTCGTCGAGCAGGCGGGCTGGGGCGTCGAGGACCTGCGCACGGTCACCGTGAACGCCCTGAAGAGCGCGTTCATCCCGTTCGACGAGCGCAAGGCCCTCATCGAGGACGTCGTCCTGCCGGGTTACGCGGCCGCGCTCTGAAGCAGCCCGCGCACATACGCGGCCTGTCCGACGTGCTGAAGATCGTCGGACAGGACGCTGACCAGCCGTACGCCCAGCGTGACCGGCGGATCCCAGCGCACGTCCACGACCCGCTCGAGATCCGCCGCCGTCAGGGCGCGCAGCGCCCGGTGGCTCTGCTCGTGCACGGCGTCGTGGTACCCCGTCAGCAGGCCGGGGTCGGCGACCCGCACCTTCGCCACCTTCGCCGGGCTGTGCCCGTATCCGGTGTCATGGCGCGGCAGGTCGAGACCGAACCGTTTCTCCCAGTTGTCGGCCCGGCCCCACCACACCTGCTCGAGGTCGAAGGCGTCGGCGATGTGGTCGTCCTGGACCCGGGTGAGATGCCAGACGAGCCAGGCGACCGAGTTGGTCGCGGGGGTGGGCCGGGCGTTGAGGGCGTCGGGGTCGAGACCCTCGACGGCGGCGTGGACCTCTTCCCGGATGCGGTTGTACCCGTCGATGAGGATGTCCTTCGCATGCATGACTCCACCATCGCGCAGCCCACCCCCGCCCGCCGCTTCTTCGGCCGCCGTTCAGCGGGTCGTCGACCGCCGCCCACGGGCGGGGGCCGCCGTTCGGATCAGCGGAGGCGGCCCTTGAGGTGATTGCGGTGCGCCGCACGAGCCCGGTCGCCGCGGCGGGGGTACGGCATCCAGGACGTCCGGCAGGAGCCGGACCCGGACCCCAGGTGAGGAGCTCGGCGATGTACGCAGCGGTGCGGCGGTACGAAGGGGTGACCGATCCGGCGGAGGCGGGACGGCTCGTGCACGAGGGCTTCGTGCCGCTCATGCGCCAGGTCCCCGGCTTCGTGGCCTACTACTGGCTCGACGCCGGGGACGGAGTGATGGTCTCGACCAGCGTCTTCCAGGACCGGGCGGGCGCCGAGGAGTCGATCGCGAGGGCGGCGGTCTTCGTCCGGGACCATCTCGCGGCCCTCCTCCCCAACCCTCCGCAGGTCATGGCCGGCGAAGTGGTGGCCTTCGCCTGACGGGGTCACGCCTCCCCGGTCTCCAGCAGCGCCATCAGCGCCCGGGCCGCCGGGCTCGTCGCGTCGGGGGACGGCAGCAGGGCGACCGTCTCGTAGGCCGCCTCGCCGGTGTCCTTCAGGGGCAGTGCGGTCAGCGCCTCGCGCTTGTGCCGGAAGTGCCGCGGTACGACGGCCACCCCGAGGTTCTCGCCCACCAGGTCCAGCAGACTGTGCACGTCGTTGACCTCCAGCGCGACCGTACGGCGCACGCCCGCCTCCGCGAAGGCGGCGTCGGTGGCCCGGCGCGGCCCCCAGTCCGGGTGGAAGTCGACGAAAACCTCGCCCGCGATGTCCTCCGGGACGAGGGCGGCCGCCGCCCGGGTGAGGTGGTGGTCGGGATGGCACAGCACGTACATCGGCTCGGTCGCCAGCGGTACGCAGCGCAGCTGGTCGGTGTCCGCCTGGGTGCGGTAGGCGAAGGCCAGGTCGAGCCGGCCGGCCGCCACCTCCTCGCCGAGAGCGCCCGAGCCGGTCTGCCGCAGCCGGATCTCCACGTCCGGGTGCCGCCGCCGGAACGCGGCCAGCAGCCCCGCCACATGCACCCCCGCGATGCACTGCTCGGTGCCCACCGACAGGGTCCCGCGCACCACGCCCTGCACCGCGGCAACCGCCTCGTGCGCGGCCCTCACCTGCGCCAGGATCCGCTCCGCCTCCGCCAGGAGCGCCCGCCCCGCCTCGGTCAGCGTCACCCGCCGGGTGGTCCGCACGAACAGCGGCGCCCGCAGCTCGCGCTCGAGCGCCCGGATGGACGCCGACAGGCCCGACTGGGACACCATCAGCCGTTCGGCGGCCCGGGTGAAGTGCTGGTCCTCGGCGACCGCGACGAAATGCTGGAGGTGGCGCAGTTCCATGATTGAGAAGCGTAGCCGCACAATTTCATCGGATTCTTCTGTTGGACCGCTGCACGGCACTCGGGAACAGTGGAGGCGGAAGATCGTGGTCAACCCCGGATGGAGTCGCGTTGTACACCGCACACCCCGACCGTTACGCGGACATGCCCTACCGGCGCACCGGACGCAGCGGCCTGCAGCTCCCCGCGCTGTCGCTCGGACTGTGGCACAACTTCGGCCCGGACCGCCCGGCCGAGACCCAGCGGGCCATCCTGCGCCGCGCCTTCGACCTCGGTATCACCCACTTCGACCTGGCCAACAACTACGGCCCGCCGCCCGGCGCCGCCGAGTCCGCGCTCGGTCACTTCCTGAAGACGGACTTCGCGTCCTACCGGGACGAGCTGGTGATCTCCACCAAGGCCGGCTACCTGATGTGGCCCGGCCCGTACGGCGAGTGGGGCTCGCGCAAGTACCTGCTGTCGTCGCTGGACCAGAGCCTGAAGCGGATGGACCTGGACTACGTCGACGTCTTCTACTCGCACCGCCCCGACCCGGAGACTCCGCTGGAGGAGACGATGGGCGCCCTGCACTCCGCCGTCCAGCAGGGCAAGGCCCTCTACGTCGGCGTCTCCAACTACTCCGCGGAGCAGACCCGCGAGGCCGCCCGCATCCTGGGTGAACTGGGCACCCCGCTCCTCATCCACCAGCCGCGCTACTCGATGCTCGACCGCCGCCCCGAGAGCGAGGGCCTGCTGGACGCCCTGGACGAGCTCCAGGTCGGCTCGATCGTCTTCTCCCCGCTGGAGCAGGGCCTGCTCACCTCCCGCTACCTCGACGGCATCCCCGAGGACTCGCGCGCGGCGAGCGACAGCCCGTTCCTGAACTCCGACGCGCTCACCGAGGACCTGGTCGGCAAGCTGCGCGCCCTGGACGACATCGCCAAGTCCCGCGGGCAGTCCCTGGCCCAGCTCGCCCTGGCCTGGGTGCTGCGCGGCGGCCGGGTCACCTCCGCGCTGGTCGGCGCGAGCAGCGCCCGCCAGATCGAGGACAGCGTCGGCGCCCTGGCCAACCTGGACTTCGAGGACGGGGAACTGGCCCGCATCGACGCGGTGATCAACGGCTGAGACGCTCGGCCGGCCGTACGGTGACGGTGTCGCCGTCCTGCTTCCCGACGGCCTTGTCGCGTCTCTCCATGATTCCTCCCCTTCCGGTGGTCCTTGTTCCTGTAGGCCGCCGCAGGGGGAGGAACTCATCGTCGGCCAGGGTGCTATCCGGCCACGCGCGCCGCATCCGCCGTGTCATCGGCCGGTTACCAGGCGAAACGGTCCGCAGGTGAGCGGAGGGTTCGGGTCCGCGGCTGCGTTTCGGCCAGGAGTGGCGATGAATATGCCAAGAGACTGGCCGGAAAGTCATGGTGACAGTGTTTTAGAAGTGAACATACTCGAACGTCAGGGGCGGTGCGCCCCACAGGAGCCGCACGGAAAGCGAGGCACGGCCGGCATACGAGCACTCGGGGGAGTGGAGACGTGCACGACGAATTCCTGTGCCATGTCACGGCGTACGGATACTGCGACGGCCGCCGCATCGGCGTACCGCTCGGGACGTACCGCGCGCCGACGCTGGCGCTCGCGCTGTGGTGGTTACGGGACCGCGCGTTATGGATGGCCGAGCGCCTGGATCCGCAACCCGACGGCCCGCACGTCCCGTCGGGCGCCCTCGTACCGGTGGCCGACACCGTCCCCGACGTACCCGCCCTGCTGCGGGCCTGGTGTGCGAACATCGACCAGCAGGAGCTGGTGGCCGACGAGTTGGCGGGCGGACGGCTGGTGCGGGTCGCCGTCAGCGACGACACCACCGAGTACGAACTGCTCGCCGAGTCCGTGGACGCGCTGCGCATGCAGCGGACGGTCCCGGCGCTCGTCCTCCCCGTCGGCTGAACCTCACCCGGTGGCCGCGCACCACTGGGCGTCCCCGGGTGTGAATCGATAGAATTCCGACCATGGTGGAGCGGCCTGTCGCCCCGACTGCGCCCGAACTCGTGCTGGAGACCGAGACGGGCTCCACGGTGATGATCCCCGGCCGCGCCTACTACGTCGGCCGGGACCCGCTCAGTGACATCGTCATCGACGACCCCCGGGTCTCCTGGCACCACGCCGTCCTGCGGCCCGACGGCGCCCACTGGACCCTCACCGACGAGGACAGCACCAACGGCACCTGGTCCGAGGGCCGCCGGGTCCGGGTGCTCGGCGTGGGCCCCGGCAGCGTGATCCGCTTCGGCAGCTCGGCCGACGGCCCCTGCGCCGTCCTGGCGAGCCGGCCGCCGCCCGCCCCCGAACGCCCCTCGGCGGTGTCCATGCCCGCCCAGACGGGCACCTTCCGCCGGCCCACCTCCGTACGGCCGCTGCCCACCCGGACCGTCCGCATCGGCCGCGCCGCCGACAACGACCTCGTCCTCGACGACCTGGGCGTCTCTCGCCGCCACGCCGAACTGCGCGCCCTGCCCGAGGGCGGCTACGAGATCGTCGACCTCGACAGCCACAACGGCACCTACCTCAACGGCTTCCCCGTCACCCGCGCCCCGATCGGCCCCGGTGACATCGTCGGCATCGGCCACTCGGCGTTCTGCCTGGTCGGCGACGAACTCCAGGAGTACGTCGACACCGGCGAGGTCTCCCTCGACGTCCAGGACCTCACCGTCGCCGTCGACCGCGGCCGCAAGACCCTGCTCGACCGGGTGTCGTTCCCGGTGGGGGAGAAGTGCCTGCTCGCCGTGGTCGGCCCCAGCGGCGCCGGGAAGTCCACCCTGCTCAACGCCCTCACCGGCCAGCGCCCCGCCGACCACGGCACCGTCGTCTACGACGGCCGCGACCTCTACCACGACTACGCCGAACTGCGCCAGCGCATCGGCCTCGTCCCCCAGGACGACATCCTGCACGCCCAGCTCACCGTCCGCTCCGCCCTCACCTACGCCGCCGAACTGCGCTTCCCGCAGGACACCGCCAAGGCCGAGCGCCGCGAGCGGGTCACGGAGGTCATCCGCGAACTGGGCCTCGAACAGCGCGCCGGACAACCGGTGCACAGCCTCTCCGGCGGCCAGCGCAAACGCGTCAGCGTGGCGCTGGAGTTGCTCACCAAACCCTCGCTGCTCTTCCTCGACGAGCCGACCTCCGGCCTCGACCCCGGCATGGACCGCTCGGTGATGCACATGCTGCGCGGTCTCGCCGACGACGGCCGCACCGTCATCGTCGTCACCCACAGCGTCCTGAGCCTCGACGTCTGCGACCGGCTCCTGGTCCTCGCCCCCGGCGGCCGGATCGCCTACTACGGGCCGCCCGGGGACGCCCTCGGCTTCTTCGGCTTCGCCCAGTGGCCCGAGGCCTTCGAGGCCTTCGAACGGGACCAGGACCGCGACTGGGCCGGACAGTACCGCGACTCGGCGTTCCACCACCGGTACGTCGTCAACTCCAGCGCCCAGCCGCGGCTGCCCCGCGAGGGCCCCGTCATCCTGCTGCCGCCGCCCCGGCCCCGCAGCCGCGCCGCCCAGCTCGGCACCCTGGTCCGCCGCTACGCGGCCGCGCTGGGCGCCGACCGCACCTTCCTGGCGATCATGATCGCCCTGCCGTTCGTCATGGGCGCCATGGCCCGCGCGCTCGCCGGCGGCGAACTCACCCGGGACACCGCGATGAACGCCCTGCTGATCCTCTGCGTCGGCGGCGTCCTCACCGGCGCGGCCAACGCCGTGCGCGAACTCGTCAAGGAACGCGTCATCTACCGGCGGGAGCGGGCCGTCGGCCTGTCCAGATCGGCGTACCTGATGTCCAAGGTCGTCGTCCTCGGCACCATCACCGTCGTCCAGGCGGTGGTCCTCACCCTCGTGGCCCTGCTCGGCGTCGACCTCAACGCACCCGGCGGCAAGGGCGTGTTGCTGCCACCCCTGGTCGAGATCACCGTCGCCGTCGCCCTGCTGGCGTTCACCGCGATGATGCTCGGCCTGCTGGTCTCCGCGCTGGTGCGCAAGGAGGAGGTGACGATGCCGCTGCTCGTGCTGCTCGCCATCGTCCAAGTGGTCTTCTGCGGAGCCCTGCTGAAACTCGACGGGGTGCCCGGCCTGGCCCAGCTGTCCTGGCTCGTGCCCTCGCGCTGGGCGCTCGGCGCGATGGCCGGCACCATCGGGCTGTCCCGGATCGTGCCCGGCGACATCACCGCAGACCCGCTGTTCGAGCACCGGGCGGCGGTGTGGCTGCTCGACATCGGCATGCTCGTGGTGCTCTCGGCCCTCTTCGGGTTCGTCGTCTCCCGGCTGCTGCGCCGCCATGAACCCGCCGTGATGCGGAAGTAGGCGCGGCCCATGACGTCCCCCGCCTTCCGGCCCACGCACGTCGTCCCCCCGACGGGCATGCCCGCCTGGGAGGCCCCCGACCCCGCCCGGCCCACCGTGCCCCTGGACCCGCTGCTGCCCGTCCGGCTGCTGGAGCGGCGCGGCGACTGGGGGCACGTGCTGTGCGCCAACGGCTGGCAGGCCTGGGTCGACGGCCGCCACCTCGTCGCGGTACCGCAGGACCCGCCCGCCGCCGACGACCCGCCCACCCCCGTCGCCGACCCCCGGCCGCTGCTCGCCCGGGCCGAGGAGGCCCTCGCCCACTACCGGACCGCGGTCGAGGAGCTGGCCGGCGGCGCCCTGGACGGCGAGTCCTTCCGACGGCGGACCCGGGACCTGCGGATCGGGGTGGTCGTCGACGGCGAGTCCGTGTGGCTGTACGACGCCGCGCAGGAACGCTGGGTCTACGGCGACGGCACCCGGCTGAGCACGTACGCGACGGACCACGCGCCCGACACGGCCCCCGCCCCCGGAGGGCCCTGATGGGGACCAGCGCGTTCTCCGGGCGCCCCTCCGAGCTGGTGGGCCGGCGGATCGCGGGCTACCGCGTCGAACACGAGATCGGCCGGGGTGGCATGGCCGTCGTCTTCCGCGCCCGCGACCTGCGCCTGGAACGCACCGTCGCCCTCAAGCTGCTCGCCCCCGAACTGGCCCGCAACGACACCTTCCGCAAGCGCTTCACCCATGAGTCCCGGGTGGCCGCCGCGATCGACCACCCGCACATCGTGCCGGTCTTCGAGGCCGGGGAGACCGAGGGCGTCCTGTACATCGCCATGAGGTACGTCGAGGGCAGCGACCTGCGCAACCTCCTCGACCGGGAGGGCCCGCTCCCGCTCGCCACGGCCGTCCGGATCGCCGCGCAGGTCGCCTCCGCCCTGGACGCTGCCCACGACCACGGCCTGGTCCACCGGGACGTCAAACCCGGGAACATCCTGGTCTCCCGGGGCACCGACAGCGACCACCCCGAGCACGTCTACCTCACCGACTTCGGCCTGACCAAGAAGTCGCTCTCGCTGACCGGCTTCACGACCGTCGGCCAGTTCGTCGGCACCCTCGACTACGTCGCCCCCGAGCAGATCTCCGGCCGCCCGGTGGACGGCCGCTGCGACGTCTACAGCTTCGCCTGCGTCGTCTACGAGACCCTCGCCGGACATCCGCCCTTCCTCCGCGACGAGGACATGGCCCTGCTCTGGGCCCACCAGGAGGACGATCCGCCCCCGCTCACCGAGTCCCGCCCCGACCTGCCCCCGGGGGTCGACCCCGTGTTCGCGAAGGCCCTGGCGAAGACCCCCGAGGGACGTCACGACACCTGCCGGGCCTTCGTCGCGGCCCTACGGGCGGCGGGACGGGGCGACGGCGACCGGGGCGACGGGCACCCGTCGACGCAGCCGACCGGCCTCCCGGCCGTGCCGCCACCTCCCCCCGACTGGGCCCGGCCCGTCCTCCGCGACCGTCAGCCCTGACCCGGGGGCGGGCCCGTCGCACCGCGCCGGTGCACCGGCCGGGCCAGCAGCGCGCCCAGGAAGCCCGTGACCAGCCCCCACAGCGCCGCCAGCCCGAGCGCGGACCACACCTCGGGACGCAGGAACAGATCCCCGGAGAGACCGGCGAGATCGTTGATGCCGAGCACGGTCAGGCCGTAGTGCGCGGAGACGCGGCCCACCAGACAGATCGTCAGCACGGTGAGCACCAGCGCGGCCGCCATGTGCACGGCGTGCTGCCAGGCACGCATCCGGGCCGGTGAGCGGGCCGCCATCACGAACGCGGCCCCCAGCAGCAGCACCGCGTCCACCACGACCAGCCACCACACCCGGCCGTCGTACTCGGCCATGCTGCTCAGATTCAGCGCGGCGGTCTCCTTGCCGCGCAGCACCTCGTCCAGCACATGCGGCATGGGCAGCCCGAACGGGCCGTCCACCCGGCCGTTCCAGGTGGCGCCCAGCCCGATGGTGAACACCATCCACACCAGGTTGGGCAGGCCGAGCAGGACCACCGCGAGGGTCTCCGGCGCGTGCCCGCGCGTCGCCGCCACCACCAGGGCCACGACCAGGCCGACGACGACACACGCGAGCAGCAGCGCGACCATCGCGTACGCCGCGGGACGCACCGACTCCTGGAACCGCAGCAGCCGGGCCGGCAGCGGCGCCCCGCGCGAGACCAGCAGCGCCAGCAGCAGCACCCCGGCCAGCCACAGCAGCCCGACCAGCAGGGTGAGCGGCACATCCGCGGTGAAGCCGACCTCCGGGTGGACGCCGAACAGATCGCCCAGGTCGTTCAGCGTGTCGCTGCCCAGGTCGATCGCGAAGGTCTGACGGGCGGCGAGCGCCAGACCCAGCAGACCGAGCAGCCACAGCACGGCGATCCGGGCCGCCCAGCCGGCCAGCTCCCGGGCGCCGGCGACCGCCCGGTGCCGCAGAGGCCGCAGAAAACCCGCCGCGGTGACCAGCGCCCCGACCAGGGTCACCGACAGCGGAATCACCGTCAGCCCGGCCTGGGTGTCGGCGAGTCCGCCGGCGTTCCCGGACAGCTCGACGGTGCCGCCGACGGCCGTGACCACGGTCGCCGCGACCACCCGGGGAAACGCGTCCTGCGGCAGGTCCGAGGCCCCAGCCGCCCACAGGCCGAGCGCGGCCACCACCACCATGGAGGCGAGCCCGGTCAGCGCCACACCGAACGCCGTCGCCCAGCCGTGCCGCCCGGCCGCCCTGTTGTCGGTGCCGGGCCGGCCGGCCGCCTGGTCGGTGGGGGCGCGCGGGCTCACCCTGCCACGCTAAGCAAGGCCTGCGGAGCCCGCCCGTCGAGAGGGGCCGTCCGCGTTCGGCTTGCGGGCGGCACCCCGGCGGAGCACACAATGATTCCGTTGTGGCAGAAACCGGTGCGTGTTTCTCATGAGCATGCATCGCGGGACGTACTCCACATCGGGAGAGCATGTGAGCGTCGAACCTCCGTCCTCCGACCGCCCCACGGGACCGCCCTCCGGTCCCCTCTCGGGCCCCTCGCAACCACCCCCGCCGCCCTCCTCGGGACCCCCCACCGAACCGGTGGACGCGGTGTCCTCGGGGGGTTCGTCCGGCGGTTCCTCGGGCGGTGACTTCCCGGACGGCCCGCCCGGACCGGAGCCCGGACCCGACCCCGGCCGGCCCTGGTGGCGGTCTGCTCCCCGGCTCGCCCTGCTCGGCACAGCCGTGGTGGCCGCGGTCGCCCTCGCCGTCCTGCTGACGCTGCCCGGCAGTGGCGGTTCCGGCGGCTCGGGCGGCTCCAAGATCTTCACGCTGGCCGCGGCCCAGACCGGCCCGGACCCCTTCACCGAGTCCACGGCCACCGACGACTCCACCGCGACGGCCTCCGCCGCACCCGCCGACGGCACGACCGAGCCCACCGGCAACGCCCTCAAGGCCGTCGACGGAGGTGCCGCCGGGGTGTACGGCGGCACCCGCGACACGGCCAGCTGCGACGTGGAGAAGCAGATCGGCGCCCTGCAGGCGGCCCCCGCCAAGAACCGGGCGTTCGCCTCGGTGGCCGGCGTCGAACCCTCCGGGGTCCCCGCCTATCTGCGCTCACTCACCCCCGTCCAGCTGCGCATGGACACCTGGGTCACCAACCACGGCTACCGCGACGGCGCCGTCACCACCTACCAGTCCGTCCTCCAGGCCGGCACCGCCGTCCTCGTCGACGGACACGGCGTGCCCCGGGTGCGCTGCGCCTGCGGCAACCCGCTGACCAAGCCCGTCCCGCAGCAGACCGCGCCGGAGCGCGTCGGCGACACCTGGGCCTCGTACAAGCCCTCGAACGTCGTCGTGATCACCCCCGCCCCCAAGGTGGTCAAGGAGTTCGTCCTGTACGACCCCGACCACGGCCACCACTGGTTCGCGCGGCACCGCGGCGACACGGGAGGCAAGCAGGACCGGCCCACGGCTCCCCCGAAGAAGCCCCTGGTCTTCGTGATCGTCACCCCGCCGCCGAGCCCGTCGAGCTCCAGCGCGAGCCCGTCCACGTCCGCGTCGCCGTGTGACCCGACCCGGAAGGTTTCCTGCCCGCCGACCTCGTCCTCGTCCTCGTCCTCGTCTTCGTCGTCGTCCTCTTCGTCCTCGGAGTCGCCGTCGTCCGAGTCCCCGAGCTCGAAGTCCCCGTCGTCCGAGTCCCCGAGCTCGAAGTCCCCGAGCTCGAAGTCCCCGTCGTCCGAGTCCCCGAGCTCGAAGTCCCCGTCGTCCGAGTCCCCGTCCTCGAAGTCCCCGTCCTCGAAGTCCCCGAGCTCGGAGGCCCCGAGCTCGGAGCCGCCGGCCTCCTCGCCGAACGGCTCGGCGGAGGAGCCGTCGACGTCCCAGTCGTCCCCGGAGCAGCAGCCGGAGGAATCCGAGGCACCGAGCACCTCCGGCGCCCCGCCCGCCCCCGCGTCCTCCGCGGCCTCACCGGCCGTGTGAGGCACCCCATGCCCTCCCGGCGCACGGGGTGAGCCGGACGGGGACTGTGCGGCGCGGCACGGGGTACGAGCACAGGTGCAGCAGCGTCCGGCCAGTCCGGCTTCCCAGAGAGACACGCATGATCGAGCACCTGGACGGGGCAGTGATAGCGACTGGTTTCGACGTACCCGTGGAACCGCTGAGGCGGGCGGCGCACTACACCGGCGAACCCGGTTGCATCGCCGAGGCCCGCAGTTTCGCCGCCCACTTCGTCGACCAGCTCAGGACCGAGTGGTGCGCGCGCATCGGCGAGCGCGCGAGCGGTGAGGTGATGCTCGTCGTCAGCGAGCTGATCACCAACGCCGACCGGCACAGCAACGGCCCGTACATCCTGGAACTGGAGGGCACCGACTCCGCCGTGACGGTGTGCGTCTACGACAGCAGCGACGCGCTGCCCCTGCGTTTCCCCAAGGACCCCGAGCGCGTCGGCCGGCACGGGCTGGAGATCGTGCACGCGCTGGCGGCCGAGGTGACCGCCGAGCGCGTGCCGGTCGGGAAGCGGGTCCGCGCCCTGCTCACCTTCGGTGAGTGACCGGCGACCGACCCCGGCCCACGGGATCGGCGGCTCAGGCGCAGCCCAGTTCGCCCAGCATGCCCTCGCGCAGCCGCGTGATGATCCGCTTGATCAGTCGGGACACATGCATCTGGGAGCAGCCCAGCTGCTCGCCGATCTCGGCCTGGGTGGCCTCCTCCACGAACCGCAGATGCAGGATCCGCCGATCGCGCTCGCTGAGCTCGGCCATGAGCGGGGCGAGCGACTGGAAGTCCTCGACCAGCCGCAGCCCGTCCTCCTCCACGCCGATGAAGTCCGCGAGGACCGACTCGCCGTTCTCCGGGCCGTCGCCGGTGAGCGCGGCGTCGAGCGAGGAGGAGTTGTAGCCGTTGGCCGCGATCTGCGCCTCGACGACCTCGTTCTCCGGCAGGTTCATCAGCGTGGCCAGCTCCGCCACGGTGGGCTCCCGGTCGAGCCGGCTCGCCAGCTCGTCGCGCGCCTTCGCCAGTTCCACCCGCAGCTCCTGGAGCCGCCGCGGCACATGCACCGCCCAGGTGGTGTCCCGGAAGAAACGCTTGATCTCCCCGACGATGTACGGCAGGGCGAATGAGGTGAACTCCACCTCACGGGAGATCTCGAACCGGTCGATGGCCTTGATCAGACCGATCATCCCGGTCTGGACGATGTCCTCCATGTCGTCCCCGCGGCCGCGGAACCGTCCGGCCGCGAACCGCACCAGGGACATGTTCATCTCGATGAGCGTGTTGCGGGCGTACTGGTAGTCGTGCGTGCCCTCTTCGAGTTCGGTCAGCCGCTTGAAGAACTGGCGGGACAGCTCCCGTGCGTCGCGCGGAGCCACGCTCCGCGGGTCCTCGACTCCCGGCAACGATGCTCCACCCGTGCTGGTCCCGGCGGTGTCCTCGACAACCCTGGCCTCCGACCCGATCACGGCGGTGTGCATTACCTCTCCCCACGAAAGTCACGGTTCGACGTGTTCTGTTCTCGTTGCGTGAGCGGACGCGCAGATGCCCGACCCGCTCACGGGGCGGGTACCCCGACTCCGCCAGGACATGCGTACCGACGGGAACGACTCCCTCCGCCACGCTCCGTACCCGGTTCGTGACAGAAGTCTCCCGGTGTGCCCGCCCTGGCGCTACATTCACGGCACGTACACGGGGGAGCGGCGGATGAGCACGTCGGGGGAGCGGGGCCCGTACGGGGCGTGGGTGCGATGGCTGCTCGCGGGTCTCCTGGCGCTGATCTGCGTCTTCGCCGTGCACCTCGCCACCGGCAGGCTGGGCCACCACGACGCGGGGGCCGACGCCGGGGCGGGCGGCGCACCCGCGGCCGGGGCGGGCTGGGCGAGGGCCGTCGGTTCCCCGCACCCGCCCCGCACCCTCACCACCCGCGCCGACCTCACCGTCGGCCCCGGCACCTGGCGGGCCACCGTCCGGCACACCCTCCTCCTGCGCCCCGGCGACCCCCTCCTGGACGCGGTCAGGGAGGGCCGCACCGCGGACACCGCCGCCTCCCTCGACGACCGGCTCGCGGGTGACGTCCGCTATGTGGCGGGGGAGGGCCTGCGCACCGACGGAGGCATCGACCGCCGGCTGACGCCACCCGAGGTGACCCAGGACGGGCCACGGGACCGGGCGGTCGTCGTCTGGACGCTGACGGAGACCTGCCGCCGCCCCTGTGCCTGGGACGGCGACTTCCGGTTCACCGTCCGCCCGGCCGGCGCCCCGAGGCCTGCGGACACCCGCTGGATCCTGGACGTGACGGTCCACGGGACGGACACCGGGATCACCGGCATCACCGGAGCCCGGCCCGCCCGGCAGGGCCCCGGGCGCGCCGTCCTGGCACCCCTGGACTCCGCCGCAACCACCTCGGTCGTCTTCCGGGCGGCCGACACCCGGACCCGCGGCTTCCTGGCGGAGCCCTCCGCCGAGACCGGCCCGCGCTTCACTCCGTCGTTCACCGAACCCGTCCCCGTCGTCCTGGGCATCGTGCTGGGCTTCCTGCTCATCGGCGTCGGGGGCGCGTACGGCCTGCGCAGCTTCGACGCACTGGGCGGGGACGGACGGCGGCCCGCCGTGAGCACCCCCCTGTGGATCTTCACCCTCGTGAGCATCCTGTTCGCGGTCGTGGCCTGGGAGTCGCCGCGCATCACCGACGAGGGCGCGCGCTCGGCGGTGGCCACGGTCCTGATCACCTGGTGGGGCGTGGCCGTCCCCGTCGGACTGCTGTACCTGCTGCCCGCCCTGTACAACGTGCTGAAGCGCCCCGGGGAGCCGCTCCAGCAGGTGCTGCACCACCGCGCGTTCCTGGCGCTGAGCGCGGTCACCGGCCTGGGCGTGGTCGTCGAGGCCGCCCTCGTCCTCGCCTACGGGACCGGCGGGGTGTCGCTGCCGGAGGCGGCCGGCGGACCCCTCCTCGCGGTCGCGGCCGCGGCGGCCGTGCCCTTCGTGGCCCCCGTCGGCTTCCGCACGCCGCACGTGTGGAGCGCCGTCGGTGTGGTCGCGGCCGTGGCGGCCTGTGTGGTGACCGGCTGGGGACGGCTGATCGCCGCCGAGGGCGGCGACTCGCCCACCTCCGAGGCCCTGCTGCTCATCGGACTCGGACTGCTGTGGTGGCCCGCCCTCACCCGCGCGACGCTGCTCCTGGGCGCACGGGGCCGGCTGTGGCTGCTCGCCGCCGGGGTGACCGGACTGCTGATGTATCTCCCGGTCGACGTCACCCGCGCCTTCGGTCCGCCCGAGACCGTGCTGGCCTCCACCCCGCACCCCCGGCTGTTCGAGGCCACCCTGGTGGACATCGCCTTCCACGCGGCCGGGGCCTTCATGGTCGTCGCGATCGCGGTGATGGTCCGCAGACGCTGGCACAGCTCCCGGCTGCCGATGCCCCTGACCCGGCACGCCCGGACGATGGAGAAGGAACGGGCGGCCGCCCTGGGGGTCGCCTTCGTCGTGCTCACGGTCAACCCGGTGGTCGCCGCCCAGCACAGCAATGTCACCGACGTGCTGCCGGTGGCCGCCGCCCTCCTCGGCTTCTCCCTTCTCCTGCGCGGCGAGGCCCGGCGCGTCGAGGGCCGCCGGCTGGCCGCCGTCGACCGGTCCGAGCACGGCGCCGCCGTCCGCCGCCACGCCCGCTGGGCGTTGCTGCAGTCGGCCCAGCGCCCGATGTTCCTCAAGGCCCGCGACGGCCTGGTCGACGGCACCCTCACCCCGGCCCGCTTCGACGAGGACTGGCGGCGCCTCGGCCGTGGCGAGGAACCCCCGCCCCTGTCCACCGGCGGGGGCCGCACCCCCTGGCGCAACGGGGTGCACGGCGCCCTCGTCGCCTTCCTTCTCGCCCTGCCCGTCATGGCCATCGAGTGGTACTCGGTGCGCAGACTGCTGCCCGAACTCACCCTGGGCCAGCTGCTCGCCCTCGCCGAGCACACCCTGCGCTGGTCGGCGTACGGGGCGTTCTACGGCTACTTCAGCACCCGGCTGCCCGGCCGCACCCCCGTGATGAAGGCCCAGTCCCTGCTGGCGGCCCTGCTCGTGCCGGAACTGCTCCTGCTGTTCTACCCCTACTCCCGCCAGGTCACCGACCTCGGCCTGGCGAGCGGGCTGCGCATCGGCTGGCTCATCGTGTTCTGCCTGGTCCTCGGCATGTACTGGGAGTGGCGGCTGGTGGCGCGGGCGGGCGTGCAGTGGCGGCTGGTGCGCTCCTTCCGCTCCTGGGCCTCGCTGACCGCGCCGGTCACCGCCGTGGTCGTGGCCGCCGCGACCGCCGTCGCCACCGTCCTGGCCGGCGCGGCGGCCGTCTCCATGACCCAGCAGCCCACCGACGGCGGCAGCCTCCAGCAGCAGTCCTCCTACTCGTCCGGCTCCTCGTCCGGCCCCTGACGGCGGATGCCCGATTCCACCGAGGGCGGAACCCGAATCCCTTCCCGCCGCGCTCCCGGCTCCTAGGCTGGTGCGGTGACCGATCAAGCGCCGAACCGCGCCCGTGTGATCCCCCTGCGCCCGCCCGCCGGACGCCCGGCCGCCGAGCCGTCCGCACCCCGCGAGCCGCTCTGGCGCGATCTCGTCGGAGACGTCCTGCGCCGCGAACGCCAGGCCCAGGAACGCACGTTGAAGGACGTCGCCGACGAGGCCCGCATCTCCATGCCGTATCTGTCGGAGGTGGAGCGCGGCCGCAAGGAGGCCTCCTCGGAGGTCCTCGCGGCCGCCGCCCGCGCCCTCGGCCTGAGCCTCGGTGACCTGCTGGCCAGGGCCCAGGGCGAACTGGTCCGGCTCGGCGGCCGACCCGTCCGCCACGGCCGTACGACGCCTGCCTCCCCGTACTCCTCGCGGTCCTCGCACTCTTCGTACGACGGCCTCTGCCTGGTCGCCTGACGACAGCTCGGACGCCGCGTCAGACGCCGACGAGGCGCCGGCTCAGCACCTCGTCGGCCAGGCCGTACGCCACCGCCTCCTGTGCGGTGAACACCTTGTCGCGGTCCATGTCCGCGCGCAGCACGGCGGGATCGTGACCGGTGTGCCGGGCGAGCACCTCCTCCACCTGGGCGCGGATGCGGACCATCTCCCTGGCCTGCAGCGCCAGATCGGAGACCGTGCCCTGACGGCCGCCGCTGGCCGGCTGTCCGAGGAGCACCCGCGCGTGCTCCAGCACGAACCGGCGGCCCGGATCCCCGCCCGCCAGCAGCACCGCCGCCGTCGAGGCCGCCTGCCCGACGCAGAACGTGGAGATCGGTGCCCGGACGAACGTCATCGTGTCGTAGATCGCCATCAGCGAGGTGAACGAGCCGCCGGGGGAGTTGAGGTAGACCGAGATCTCCTGGTCCGGGGCCG
Organism: Streptomyces sp. NPDC005820; assembly: GCF_040630255.1. Classification (NCBI taxonomy): domain Bacteria; kingdom Bacillati; phylum Actinomycetota; class Actinomycetes; order Kitasatosporales; family Streptomycetaceae; genus Streptomyces; species Streptomyces sp. NPDC005820. The sequence continues at coordinate 29,498 of NZ_JBEXXE010000058.1, forward strand.
CCGACTCCAGATGGAGGAGCTGCGCCAGGACGACGTTGGCCACGCCGTCGTCGATCTCGGTGCCGAGGAAGATGATCCGCTCCGACAGCAGCCGGCTGAACACGTCCGAGGACCGCTCGCCGTGCGCGGTGCGCTCGACGACATACGGAATCGTGTAGTTCCCCATGTCAGAGCCCCATCCGTCGCCGCGCCGGGGCCGGTCGGACCTCGGTGAACGACTCCACCACCCGGTCCACGATGCCGTACTCCCTGGCCTGCTCGGCCGTGAACCACCGGTCGCGGTCGCCGTCCCGCGCGATCGTCTCCGGCGTCCGGCCGGTGTGCTCGGCGGTGAGCCGCTCGATGGTCCGCTTGGTGAACTCGTGGTTCTCCGCCTGGATCTCGATGTCGGCCGTGGTGCCGCCGATCCCGGCCGACGGCTGGTGCATCATCACACGGGCGTTCGGCAGCGCGAACCGCTTGCCGGGCGCACCCACACTCAGCAGGAACTGGCCCATGCTGGCCGCGAAGCCCAGGGCGAGCGTCGAGACGTCGTTGGGGACCAGCCGCATGGTGTCGTAGACGGCCAGCCCGGCGTGCACCGAGCCGCCCGGGCTGTTGATGAACAGGGCGATGTCGGTGTGCGGGTCCTCCGCCGAGAGGATCAGCAGCTGCGCGCAGACCCGGTTCGCCGACACCTCGTCGACCTGGGTGCCCAGCAGCACGATCCGCTGGGCGAGGAGTTGGGCGGCGAGATGGTCGTCGAACGGGGTGGACGCGGTGTCGCCGTCCTCGGCCCGGGGTGCGAGAGCGGTGGGGAGTGGAGGCATCGGTTCTCCTCGTGGTCGCGGGGATGCCGTCGCCTTCACTGTCGGTCCCGGACCGCGCCCTCGGCCGGTTTCTCTGCCCGCGGCAGATCAGCCGACGGCAGAGCTCGCCCGCAGCGGGATCTGCGGTTCCGCCGGGAACAGCGCGGGCGCGGTCGGCGCGGCGGACGGTTCGTGCGGCGCGGCCGTCCGGCCGGAGCCCGAGTGCCGGCGCTCGCAGTAGGTCCGCGCAGACGAACCGGCCGTCCCGGTCAGCCGGGCCAGTCGACCCACCGGCGAATCGGTCAGGCCGTACGCCAGGGGCTGCGGGCGGGTGGCCTGCTGGACGGCGTAGCCGATGCCCTCCGCCGAGAACGCCGCCCACCGGCGCCAGGACTCCCGCGCACGCTCCCGGGGCTCATCGCCGCCGGCTCCTCGGGCGTCGACTCCCGGGTGGCCCGCGCCCCCGGCATCAGGTTCAGATGGCCGCCGATCACCCGGCCGGTGTGGGCCCGGCCCAGCTCGCGGGAGATCGCCGCGCCCCAGTCGCCGCCCTGCGCCCCGAACCGCTCGTAGCCCAGCCGCGTCATCGGCTCGGCCCAGGCGTCCGCGACCCGGGCCGCCTCCCAGCCCGCCCCGGCGACCGTCCCGGACGGCCCGAACCCCGGGATGCCCGGGACGACGACACGGAAGGCGCCGGCCGGGTGCCCGCCGTGCGCCGCCGGAGTCGAGGTCGCGTTGCGGGATGTCGAGGCGGAAGGGACGGATGCCGCCGTCCGCGGTCGAGGGCGTCATGGACCGGATGCCGGTGCGGCGGATGTGCCGCCATCCGGATTGTCTTCGGCCCGACCGATGAGTTCCCGGGCGTACCCCGGTCGACACTGGTGACCGCGTTCCACGCCCCAGGAGGGACCTCATGACCACCGACGGATTCACCACCTGCCTCTGGTTCGACGGCCAGGCCGAGGAGGCCGCCCACCACTACGCGTCGGTCTTCAAGAACGCCGCTGTCGGGCGGGTGACCCGCTACACCGAGGCCGGACCCGGCCCCGCCGGAACCGTGGTCACGGTGGAATTCACCGCCAACGGCCAGAAGTTCGTCGCGCTCAACGGCGGCCCGGAGTTCAAGTTCACCGAGGCGATCTCCTTCCAGATCGACTGCGCCGACCAGGAGGAGATCGACTACTACTGGACCAGGCTCGTCGAGGGCGGCGGCGAGCCCGGCCCCTGCGGCTGGCTCAAGGACAGGTTCGGCGTGTCCTGGCAGGTCGTCCCGGGCGAGCTCGGCGCCATGATCGCCGACCCGGACCAGGAGAAGGCCACCCGGGCCATGAAGGCCATGCTCTCCATGGGCAAGCTGGACCTCGCCGAACTGCGCAAGGCCCACGCCGGCGGGTAGCGGCGGCCGGACGGCGAGGGCGCGCTACCGGTCCCGGGCCTCCGCGAGGATCTCCTTGATCACATGCCGGGAGTTCTCCGCCAGCGCCGGATTGGTCTCCCAGTAGTACGGCAGCTGGATCAGCGAGATCGACAGGGCCCAGCCCCGGCCGCGCGCCCACTCGTCGTCGTCCGCGCCCACCGCCTCCCGGAACGTGCCGCGTGCCGAGCCGGGCAGCAGGTTCCAGGCCGGGATCAGGTCGACGGCCGGATCGCCCACGCCCACACAGCCGAAGTCGAGCACGGCCGTCAGTCTCCCGTCCGCGACCAGCACGTTTCCGGGCGACAGATCGCCGTGCGCCCACACCCCCGGCGCGGCCCGTCCCGGCACCCGCAGCGCCTCCTCCCACAGGGCGGTGACCGCGTCCGTGTCGATCCGCCCCCGCAGCTGTGCGAGGGCGTCCCGGGTGGGGCCCTCCCGCTCGACGAGCGGGACGCCCCGGTGGTTGGGCGGCCCGTCCTGGACGTCCACCTCGCGCAGTCCGGCGACGAAGGCCCCCAGGTCCGCCGCCAGCGGCTCGGGTTCCTCGACGGCCCCCGCGACCGGATGACTGCCCTCCAGCCAGCGGTAGACGGACCACGGCCAGGGAAAGCCCTCGCCCGGATCGCCCTCCGCCAGCGGCACCGGCACGGCGACCCGCAGACCCGGACCCAGCCGCGCCAGCCAGCGCCGCTCGTGCGCCACGCTCTCCACCGCGCCGGGATACCGGGGGAGGCGGACCACCTTGTCGGCGCCCAGCCGGAACATCGCGTTCTCCGTCCCGGAGGACGGCAGCCGCCGTACCGGCAGCCCCGCCCACTGCGGGAACTGCGCGGCGATCAGCCGGCCCACCAGCGGGGCGTCGAGATCGATCTCGTCCGGGCGCATCCTCAGGGCACACATGCGGCTCATTGCAACGGATCGACGCCCGTACCGTCCAACGGAACAGGACGGCACGGGCGTCGATCCGGCGGCTCAGACCCGGTCGGCCACGATCATCAGATACTGGAAACTGCCGTTCTTGTAGGCGGTCAGGAACGTGTCCTCGATGCCGGTGACCAGATGATCGGCCTGCCGGCGCAGCTCCCAGTACGGAATGGCCGCCTCGGTGAGGTCCTCCACATGGACCGGCACCAGCCGGTTGTCCGCCATCGCCCGGAAGTACCGCGAGCGGGGGTGGATGTCGCAGATGTAGTGCGCGTTGATGAGCGACACCTCGCGCGAGGCCTGCCCGTACGTGTCGTTGTAGCAGCCGGTGATCACGACATAGCGCCCGCCGCGGCGCAGCAGCCGGGCGTGCTCGGCGAACAGCAGGTCCAGCTCTACGTACATGCTCGACTCGTTGTTCCACGAGGCCGCGTACGCGCCGGTCTCCAGGCCCGTGTCCAGCATGTTGCGGTGGTGGTAGCGCACCTTGTCGTCGATGTCCCGCTTGCGGGCCTGCGCGTTGGCGAACTCGGCCTGCTTGGCGGAGATCGTCACCCCGTCCGCGTGGCAGCCGTAGCGCAGATTGGCCGTGACACTGCCGCCGCCGCGCCCGCAGCCGGCGTCGAAGACCCGGTCGGACGGGGTGAGCGGGCCGAGCCGGGAGGCGAGGAGTTCCGCCTGGGCGTGCTCCAGCCGGTGCAGTTCGGTGGTGATCCGCTCCTTGCGCAGCTCGGGATCGGGCTCGTCGAGCACCGACCGGTCGGCGTCACCGACGCCGTAGTGATGGTGGTAGAGATCGTCGATCCGGCCCAGTTCGAGGTTGACCGGGTTCTCCTCCGCGTTCCAGTAGTCCGCGATCCGGTTCTGGTAGACGGACTGGGTCGGCAGCGGCATGGCCTCGGTGAGCGCCTCGGGGGTCATGGTCAACGGTGACTCCTTGTGATGGTGGTGCGGTGACGCCGTATGTGATGGACAGTCAGAAGTGCGCTGCTCACCAGTAGTTGGGCAGCGAGTAGCGGTGGGTGTTGGTGGCGTGCCACTCGTGGTTGCCGGCCACCCAGTCCGACAGACCCTGGAGATAGCGCTCGACGAGCGGCGAGGTCGCGGCGAGCACCGCCGACTCCGACTCGAACGCCTCCATGACCTCGTTGTGGAGGTCGACCGACTTCAGATAGGCGGCCTTCAGCCCGCGCCGGTCGTTGGCGGCCACGACCTGCGGCAGATTGAGATGGGTCGGATCGGACGCCAGCTCCTTGGTGAAGGAGTACAGGTCGTTGACGATCGTGGTGGCGTTGCAGGCGAGCGCCGTGACCCGCTGGATCTCCGGGCGGGCGTAGAGCTGCTCGGGCAGTTCGTAGCCGTCGACCGCGTCGACGATCGACAGACAGGGCCGGAAGTTGTTGAACTGCCGCATCGTCAGGTATTCCCAGATCCGCGGTACGTACCCGGCCTCGCCCCAGGCGGCCTCGCCGAGGTAGCCCAGATGCAGTCGCGCGATGTCGTGCACGAACCGGTCGGTCTGGCTGGGCGTGGCCATCGCCGCGTAGTCCTTCAGCGCCCAGAAGTACGAGCGCAGGGGACCGTCGGCCTGCACACCACGCGCCCATTCCTCCTGGAGGCCGGGCGGGCCGTGATACGGGTCGAGCGCCGACTGGGCGATGATCAGCCGGCCTCCCAGCCCGCTGCGGGAGCCGCCCTTGTCCTCGTCCTCCTCGCAGTAGCAGTTGTCGACGATGTTCTCCGCCAGCAGCAGCTTGCCGGCCACCGTGAGCCTGTCCAGGTCGGCGGCGCCCGGATGCTGCAGGACCACCGCCCGGCCGAACTGGAATCCCGCGAAGTCGCCGTTCCACGCCGTCGGGAACAGCTCCAGGCCGCGGGCCCACTCCTCCAGCCGACGGTCGACCTCGGCCGCCTTCTCCGGGTCGGCGGGCGCGACCTCCCGGTACCGCAGCCCGGGGATCGCCCCGCCGCGCCGGGCCGTCAGGCTCGCGGCGAGGTTCGGCGGCCCCGGCAGCCCGCTTCCCGCCGTCACTCGGCCGTCCGGCCGATCTGGACGTTCTCCAGGATGCCCGCCGCGTCCGGCACCAGCAGCGCCATCGAGTAGTACGCGGTGACCAGGTACCGGATGATCGAGTTGGCGTCGATCCCCATGAACCGCACGTTCAGACCCGGCTGGAACTCGTCCGGGATGCCCGTCTGGTACAGGCCCACCACACCCTGGTCGGCCTCGCCCGTGCGCAGCGCGATGATGCTGCTCGTGTGCTGCTCGCTGATCGGGATCTTGTTGCACGGGAAGATCGGCACCCCGCGCCAGGCCGGGATCTCATGCCCCTCCACGGTCGCCGTCCCCGGCACCAGACCACGCCGGTTGCACTGCCGGAAGAACGCCGCGATCGCCTTGGGATGGGCGAGGAACAGCTTGGTCTTGCGCCGCATCGACAGCAGCTCGTCCATGTCATCGGGGGTCGGCGGCCCGGTGAAGGTGCTGACGCGCTGCCCGTAGTCGACGTTGTGCAGCAGCCCGAACTGCCGGTTGTTCACCAGCTCCCACTCCTGGCGCTCCCGGATCTCCTCGACCGTGAGCCGCAACTGCTGCTGGGTCTGGTCCATCGGGTGGTTGTAGAGGTCGGCGACCCGGGTGTGCACCTTGAGCACGGTCTGGGTCAGCGACAGCTCGTACTCGCGCGGCGAGAGCTCGTAGTCGACGTAGCCGGCCCCGATCGTCGGCTCGCCGGTGTGGCCGGCCTGGAGCGGCTGCTCGGCCTCGCCCTTGCGGTTCATCGGCCGCCGCTGCCGCTCGGCGTACGCCTCGAGGTGCGCGGCGAGCGAGGGCACCCGGCCGAGGAACTCCCGCAGCACGTCCCCCGGCAGCACCATCAGCACACCCGAGGTCTCCGCGCGCACCGAGGACAGCCACAGCGGGTCGTCCTGTCCGATGGCCTCCTCGCCGAGCTGGTCGCCGCCGGAGACGACCCCGACGATCTCCTCCTCGCCGTACTTCCCGGCGGTGTAGCGGGTGAAGCGGCCGTGCACGACGAGATAGGTCTCGGTGACCGGCTGACCGGCCTCGAAGATCACCTGCCCGGGCCGGACCTCACGGGTCTGGAAGCGGGACGCGAGCTCGGCCAGGGCCCCGTTGTCGGAGTAGCCGCGCAGCACCCGCAGCTCGGTGAGGGTGTCAGGGAGGACCCGGACGTCGTCGGCGCCGTTGTGCTCGAACTGCACCCGGCCCCGGCCCACGGACAGCTGCAGCCGCCGGTTGACCCGGTAGGTGCCGCCCTTCACGTCCACCCACGGCAGCATGCGCAGCAGCCAGCGCGAGCTGATCGCCTGCATCTGCGGTTCGGACTTGTGGGTGGTGGCGAGCTGGCGGGCCGCCTGGGTGCTGAGGCTGGTGAGCTGCCCGTCGGCCGACGGCTCGAAGGGGGGTTCGTCGAGGGCGGAAGCGGTGGCACTGTCCGGTGTGGACACATTCTCTCCAGAAAGGTGGTGCGCGGAGCGGGGCGGACGGGTCGCGAAGATCGGTTTCGAAGATCCGCAGGCACCAGCCAAACACCCTCTGTGACGGAGGGGTACGGCGCGAAAGGGGCGGATACGGGTGCTACGGGTGCACAGCGGGGCGGATGGTGGAGAAGGCGCCTCAAATGCACCAGGAGACGACCCGTGTGCTCCCGCGCGCCGTGATCAGGAGGGTTGGGAGAGATCGTTCACCAGAACGGCTGCGCCGTCGAACTGACCTGCGGCGAGATCCCGCAGCGCCTGCGGGGCCCGCGACAGCGGATACGTGTGCGTCGTCGCCCGTACGCCCAGCCGCGCCGCCAGGGTCAGGAACTCCCGTGCGTCGGCACGCGTGTTGGAGGTGACGCTGCGTACCTGCTTCTCGTAGAACAGTTCGCTCTCGTAGTTCAGCGGCGGTACGTCGCTGAGGTGGATCCCGGCGACGGCCAGCACCCCGCCCCGGTCCAGCGCCCGCAGCGCCACAGGGACGAGCTCGCCGACCGGTGCGAAGAGGATCGCGCCGTCCAGCGGCTCCGGAGGCGCCTCGTGGACGTCCCGCGCCGAGGCCGCCCCCAGCTCCAGCGCCAGCCGCCGTGCCGCGGCTCCCCGGGTCATCACATGCACCCGCGCGCCCTGGGCCAGTGCCACCTGCGCGCACAGATGGGCGCTGCCCCCGAAACCGTACAGCCCGAGCCGCCCGCCCGGCGGCAGCGCGGTCCGCCGCAGCGCCCGGTAGCCGATGATGCCCGCGCACAGCAGCGGCGCGAGCGCCACCTCGTCCACCCCGTCCGGCAGCGGATGGGCGAACGCGGCCGGCACGGTCGTGTACTCGGCGTAGCCGCCGTCGGCGTCCCAGCCCGTGTACGACGACCCCGGGCACAGGTTCTCGGCGCCCCGGGCGCAGTACGCGCACACCCCGCAGGTGCGCCGCAGCCAGGCCACGCCCACCCGGTCGCCCGGCGCGAACCCGCGCACCGCGGCACCCCGCCCCGCCACCTCCCCGACCACCTCGTGCCCGGGCGTCACCCCGGGCCGCCGTACCGGCAGATCGCCCTCGGTGACATGCAGATCGGTCCGGCACACCCCGCAGGCGCGCACCCGCACCAGCAGTTCGTCGTCGCCGGGCGCCGGCACCGGCCTGCGCACCAGCCGCAGCGGCTCCCCGGTCACAGGCCCCGGCTCGGTCACCGACCACGCGCTCATCGTGCCGTCCGCCATGACCCGCCCCGTCCTGCCGCCGGACCGTCCCCTCCCAGTGTGGGACGGACGGAGGCGTTCGGCGCGCGCGCCGACGAGCGGGTGACTAGCGTGAGGATCCGGACAGAGTCGTCTCTTCGGAAGGGCCGCCGACATGGCCGTACAACCAGAGGGAACCCCGTGCTGGGCCGACGCGATGTTCACCGACGTCGAGGGCGCCAAGAACTTCTACGGCGAGGTCCTCGGCTGGACCTTCGGCGAGTCGTCGTCGGAGTACGGCAACTACACCCAGGCCTACGTCGACGGCAAGGCGGTCGCCGCGGTCGTCCCGCCGATGCCCGGCCAGGAGGGCCAGTCGCAGTGGTGTCTGTACTTCGCCTCCCCGGACGCGGCGGCGACGGCGGCCAAGATCCGCGCGCACCACGGCGAGGTGCTGATGGAACCGATGCAGGTCGGCGACTTCGGCACGATGTGCCTGGCGCGGGAGCCCAGCGGCGCGGTCTTCGGCGTCTGGCAGGCGGGGACCCACGAGGGGTTCGAGGCCGAGGCCGTCCCCGGCGCCTACGGCTGGGCCGAGGTCTTCACCCGTGAGCCCGACCGGGCGGACACCTTCTTCTCCTCCGTTTTCCCGTACACCGCCCAGCAGATCGAGGACGACAACGTCGACTTCCGCATGTTCAACGTCGGCGACACCACGGTCCTCGGCCGGATGCGGATGACGGACGAATTCCCGCCCGAGGTGCCGTCCTACGTCAACGTCTACTTCATCGTCGGCGACTGCGACGAGGCCGTGGCGAAGGCGACCAAGCTCGGCGGCGTCCTGCGCTTCGGACCCATGAGCAGCCCCTTCGGGCGGTTCGCGGCCCTCAGCGACCCGCAGGGCGCCAACTTCTCGGTGATCGACCTCACGACCACCGAGGGCGAGCTGCCGAAGACCAGGCCGGTCTGACCGGACCCCGCGCCCGGCCATGGCATGATCGAGCCCATGCGTGAACGTGTGGTGGCCGCGTGCGACGGGGCTTCGAAGGGGAACCCGGGACCGGCCGGCTGGGCATGGGTGGTCGCCGACGACGCGGAGAGCCCGGCCCGCTGGGAGGCGGGCCCGCTCGGCAAGGCCACGAACAACGTCGCCGAACTCACCGCGCTGGAGCGCCTGCTGGCCTCGACCGACCCGGGTGTGCCGCTCGAGGTGCGGATGGACTCGCAGTACGCGATGAAGGCCGTCACCACCTGGCTGCCCGGTTGGAAGCGCAACGGCTGGAAGACCTCCGCGGGCAAGCCGGTCGCCAACCAGGAACTCGTCGTCCGCATCGACGAACTGCTCGACGGCCGCGCGGTCGAGTTCCGTTACGTACCCGCCCACCAGGTCGACGGCGACCCGCTCAACGACTTCGCCGACCGCGCCGCCAGCCAGGCGGCGAGCGTCCAGCGGGCGGCGGGCAGCGAGCAGGGCTCCCCGGAGCCGCCGCCGTCCCCGGACACCCCGAAGCAGGCCCGCACCGGCGGGGCCAAGTCACCCCGCCGGAGCGGCGGTTCGGCCACCCGCAGTGGTGCGTCCGCCCGCACGATCAAGGCCAAGTTCCCCGGCCGCTGTGTGTGCGGCCGGGGCTACGCGGCCGGCGAGCAGATCGCCAAGAACGCCCAGGGCTGGGGTCACCCCGAGTGCCGGACGGCCGAGGCCTGACCGCCTGACCGCCCGATCAGACGTCGAACGTGTAGTGCGGGGTGTGGTCGAGCAGGGCCGCCGGGGTCGTGTCGTTCCAGGGCTTCATCGTCTCGTTCAGATCCACGACGTCCGGCGTCCCGCCGCCCGGCAGGTACGCCGACCCCGGGTGCCGGCGCCGCCACTCGGCCCACAGCTTGTCGATGTAGGCGTGGTGCAGCCAGAACACCGGATCGTTGGGGGAGACCCCGGTCGCCATCTGTCCGCCGACCCAGACGTGCACCCGGTTGTGCAGATTGACCCCGCGCCATCCCTCCAGATGGTTGCGGAAGCCGTCGGAGCCGCTGTTCCAGGGCGCCATGTCGTACGTCGACATCGCCAGCACCGAGTCGACCTCGGCCCGCGTCGGCAGCTCGCGCACGCTCGTGCCGAGGGACCGGCGCAGATAGGTGCGGCCGTCCACCCGGACGTTGATCGGCCACTTCCCGGCCGACGCGGCGAACGGCCCGTCCATCACCTGCCCGTCCCGGCTGCGCCCGGTACCGCCGAGGAAGTCCGGCGCCCACAGCGAGGAACGCGCAGAGCGGTCGGTGGACCAGTCCCAGTACGGCAGCGCCACCGACGTGTCCACCGACTGCAGCGCCCGCTCGAACTCCAGCAGGAATCTGCGGTGCCACGGCAGGAACGAGGGCGAACGGTGGCCCGTGCGCTCGCCGTTGTCGGTGTCGCCGAGAATGAACGCGTTGTGCGTGGTGACGAAGTCGTCGTAGCGGCCGCTGCGTTTCAGTTCGAGGACGGCGGCGACGAAACGCCGCTTCTCCTCGGCGGTCAGGGACGCCTGGTTCTTGCGGACGGTCATGTGCGGATGCTCCAAAGAGGCGTGCGGGAAGGTCAGTTGGCGGGCGATGTGGGGAAGGGCAGCAGCCGGGCGCCCTGCAGTTCGTCGACCGCGGCCCGGGCGGCGGCCCTCGGGGTCGGCACCGGGGCGTAGTGGCTGACGACGCTGATCCAGGTGCCGTCGGCGTTGCGCATGACGTGCAGTTCGACGCCGTCCACGGACACGGCGTAGCCGCCGCCGTGGTGGTGGCCGCCGGCCGAGGACGGCCGGCCCTGTATGCGGCGGCCCCGGTAGACCTCGTCGAAGGCGGCGGGGGAGTCGTGGTGCGCGTCGTGGTCGTGCGCGGGGGCGCTCGCCCGGGCGGCGGCGGGGACGGCGAGCGCCGTGGCGCCGGCGAGGGCGGTCGCGGCGGTGAGCGCGCGACGGCGGCTGAGGTCGGGCATGCGGGATCTCCTGAGGTGCGTTCGGGTGCCGACCCGGCATGCCTATCGAGGACATCGGGGGCGGGAGAAATCGTTCGGGACCGGTTGGCCGTGATCCGGACAATCACTTACATGTCGTGCAATCTTGAACCAAGATGATCTTGGCGCGTCAGGGGTCGGGGCGGGGCCGGAACGGGCAATTCCTTTCCGTGGAGCATCACCTTCCGGTGATCTTTCGCGCGGGGACGCACCGCCCGTGGTGTGGCTCACGTGCAGAAAGTGGCGGAAACCGGGAGACGGGACGTCCCGGGAGGGGGTCCCCGCACTGCTACTCTGCGTCGTCAATCCATCACGTCTGGTCATTTCAAGGGGTGTGCGTGAAGGTCGCCTGTGTCGGCGGCGGGCCCGCCGGCCTGTATCTCTCCGTCCTGCTCAAACTGCAGGACCCGTCCCACGACGTCACCGTCCTCGAGCGCAACCCCGAGGGCTCGACGTACGGCTGGGGCGTCACCTACTGGCAGGGGCTCCTCGACAAGCTCCGCGCCCGCGACCCCGAGTCGGCCCGCGCGATCGAGGAGCACTCGGTCGTGTGGAACCAGGGCGTCGCCCACGTACGGGACCTGTCGACCCGCAGACCCGGCGACGAGGGCCACGGCATCGGCCGCCACAAACTCCTGGAGATCCTCGCGGAACGCGCCCGCGCACTCGGCGTACGGCTGGAGTTCGAGTGCGAGGTCACCCCGGACGACCTTCCGCACGCGGACCTGGTCGTGGCCGGGGACGGCGTCCACAGCGCCCTGCGCACCCGGCACGCCGACCACTTCGGCGCCGAACTCGCACCCGGCCGCAACTCCTACGTCTGGCTCGGCACCAGCAAGGTCTTCGACTCCTTCACCTTCGCCTTCGTGGAGACCGAACACGGCTGGATCTGGTGCTACGGCTACCCCTTCAGCACCGCGCAGAGCACCTGCGTCATCGAGTGCGCCCCCGAGACCTGCGCCGGGCTCGGCCTGGACCGGGCGAGCGAGGCGGACGGCCTGGCCCTGCTGGAGAAGCTCTTCGCGCACATCCTCGACGGCCACCCCCTGATCGGCCGGGCCGCCGCCGACGGCGGCTCCCCGTGGCTGACCTTCCGCACCCTCACCAACCGCACCTGGCACCGCGACAACCTGGTCCTCCTCGGCGACGCCGCCCACACCACCCACTACTCCATCGGCGCCGGCACCACCCTCGCCCTGGAGGACTCGCTCGCCCTCGCCGACGCGCTCGCCGCGAGCGACGGCGTTCCACGGGCCCTCGCCCGCTACGAACACGAACGCCGGACCGCCCTGCTGCCCCAGCAGAGCGCCGCCCGCTACAGCGCCCAGTGGTACGAGAACCTCACCCGGTACATCGACCTCCCCCCGGAGCGGATGTTCGCCCTGCTCGGCCAGCGCCACTCGCCCCTGCTGCCGTACGTCCCGCCCCAGCTCTACTACCGCCTCGACCGGGCCGCAGGACAGCTGGAGGCGCTGCGCCGGTTCAAGCGCTGGCTCGGGCCGAAGATCGCCCGCAATGCCCACACCAGGGCCCTGGCGGCCCGGAAGTAGCACCCGCCGGACCCTCGGAAGGGCGTCGCCCACTTGGGTGAATGTGAATTCACTGCTACGGTGAATTCACATTCACCCATTCTTCGCCGCTGCGCCGGCCGCTGGAGTCCCCATGGCGTCGCCCGCTCCGATATCCGCCCCGACTAGGGAAGACGCCGGCCCGAGAGCCCGGTTCGCGATCCCGGTCCTGGCCTACTGCGGGATTCTGATGGCGGTCATGCAGACCGTCGTCGTCCCCCTTCTGCCCGACCTGCCCCGGCTGACCGGCGCCTCGCCCGCCGCGGTCTCCTGGATGGTGACCGCCTCCCTGCTCTCCGGCGCCGTCCTCACCCCGGTGCTCGGCCGCGCCGGGGACATGTACGGCAAGCGACGGGTCCTGCTGCTGTCCTTCACCCTGATGGCCACCGGCTCGGTGATCTGCGCGCTGACCTCCGAGATCGGTGTGCTCATCGCGGCCCGCGCCCTCCAGGGCGCCGCCTCCTCCGTCGTACCGCTGTCCATCAGCATCCTGCGCGACGAACTGCCCGCCGAGCGCCGGGGCTCCGCGATCGCGCTGATGAGCTCCACGGTCGGCATCGGCGCCGCGCTCGGCCTGCCCGCGGCGGCCATGGTCATCCAGTACGCCGACTGGCACACGATGTTCTGGGTCACCGCCGCCCTCGGCGCCACCGGCGTCGCGCTGATCCGCTGGGCGGTGCCGGAGTCGCCCGTGCGCGAGCCCGGCCGGTTCGACGTGTCGGGCGCGCTGGGACTCGCCGTCGGGCTGGTCTGTCTGCTGCTCGCCGTGTCCCAGGGCGGCCAGTGGGGCTGGGGCAGCGCCAGGATCGTGGGCCTCTTCCTCGCGGCCGTCGTCGTCCTCGCCCTGTGGTGGTGGCGGCAACTGCGCGCCGCGCGGCCGCTGGTGGATCTGCGGCTGGTGTCCCGGCCCCGGGTCGGCCTCTCCCATGTGGCCGCGCTGCTCACCGGTTTCGCGTTCTACGCCAACTCCCTGGTGACCGCCCAGCTGGTGCAGGCGCCCAGGGCCAGCGGCTACGGCCTCGGGCTCTCCATCGTCCAGACGGGCCTGTGCCTGCTGCCCGGTGGCGTCGTCATGCTGCTGCTCTCCCCGCTCTCCGCCCGGATCTCCGCCGCCCGGGGTCCGCGCGTCACCCTCGCGCTGGGCGCCGCCGTCATCGCCGTCGGATACGCCGTACGCATCGCCGACAGCCGCGATCTGTGGATGATCATGGTGGGCGCGACGGTCGTGGCCACCGGCACCACGCTCGCCTACTCCGCGCTGCCCGCCCTGATCCTGCACGCGGTGCCGGCCGGGCAGACCGCCTCGGCGAACGGCGTCAACGTCCTGATGCGCACCATCGGACAGGCCGTCTCCAGCGCCGCCGTCGCCGCCGTCCTCGTCCACCACACCGGCCTCGTCGGGGGCGCCCCGGTGCCCACCCTGCACGGCTACCTGCTGGCCTTCGCGATGGCGGGCGCGGTCGCCCTGGCGGCCTGCGCGGTGGCGCTGACCATCCCCGGCGACCCCGACCCCGACCCCGACCCCGACCCCGAGTCCGAGGCCGCCGGCCCCGCCCGCGACCGCACCCCCGCCACCGGGGACGAGGCGATGGAGGGAGCATGAACACCGTGAACACCACACCCGGTACCCGTGCGACCGCGGGCGCCTCGCCCGCCCCCGCCCGCCGAGACGCCGAGGCGACGAAGGCGGCCATCCTGCGGGCCGCCCGGCATCTCCTCGCCCGCCACGCCCACGCGGACATCACCCTCAAGGCCGTCGCGGAGCGGGCCGGGGTGAGCCCGCCGCTGGTCCTGAAGTACTTCGGCAACAAGGACGCCCTCTTCGCCCGCGTGATGTCCTTCGAGGAGGACGCCGCCGCGCTCCTCGACGCCCCCGTGGAGGACCTGGGCCGGCACATGGTCCGGCATGTCGTGGTCGGCCAGCGCGAGCGCGGCGCCGACCCCGTCCTGCGGATCGCGTTCGCCCCCCTGCACGGCGACCACGGCGACATCCTGCGCGCCAACTTCCGCACCCAGGTCACCGAACGCCTCGCCGCCCGCCTCGGCGGCCCCGATGCGCGCAACCGCGCCGAACTCGCCCTCGCCACCCTCCTCGGCCTGGGCGTGATGTTCGGCATCGCCCGGGGCGAGGCGCTGCGCGCGATGCCGGTGGAGGAGATCGTCGACCGCTACGGCCCGACGGTCCAGGCCCAGCTGACGCCCTAGAGGGCGGTCACGGGAACAGCCGCTCGTGCAGCGGGGCGCGGAACACCCGGTGCGGGTCCAGCCGCTCCAGCGTGGCCGCGGCCTCGCCCCACGCCGCCGTACCGAACGACTCCGGCACGACCGTCCCCAGCACCTCCTCGTCGCTCCAGGCCGCCTCGTCCGTGTACCCCCACCCCTTCGACCACTCCACCCGGGTGAGGGCGTCCGTCCCGTCGTACGCCGACAGCAGGAACCGCTCCAGTTCCCGGAAGAACGCGTCGGCGTACGGCGTCCCGGGCAGCGTCAGCACGTCCAGCCAGACGGCGGTGTCCCACTCGGGGTGCCCCGGGTCGGGCCGCAGCGCGGACAGCGACGGCGCGCGGGCACCGGCGAGGCCGGCCTCCGCCGGGTCGTCCAGCCCGGTGACCCGGATCTCCACCGAGCCGTTCACGGGGAAGCGCCCCAGTGCCGCGTACGCCGCGAGCCGCTCCCGGTAGAACGCGGTGAACTCGGCCACCACCCGCTGCACCTGGTCCCGGCCGGTCAGCACCGCGTACCCGTTGGCGTGCACCCGCAGCGTGGTCGGCCGGATGTACAGCAGGGTGTTCTTCGAGGGCCCCCAGACGTCCGCCGACAGCGTCGCCACCAGCCCCAGCGAGGCCGCGTCGAGCTGGGCGTTGCCGAGCACCGGCGCCAGGTACCAGGCCGCGTCCGACACCATCCGCCCCGCGAGATCCGCCACCACGGTCGGCACGTTGTCCGAGAAGGGGTAGGGGTACGGCGAGGTCACGCGCCGCGAGGTGAGCGGCTTCGTCGGCTCGACCGACCACACCTTGAACCAGGGGAACTCGGTGAACGCGAACCAGATCGCCTCCACCCGCCCCTCGGCCTCCAGGAAGCTCGCCAGCGTCCGCCCCCGGGCTGCGCCGGGCGCCGCGAACAGTTCCTTCGCCGGGATGTCCGTACGGCTCACACACCGCAGGTCGGCGTTCGCCCCGACCCGCAGCACCACCTCGGTCACCAGTGACCGCCCGAGATGCGTGAGCAGCGCGGCGCAGTCCGCCTCGTCGCGGTGGAACGTCCGCAGCGCGTACGCCCCGGCGCCCGCGTCCCACACCACCGCCGTCAGCTCCAGCACCCGGTTGCTGAGCGAGCCGTACGTCTGCCCGGGCGGCCGCTCCTCGTCCCGCGCCGCAACCGCCGTGCCGTGCGCGTCGATCGCCAGCGCCCCGCCCAGCGTGAGGTCGCCGGGCGCGGGCGAGGCGGTGACCCCGAGTCCGTGCCCTTCGAGGAAGGTGAGCAGCGTCTCCAGCGTCACCCCGGTGCCGACGCGCACCGCGCTCGCCGAGTCCAGGGACAGGCCGGTGAGATGAGGGCCGGTGTCGACCAGCAGGATCCGGGCGTCGGCGGGCGTGTCCGCCGGGACGGTCAGCGGCGACCAGCCGTGCGAGGAGCCCCGGGCCCGGACCGTCCAGCCGTGCCGCCAGGCCCAGTTGACGACGTCGGCCACCTGCTCCGGGCCGGCCGGCGCGCACGCCCACAGCCCGGTCACGGTGATCTCGCCGTCCCAGTTGCGGTATGCCGTGCGCGAGAGCGCCACGCCCGCCGGGAAATCGGGCAGTTGCTCCGCCGCGACGGCCGGATCGGCGGCCACCAGGACGGGGACGGCGGCCAGCGCGGCGGCGGAGCGCAGAAAGCCGCGTCGGGTCCAGGAGGGGTCTCCCGGTCGGAAGTTGCTCACTGAACGATCAGTCACGGGCACACGCTAGGCGTCCGTCGACATCCGATCCCCGTCCTTCGAACACGATCACCCATGTGAGTGAACGATTCGCCTGTCTCCCTGCGCCCGGGCCGGAGCCGCCGATTCCGCGCCGGGCCTGGACGGATGACAGACTGACGCCATGGAAGAGCGCGAATTCGGCAGGTCCGGTCAGCATGCGTCCGTCGTCGGTCTCGGCACCTGGCAACTGGGCGCCGACTGGGGAGACGTCGACGACAAGGAAGCCCTCACGGTGCTGGAGACTGCGGCCGAGTCGGGGGTGACCTTCTTCGACACCGCCGACGTCTACGGCGACGGGCGCAGCGAGCAGACCATCGCCACCTTCCTCGGCAGTCGCCCCGACCTGCATGTGCTGGTCGCCACCAAGATGGGCCGACGGGTCGAACAGATCCCGGAAAACTACGTCCTGGACAACTTCCGCGCCTGGAACGACCGCTCCCGCCGCAACCTCGGCGTCGACCGCCTCGACCTGGTGCAGCTGCACTGCCCGCCCACCCCCGTCTACTCCAGCGACGAGGTCTTCGACGCCCTCGACACCCTCGTCGAGGAGGAGCGCATCGCCCACTACGGCGTCAGCGTGGAGACCGCCGCCGAGGCCCTGACCGCCATCGCCCGCCCCGGCGTGGCCAGCGTCCAGATCATCCTCAACCCGTTCCGTATGAAGCCGCTGCACGAGGTGCTCCCGGCGGCCCGCGAGGCCGGCGTCGGCATCATCGCGCGCGTCCCGCTCGCCTCCGGCCTGCTGTCGGGCAAGTACACCAAGGACACCGTCTTCCCCGAGAACGACCACCGCACCTACAACCGGCACGGCGAGGCCTTCGACCAGGGCGAGACCTTCTCCGGCGTCGACTACACCACCGGCGTCGAGGCCGCCGCCGAGTTCGCCGCCCTCGCACCCGAGGGGTACACCCCGGCCCAGCTCGCCCTGCGCTGGATCGTCCAGCAGCCCGGCGTGACCACGGTGATCCCGGGCGCCCGCTCGCCCGAGCAGGCCCGCGTCAACGCGGACGCCGCCCGGCTGCCCGCGCTGTCCGAGCAGACCCTGACGGCGATCCGGGACCTGTACGACCGGCGGATCAAGGAGCAGGTCGAGACCCGCTGGTAAGTCGGGACCCGCTGGTAAGTCGGGACCCGCTGGTAAGGGGAGATCCGCACGTTTGAAGATCGGCGGCCCGGGTTACCCGGGTCGCATGGATCCGGCAGAGCGTGGCACGGGCCGCGACGAGACCCCGGAGGAGCGGGCCGACCGCATGTGGGTCGACCTCATCCAGGAGGTTCGGGTGGCCCAGACCGGCGTCCAGATCCTGTTCGGATTCCTGCTCACCGTGGCGTTCACCCCGAAGTACACCACCCTGAACGACACCGACCAGGCCATCTACATCACCACCGTCGTCCTGGGCGCCTCCGCCACCGGCGCCCTGATCGGACCGGTGTCCCTGCACCGGCTGGTGTCGGGCCGGCGCATCAAACCGCGGGCCGTGGCCTGGGCCTCCCGGCTGACCTTCGTCGGCCTGCTGCTGCTCCTCGCCACCATGACGTGCGCACTGCTGCTGATCCTGCGCGTCGCGACCCACGGCGACCACGTCGTCTGGCTGGTCGTCGCCGTGGTCGCCTGGTACCTGCTGTGCTGGTTCGGCCTGCCGCTGTGGGCCCGCTTCCGGCACACGTCGAAGTGAGAACACGTCGAAGTGAGAACACGTCGAAGTGAGACGGTGGAGACGCCGTACGGCTATTCGGCCGCCCCGGCGGCCGGGCGCGCCCCGCGCAGCGACGCGATGCAGGAGCCGATCGCGTGCTGCAGCTCCTCCAACTGCTGCACCATGTCGTCCTCGTAGAACTCCTGCGCGTCGTCGAAGGTCAGTTCCTCGAACACCTTCGTCGCCCGCTGGAGGCTGCTGTAGAACTTGGTGCGCCGCTCCTGGACCCGCAGCTCGGGGTCGGCCTCCACGGTCTCCACGACGAGGTTCTTCATCGTGTCGTACGCCTCGGACGCCCACTCGCCGGCGTCCTCGCCCTCGTCCAGCTCGTCGATCAGCGACAGATGCCGCTCGGCCTCCCGGCGCAGCTCCACCGGCGCGTCGATGGTCTGCCCCGCGGGCGTCTTCACCTGGCCGGACTCGGCGATCTGGCGGACGTACCCGATGCGGTCGGCCGAGCGGCTCTCGGTCGCCACCGCCTTCTTCAGGTCGTCGGTGCGCACGACGTCCCGGGCCAGCGCGGACTGCAGCTCCGGGTCCTCCTTGATCCGGTCCAGGAGCGCGGTGCGGGCCGCGCGGGCCGTGGAGGGGTCGGCGAGGATCGCGGCGCGCAGGGCCGTCGGGTTCTCCGCGACCTCCAGCGCCTTCGTCGGCCGGATGCCCTCCGCCTCGGCGGCCTCGCTGATCGCCGTGCCGCGCTCGGAGGTGGCGCTGTTGCGGGAGACGTAGTACGCGAGCCAGACGTCGGCGTCCGGCAGCTCCACCTCCTGGCCCGGCGCCAGCTCCTCGAACTGCGGGACGAGCCCGTCGTCCGCGGCCCGGTCCCACGCCTTGTAGTAGCGCATCACCCGCTCCGGCGAGCAGCCCGCCAGCTCCGCGAACTCCTTGGCCGACACCTTCGGCGTCTCGTCCGCGCCCTGCCCGCCCGGGCGCACACTGCGCGCCACCAGCAGGGCGAACGCCCAGCCTCCGGTGCGCGCGTACACTCCGAACTCCCGCGCGTCACGCGCCACGAGGTCGGACAGGGGTGCGGGGCCGTCCTCGGCGGACGTCTCGGGCAGGTCGATCGCCAGGGTCACGGATGGTCTCCTCGGGAGGCTGCGGGACGGACATGCGTGCAGAACCGCAGCCTATATGGACCCGTTGACGAGGGTTTGCCACCCGGCGCAACCGCCCGCCCGACACGGCGATGCCGATCGGCGGCGGCGTGTCGGGCAGGTCCCACGGGCGCGCCGAGTCCATGTCGTAGTGCCCGCCGTGCCGGGTCACGTGCCCGCCCTCGAACAGGGCGCGGATGATCTCCACGGAGAGTGGCCCTGGGAACGCAGCCAGGGGAAGTAGTGGTCCGAGGTCACCGAGAAGTCGCACCACACGCCCCGAATCTCCGGCCGTCCGAGAGGGAAACGGGTCGACCGGGTCAGGAGGGCGAGCCCGGTCGGAACGTGTCGAGGAACGTGTCCAGGGCCTGCCGGTTGGCGGCCTTGTCCCAGTCGGCGGCGGGCGTCGTCCAGCGCAGGGAGAAGCTCCGGCCGCCGCCCAGGAGGAAGCCGCGCCCGAAGGTCCGCGTCCGGGTGCCGTCGACGTCGACGATCCACTCCATGTCGGCGGCCTTGTACCCCTGGTACGTCGTCGCCTCGATGTCACCGATCCGCCGGAAGCCGTCCTGCTTCTTCAGCGACGGCTCCACCTCGTCGCGCCAGACGGCCACCGGGTCCGGACCGGCCTGCGTGCTGTACGTCACCGCCAGCGTGCGCGGATCGCCGTCCGCGCCGAAGGTGACCCGGTACGCCACATCGCCCTGCTGCTGGGTGTCCACCCGCTTCCACCCCTTGGGCAGCGCCACCGAGAAACCCTCGGGGGCGTGGTAGACGCGGAAACCGTCGGGAAGGGCGTCGATCGAGGCCGCCGGGGAGGACGGGGCGCCCGACGGGGTACCGGACCGCGAAGGCGTGGCGGAGCCGCCGGCGGCGGGCGTGCTCGGCGCCGGTGTGGCTCTGTCGCCCGCCTCGGCGTCCTCCCCGGAAGGCCCGGTGGACACCGACGGCTGGGCCTGGGCGCCACCGGCCGCGGTGTCGGCGGTGCCGGGCAGCTGGTGGGTCACGGCGAGCGCGGCGACCGCGACCGTGACGACGGCCAGCGCCGTCCCGGCGGCCATGGCCCGCCCGCTCCACTGCGGTCCGATGTGCCGGGCCGCGGCACACGCCCGCCGCAGCCGGGGCGTCGGCAGGATGGTGTGCGGGTCCTCGTCCAGCACCCGGGCGAGCGCCTGACGGACCGTCGTCCGGGTCAGCCGTTCCCGGGATTCCTTGCGCAGCAGGCCCTGCACGGTCGCGGTGAGCGGGCCCGCCCGCAGCGGGGTGCGCAGCGGCAGCCGGTCCACGCCCCGCAGCGTGCTCTCGGGCCGGTCCCGGTCCCGGTACGGAGGGCGCCCCTCGAGCAGCGTGTAGAGGATCGCGCCCAGCGCCCAGAGGTCCGCCGCCGGGCCGATCCGCTCGTCACGGGCCTGTTCCGGGGAGGCGTACGACGGTGCCGCCAGCCTCGGGACGAGTGTCGCGCCCGCCAGCCCGAAGCCGGTGACCACGAGCGGGCCCCGGGCCCGTACGAACACCTGGCCCGGGCTGAGCTCGCCGTGTGTGATGCCCTCGCCGTGCGCGGCCTCCAGGACATCGAGCAGCTGCAGTCCGATCGTGGCCGCCCTGCCCGGGCCGAAGGGGCCCTTCTGGTCCATCAGCTGACCGAGCGGCAGTCCGTCGATCCACTCCGTGACCGTCCACAGGGAACCCCCGTCCACCGTCGCGTCGACGACCGTGGCGATCCGGCCGGGGCACACCTGGGCCATCGTCTCCGACATCCGCATCACCCGGTCGGCGGCCTGGCACGCCTCCTCCTCGCCCAGGTCGGACGGCAGACCGACCCGGGTGACCAGGCACGGCCGCGCCCCCTGCACGTCCTCGCCGTACCAGCTGACCCGATTGGTCTCGCGGTGTACGACGTCGAGGAGCCGGTACCTTCCGGCGACCAACTCGTGCGTGGAGACATGCGCCTTGACCATGGTCATCCTTCGCTGAACCCCCGGTGTTCTCCCTTTCCCAGAAGTACGGGGGACGCGTGGGGGTCCGTTCAAATGGACCACGACTCCGGCGTGATTGCTGTCTTTTATTCAAGGATGCCGGTCGTATGTGCGAGGAAAAGAAATTACCGGGGGCCGTCCGGGCGTGTAACCAGGGGTAAACAAGATCAGGACGGTCTGATCGGGCTCCGGCGAAAGCGCTCTCGGAGGTCACGGCGCATTTCGGCCGGATACCGTCACGGGGGATTTCTCCTTTGCCGGTCAGGCGCCGAAGAGCTGGGTCCAGTAGGTGCCCGACGGGCCGCCGCCCGCGTAGCCGACGCCGATGTGGGTGAAGGCGGGCTTGAGGATGTTGGCGCGGTGGCCGGGACTGTTCATCCAGCCCTCCACGACCTCGGCGGCCGAGCGCTGGCCGCAGGCGATGTTCTCGCCGATCGTCCGCCGGGTGGAACCCGCGGCGGCCGCCCGGTCCCAGGGCTGGGTGCCCTCCGGGGAGGTGTGGGAGTAGAAGGCGCGCGCCACCATGTCCGCGCAGTGCGCCTGCGCGGCGGTGGCGAGCCGCGCGTCCACGGCGAGGGGCCGCAGCCCCGCGCGGGTCCGCTCGCGGTTGGTGAGGTCCACGACCTCGGCGGTCGTACGCGCCAGACCGTCCGCGGTGAGGGGGCTCGCCCACAGCGCTGTCCAGTACGTGATCCCGCCGCGGGGGTCCGTCGCCTGCGCCAGGGCGACATGGGTGAACGCCCGGTCCCGCAGGGTGCGGCTCGCCTGGTCGGTGCGCAGGCAGTAGTCGACGAACTCGGCGGGGGAGCGCGGCCCGGAGACCAGGTGCTCGCCCACGGCGAGATACGTGTATCCGGCGGCCGTGACCCGTTGGTGCAGCGAGACGCCGTCCCGCCCCTCGCTCCCGAGCCGACCGGCCTCGGCCATGGCGGAGGCATGCGCCCGCGCGGCCGACGCCAGCCGGGCGTCGAGCGAGACGGGCGGCGAACCGGCGGCGGCCCGGGCCGGGTTGACGAGGGCCAGGAAGCCGTCGGGGTCGGCGGACGGGGTGTGCGGCGCCGGCGCGAGGAGGCCGTGCCCCGGGGTCGGGGTGTCGTCGAGGACGTCCACGCCGAAGTCCCTGGCCAGCCCCGCCAGGCCGTCCGCGTAGCCCTGACCGAGCGCCCTGAGCTTCCACGACGGGCCCCGCCGGTAGACCTCCGCGAGGAGCAGGACCGTCTCCTGGCGCGGGGCGGGCGGGGCGAACCGGGCGAGTTCACGGCCACGGGAATCGGTGACCTGGAGGGTGGGGGCGGGCAGCCGGGCCGGCGGGGTGCCCGGTTCGGCGGCGCTGATCACCACCGTCACCCGGGTGGCGCCGGCGCGCAGCCGGCCGGGCTCCAGGGTGAGCGTGTCGCCCCGGAGCGCCGCCCCGGGTGCCGTCGGCTGGTTGTAGAACACGAAGTCGGCGTCACCGCCGACCTTCCCGCTGTCGTCCGTCACCAGGGCGCACACGTCGAAGGGCCCCGGCACCCGAACGGCGAGAACCCCACCCGGAAGGGTCAGATTGCCACCGGGAACCAACTCGCTCATCCTGCCGCCCTGATGTCATCGCCCCCACCTCACCGGGGCGGTGCCAGGACAACGGCCGCCCGACGCACGGGGTTCCCGCCCCGCCGGAGGTCCTCGGCCGTATCCCGTGGGGCAGTGGTCCGACGGTGGGTCGGGGGCTTGCCGCAGAATGTCGGGTCGAGGGTGCGCAGCATCGCCGTATGGACCTTTGAGCTGTTGGAGGCGTTGGCGAGGGCGGTGAGGGTGCGGTGGCCGTCGGACGAGGTGAACGCGTAGGTGTAGTAGCCCTGTACGGCGCCCGTGTGCCCGTACACCCAGACCCCGCAGGACAGCTTGCGGCGCCGCAGCCCGAGGCCGTAGGACTGGGTGGCGCCCGCCGGGACCCAGCGGCGCATCTCCTTCAGCGCGCCGGCCGACATGAGCCTGCCCCGCAGCAGCGCCGACAGGAACGTGTCGAGATCCTCGGTGCTGGAGATCAGGGCGCCCGCGCTCTGCGCCCAGGACACCGTCTGCCGGGTCGCGTCGACCAGCGCCCCGCCCGGTGCGTCCGGCGTGAGATAGCCACGGGTGTGCCGGCCGGGGATCGCGGTGTCGGGGTGGACGTAGAAGGTGTCGTGCAGCCGGAGGGGCTCGATGACGCGCCTGCGGTACGCGGTGGCCACCGGCTGCCCCGTCAGCTTCTCGATGAGCAGTCCCGCGACGACGAAGTTGGTGTTGGAGTAGGAGTAGGCGCCGCCGGGCGAGGTCGTGCGGGCGTGGCGCAGGGAGCGGTCGATCAGTTGGCGGTAGGTGAACACCTTCGTACGGACCGCCTCGAAGCCGGAGACGGACCGGGCGAACAGATCGTCGCTGTAGTCGTACAGGCCGCTGCGGTGGCTCAGGACATGGCGGACCGTGATCCGGTCGTCGGGGAGCAGCCCCGGAAGATAGCGGTCGACCGGCGCGTCGAGCGACAGTCGGGCCTCGTCCACCAGTTGCAGGAGGACGACCGCGGAGAACGTCTTGGTGACGCTGCCGATGCGGAAGCGGTCCGCGGTGCTCAGCGCCCGGCCCGTCCGCCGGTCGGCGACTCCCACGGCGACCTTGTGCACCGTGCCGTGGTCGTCGAGCCGCGCCATGGCCCCGGGCGCCCCCTGGCCCACCGCCGTGCGCAGCACACCCCGCAGACCGGTCAGGTCGGGTTGCGGCAGGCCCGTGGCGGCGGCCGGCCGCCCGGGCGCGGCCACCGTCGGCGCCGGCAGCAGGGACAAGGCCGTGGCAGCGGCGCACACCGCCGTCGAGAGGCCGCCGAGCCGTCTCCGCCGGCGGGTCGGCGATGCGAGATCCGTCACATGCACCCGGGGGAACCTCCTGCCGTCGTGTCACATCTCCACAGGCGACGCACAGTTCGGCGCTCGCCGATCACCGTGCGTCTCGGATTCGCCAAGTATCGCCATGTAAGCCCCGCAAAGCGATGATTTCGGCTTTACATGTGCATGACGCATCCGTAAGGGTGGGCCTCCGGGGCCCGACCAGCCCCTTGGCGCCCAACGGCGCCATGTCTCACGGCGGTTGGGGAACCCACGCCGCCTGAACGAAGGAACCCTCACCTTTGCGTAGCGCACCCATACGCATGCTGGCGGTCGCCGTCGCCGTCACCACGGCCGCCACGGGCCTGGCAGGCACGGCCTTCGCGGGCCCGTCCGCGGGGGAGACGCGGGCCACGACCACCGCCGACGCCCAGGGCACCGCCGTCGTGCGGGCCGCCCGTGCCGCCGCCTTCGCCCACGCCTCGGCCACCGGCGTCGGTCAGGACGACGCCCTTCAGCCGCAGGACGTGCTGATCGACCCCGAGGGCGCCCGCCACGTCCGGTTCGTCCGGACCCACCAGGGCATGCCCGTCCTCGGCGGCGACCTCGTCGTCCACCTCACCAAGAGCCTCGCCTACGCCGGTGCGACCCGCGCCGCGGACCACAAGGTCGCGCCCGCCACCGTGCGGGCCGAGCTGACGGCCGCCGAGGCCGAGGCCAAGGCCGCCGCCGTGGCCAAGGGCGACGCGGGGACCGCCGAACTCGTCGTGGACGCCCGCGGCGGCGCCTCCGCGCTCGCCTACCAGGTCCAGGTGACCGACAGCGACACCACCGAGGCCGGCGGCTCCCGCACGGTCGTCGTGGACGCCGTCACCGGCAAGGTGCGCAGCAACACGCCCGACAGCGACGAGTTCCTCTCGCCCGGCCTGGTCGACACCCTGCGCGAGCGAGGCGAGACCCTCGACCCCGCCACCGGCATCGCCCCGCTGTCCGCCCGTCTCACGGCGGCCCCCTCGGCAGCCGCCCGCTACCCCACCACCGCCAAGGGCACGGGCAGCTCCCTGTTCGTCGGCAAGGTGCCGCTCACCACCACCCGCACCGCGGCCCGCAGCTATCTGCTCAAGGACCCCACCCACTGGGGCACCGAGACCCGGGACGCCAAGAACAAGGAGCAGGAGAACTTCGCGCGCGGCACGAAGTTCACCAGCACCACCAACAAGTGGGGCAACGGCGCCCTCTCCAGCCGCGCCAGCGCCGCCGTCGACGCCCAGTACGGCGTCATCCAGACGCTGGACTTCTACAAGAAGACCTTCGGCCGCAAGGGCATCGAGAACAACGGCAAGGGCGCCCGCGCCATGGTCCACTTCGGCAACAAGGTGGCCAACGCGTTCTGGGACCCGGCCTGCGACTGCATGCTGTACGGCGACGGCGACGGCGACATGTTCAAGAAGCCCCTCGTCGTCCTGGACGTCACCGGCCACGAGCTCACCCACGGCGTCGTCGACGCGACCGCCCGCCTGGAGCCGACCTTCGTCGACGGAGACGGCAACCAGTACGGCGAGCCGGGGTCGCTGAACGAGTCCCTCGCGGACATCTTCGGCTCCAACGTCGAGTTCAGCGCCAACAACCCCAAGAACCCGCCGAACTACCTCGTCGGCGAGAAGCTCGGCCTGGACCAGAAGTTCCTGCGCCGCCTCGACCGGCCGTCCCTGGACGTCCTCGAGGGCGCGATCGACTACTGGTCGCCCGAGACGTACTACACCGAGGTCCACGCCGGCTCCGGCGTCTCCTCGCACGCGTACTACCTGCTCGCCGAGGGCAGCGGACGGAAGAAGATCGGCGCGGTCACCTATGACTCGCCGACCTACGACGGCGCCGCGGTGAAGGGCATCGGCCGGGCCAAGGCCACCAAGATCTTCTACCGTGCCCTGACCCGCTACATGGTCTCCACGACCGACTTCCACGACGCGCGCCTCGCGACGCTGAGGGCGGCCCGGGACCTGTACGGCCGGGACGGGGTGGAGTACAAGACGGTGGACAGGGCCTGGGCCGCCGTCAACGTCACCGCGGCGAACGTGCCGCCCGCCGTGCGCTGACGGCTCCGGCCGGGCCGATCCGGCTCCGTCCCGTCAGTAGTCGGGGCAGAGGTTGGTGTGCACGGCGTCGACGATCCGTGTGCTCTTGACGCGGCCGAAGCCGTCCGGGTGACCGGGAGAGACGAAGCGCTGCATCGCGGCGCCGATCTGCTCCTCCCGGTCCCCGGGGTGGTCGTGGATCGTGGCGCACTGGTCGCGGCCGCGCTCGACGGCCTCGTCCTCCTTGTCGTGCACGATGTCCGGGTCGATCGCGGTGAGCGCCCGCACATAGGCGCCCTCGCCGTCACGGTCGGGGCGCGGCGGCAGCGCCGCCTTGCCCTTCGCCGCCTGACGCGTCGCGGAGGGCGACGTGGCGGCCCTGGAACTGCCGCCCGCCGCCTCCGGAGTGGCGGAGGCCGCACCGGAGGCGGCGGGGGACGGCGTTCCGGCCGGTGCCCGCGACCCCGCCGACGGGGCCGTGGTGCCCACCGCGGGCGTCTGCTCCCCTGCCGCCGGTTCCTTGTGGCTCGCGGCCGGATCCCCCGAGCCACAGGCGGTGAGTACGGCGACGGCGAGAGCGCAGGACGCCAGAGCGGCTGCGGTGGTGCGGTGGTTCACGGGTCTCCTGGTGCCTGCGGTACGACGGCTGAGCTCCGTGAGCGTATGGGCAGCTTGTATGCCCGCGAGGGTCGTTCACCCCCGTTGCCGGGGTGGCGAAGAGGTGCCGGGGGGCGCACGCGCCGAGCCGGAGCGCCCCTACCCCCGCCGCAGGATCTGCGCCCAGTCCGCCGGCACCCGGCCCGCGGGGCCCGGGGACGGCTGGTCCGCCGGGTGGCTGGCCGGGGGCGCCAACTCCGGTCCGGAATCGTAGAGTTCATCGGTCGAGTAGTCCCAGAACCACTCCTCGCCGGGCTCGAAGCTGCGCACGATCGGATGCCCGGTGGCCTTGTAGTGGGCGGTCGCGTGCTGGGCGGGGGAGGAATCGCAGCAGCCGATGTGGCCGCAGCTCGCACAGCGTCGCAGATGGAACCACCAGCCCCCGACCGCGTCGCAGTCCACACAGCCGCTGCCGCTCGGCGGGACGGACGGGTCGATGGCGTCGGCTTCGGTCATACGGCTTCCTCCGCGGGCTGGGACTCGGGCTGGGACTCGGGTGCGGGCGCGGTCAGGGGCAGCAGGACCTGGAAGCGGGTGTCGCCCGGCGTCGACTCCACCTGGAGGCTGCCGTGGTGCTTGTTGACGATGATCCGCCAGGAGATGTCCAGACCGAGACCGGTGCCCTCGCCGACCGGCTTGGTGGTGAAGAACGGGTCGAAGATACGGCTGCGGATGTCCGCCGGGATGCCGGGACCGGTGTCCCGGAACTCCACCAGCAGCCGGTCGCCCTCCCGCGCCGTGCGCACGGTCAACGTACCCGCGCCGCCCGCGCTGTTGACGGCGAACACCGCGTTGTCCACGAGGTTCGTCCACACCTGGTTCAGCTCCGCCGGATAGGCGGGCACCTCCGGGAGCGTGCGGTCGTACTCCTTGACGACCTCGATCCGCTGCCCGATCTTCCCCGACAGCATCAGCAGCGTGCTGTCGAGGAGTTCATGGACGTCCACCACCCGGTAGGGCGCCCGGTCCAGCTGCGAGTACTGCTTGGCCGCGTCGACCAGATGCGAGATCCGGGTCGTCGAGTCCTCGATCTCGTACATCAACAGCTCGGTCTCGATGGTGTAGTTCAGCCAGCCGACCGCGTTCGGCAGGATCTCCGGGGCAACGGCCGCCGCGACCTGCTCCAGCCAGTCGACGTCCAGTCCGGCCTGCACGAACACCGGCGCGTACTGCCAGCCGTAGTCCATGCCGTGGTCCTCGAGCCACTCGGTGAGCGCGTCCTCCCGGTCCGAGGCCTCCAGAGGGCTGAGCGACGGCGCCTTCGCGACCCGCTCGGCGGTGCGCTCCTGGACCTCGATCAGACTCGCCAGCGCGTCCCGGGAGAAGGGCCCTTCGGCGATCAGCGCGAGCTTGTGCCGCATCTTGGCGACCCGCTCCCGCAGCGTCGCCGTGGCCCGCACGGCCGCCGCGGCCGGGTTGTTGAGCTCGTGCGTGAGTCCCGCCGACAACGAGCCGAGCGCCAGCAGGCGTTCCCGCTGCCCGATAGCGGCCTGGGTGTTCTTCGTACCGAAGAACAGGCCCTCCAGCAGATGCACGGCCATCGGGAACCAGTCCCGCATGATGTCCGCGAACACGTCCGCCGGCACCACGAAGAACCGCGTCGGCTCCGTCACCCGCATCGAGTTGTTGTAGACCTGCCGCACCCGGTCGCCCAGATACGCCTGCATGGCGCCCGCGTACACCCCGCTCTGCGAGGTGCGGGTGACCTCCACGTCGTCCCCGCCGACCCGCCGCGACAGCACGACCGTGCCGTCGATCATCACATAGAAGCAGGTCGCCGGATCGCCCTCGGCGTACACCGGCCCGGGCTCGAACTTCTCCACCCGCCCCTCGGCGCACAGCCGGCCCAGTTGCTCCGGGGTGAGCTTCTCGAACAGGAACAGCGAGCCGATCTCCGCCGGGCTGCACGGCATCCGCCGCCCGCTCACGACTGCTCCAGATACCGGTGGACGAGCATCACTGCCATGGCTCCCTCTCCGACGGCGGACGCGACCCGCTTGGCCGACTCGGCGCGTGCGTCGCCCGCCACGAACACGCCGGGAATGCTGGTCTCCAGGTGGTACGGCGGCCGGTCCAGCTCCCAGCCCGCCGGCGGCCGCCCGTCCGCGGTGAGATCGGGCCCGGCCAGGATGAACCCGCGCTCGTCGCGCAGCACGGTCCCGTCCAGCCAGTCGGTCAGCGGGGCCGCGCCGATGAACACGAACATCCACTGCGCGTCGACGGATTCGGTCTCGCCGTTCTCCACGTCCCGCAGCGTCAGCCGCTCCAGCCGCCCGTCGCCGTGCGCGGACTCCACGACCGTGCCGGTGCGCACGACGATGTTCGGCGCCTCGTCGATCTGCTGGATCAGGTAGTACGACATCGACGCCGCCAGCGACTCGCCGCGCACCAGCAGCGTCACCGACTTGGCGCCCCGCGACAGATACATCGCCGCCTGCCCGGCCGAGTTGGCGCCGCCCACGATGTACACGTCCTGGTCCTGGCAGGAGGCCGCCTCGGTGAGCGCCGAGCCGTAGAACACCCCAGCGCCGGTCAGGCCGTCGCAGCCCGGCGCCGCGAGCTGCCGGTAGGACACACCCGTCGCGAGGATCACGCTGTGCGCGGCCACCGCCGAGCCGTCCGAGAACCGTACGACCCTCGCCGACCCGTTGACCTCCAGCCCCGTCACCTCGCGCGCGGTGAGGATCTCGGCGCCGAACTTGGTCGCCTGCCGGCGCGCCCGGTCGGTGAGCTGGGCCCCGGACACGCCGTCGGGGAACCCGAGGTAGTTCTCGATGCGGGAGCTCTGCCCGGCCTGCCCGCCGGTCGCCGACCGCTCCACGAGCACCGTCCGCAGCCCCTCGGAGGCCCCGTACACCGCCGAGCCCAGTCCCGCCGGACCGCCGCCGATGACGACCAGGTCGTAGAACTCGGCCGCCGGTGTCGTCGCCAGACCCACGTGCGCGGCCAGTTCCGGCGCGTCCGGCTCGACCAGCGGCGTCCCCTCCGGGGTGATCACCAGCGGCAGCCGCCGCCCGTCCGCCCCGGCCGCGGCCAGCAGCCGTTCCCCCTCGGGCTCGTCGGCGGAGTACCAGCGGTACGGCACCTGGTTGCGCGCCAGGAACTCCCGTACGTCCGAGGAACGCGCCGACCAGCGGTGCCCGACCACCTTCGTCGCCGGCACCGGCCGGTAGTCGCTGGCCCGCCAGGCGTCCAGCAGGTCGTCCAGGACGGGGTAGAGCTTCTCCTCCGGCGGATCCCACGGCTTGAGCAGATAGTGGTCGAGGTCGACGACGTTGATCGCGTCGATCGCCGCGTTGGTGTCCGCGTACGCGGTCAGCAGCACGCGCCGGGCGCCCGGGTACACGTCCAGGGCCTGCTCGAGGAACTCGATGCCGTTCATCTGCGGCATGCGGTAGTCCGCCAGGATCACCGCCACCAGGTCGCCGCGCAGCTTCAGCTCGCGCAACGCCTCCAGCGCGGACTCGCCGGACTCCGCCCGCACGATCCGGTACGCGGCGCCGTAACGGCGCCGCAGGTCACGGGCGACGGCACGGGAGACCCCCGGATCGTCGTCCACGGTCAGGATGACGGTCCGCGCGGTTTCGGCGGCCTGTGTCATACGTCTCCCACCCCGAGAGCGGTCAGGACTCGCCGACGCGCGGCGAACCCCGCGCCGGCTCCGCCCATCGTATGTTCGATCGCCCCGGTCCGCTCAGGGATACCGCGGAGCGTGCGCTCCCGGTTCAGGACGGGGCACGCACCGTCAAGGCGACCGCCGCGCCGCCAGGACGCAGAACTCGTTGCCCTCCGGATCGGTCAGCGTCACCCACGGCTGCTCGCCCTGCCCCACGTCTGCGTGCCGTGCCCCGAGGGACAGCAGTCTGCTCACCTCGGCCCGCTGGTCGACCGGCCGGAAGTCCAGATGCAGCCGGTTCTTGACCTGCTTGCCCTCCGGGACGGGGACGAACAGCAGGCCGGGCAGCCGGTCCGGCGCGGGCCGGATCTCGTACTCGTCGGGCGCGTTGTTCACCACCACCCAGCCGAGCGCGTCCGCCCACCAGCGCCCGAGCGCCGCCGCGTCGTGCGAGTCCACGATCACCTGTTCCCATTCCAAGGTCATGACGGGCAGCGTAGTGAAGACTGGCCCGGTACGAGGTGATCACGACACAGGAGGCAGTGCGATGACGGGCCCGATCACGGCAGGGGTCGACGGGACGGACGAGAGCCTCGCGGCGCTCGCCTGGGCGGCGCGGGAGGCCGTACGGCGGGACACGGCGCTGCGCGTGGTGCACGCCTGGAGGCACCGGCCCGACAGCGCGCCCGGGGCCGCCGACCGCGACGCCCATCGGGCCTGGGTGGGCGAAGCCGTCGAGCGGGCGGTCGCCACGGTCACCGAACGGCACCCGGGGCTGACCGTCACCACCGACGTCCTGGAGGGCCACCCGGTCGAGACGCTTCTCGCCGCGGCGGCGGACGCGGAGTCGCTGGTGCTCGGCTCCCGCGGGCACGGCCCGGTCGTCGGGTTCCTGCTGGGGTCGGTCGGCCAGCAGGTGATCGCCGAGGCCGCCCGCCCGGTCGTCCTCGTCCGCGCCGGCGACAAGCCCTCGTCCGAGGTGGCCGGGCACGAGATCGTCGTCGGCCAGCAGGGCGAACCCGAGGACAGCGCCGCCGCGCTGCGCTTCGCCTTCGAGACCGCCGCGGCCCGTGGGGCGAGCGTCCGTGTCGTGCGCGCCTGGTCGCTGCCGCCGGTGTTCGCCTACAGCCCCGGCTCGCTCAAGCTGCTCGACGAGGCCGGCGGCCTGGAGCCGTTCGAGAAGAAGGCCCTCGACGACGCCGTACGCCCGTGGCGGGAGCGCTTCCCGGACGTGCACGTCGTCGAGCACATCGAGATGGGCAGCGCCGGGCAGGTACTGCTGTCGGTGGCCGGACGGGCACAGTTGATGGTCGTCGGCCGGCGCGCCCACCGCACCGCCGTGGGCGCCCGCATCGGCTCCGTCGCGCACGGCGTCCTGCACCACGCCGACTGCCCGGTCGCCGTCGTCCCCCACGACTGACGATCTGCAGGAGCCTCACCCGCACCCCGGCTCACTCGGGCACGGTCGGCTCCAGCGTCTCCCGTGCCCTGGGCAGGATGTTCACCAGGTAGTCCTCGACCGCCGTGTCCAGCCCGATGTCGTGCTGCGCCTGCTCCGACAGATACCAGCGGTGCTCCAGCAGCTCGTGGTAGATCTCCGCCGGATCCATCGAGCCGCGCAGCTCGAACGGCACGGCGCGCACGGTGGGCCGGAACACGTCCCGCACCCACCGGTGTGCCAGCACTTCGGGCCGGGCGGCGAGCGGGTCGCCCGGCGCGTAGTCGTCCTGGGTCGCCATCCAGCTCTCCAGGTCGTTCAGCAGCCGCCGGGCCTGGTTCTCCTCGGTGTCGAGGCCGGTCAGCCGCAGCAGCTGCCGCTGGTGGTGGCCCGCGTCGACGACCTTCGGCACGAAGGTGACGGTGTCGCCGCCCGGGGAGTGCTCGATCTGCATCTCGGCGACGTCGAAGCCCAGGTCGTTGAGCCGGCGGATGCGGCGCTCGATGTAGTGGTACTTGCCCGCCGGGTACACCGAGGTGCGGGTCAGCTCCTCCCACAGCGCGCCGTAGCGGGCGCAGATCTCCATGCCGAACTCGATCGGGTCCACCGACGGGTGGAGCGCCCCGGACGCCTCCAGGTCCAGCAGCTCGCCGCTGATGTTGACGCGGGCGAGGTCGAGGTCGTACTCCCGCTGCCCGGGGCTGAGCTGCGGGTGCAGATCACCGGTCTCGGCGTCCACCAGATACGCGGCGTAGGCGCCCGCGTCCCGCCGGAACAGCGTGTTGGACAGCGAGCAGTCGCCCCACGCGAACCCGGCGAGATGCAGCCGCACGATCAGCACCGCGAGGGCGTCCATCAGCCGGTGCATGGTCGCCGGACGCATGGTCGTCTCGAACATCGACCGGTACGGCATCGAGCCGCCCAGATGCCGGGTGACCAGCACCGACTCCAACGGATCCCCGGCGCCGTCGGTACGCCCGGTGACCACGGCCAGCGGATCGACGGCGGGGATGCCGATCCGGTCCAGGTCGCGCAGCAGTTCGTACTCGCGCAGCGCCGGGCGTTCGGCGAGTTCCTTGACGGCGATCACCTCGTCACCGGCGCGCGCGTAGCGCACCACGTGGCGGGAGATGCCGCGCGGCAGCGGGACGAGGACTTCCTCGGGCCAGTCCTCCAGGGGCACGTCCCAGGGCAGCTCCAGGAGGAGGGCCGGGTGCTCCGGATTCGTGGCGCTGATCTGCAAAGCCATGGCCTGACCTTAGACGGCGCGTTCGCGGGCCTGCTGGGCGGCCGCCTTCACGGAGCCGAGGTGGACCGGTCCGTGCCCGGGCAGCAGCACCTCGGCGTCGAGCCGCTCGATCAGGTCCAGCGAGGCCACCGCACGGGCGCGCTCGTGGTGGAACATGTCCGGCAGCAGCTGGGGTCCCGCGATCCGCGAGGTCATGTGCCCGCTGACCAGGGCGTCGCCCGAGATCACCACCCCGGCGTCCGGCAGATGGAAGACACAGTGGCCGTCGGTGTGCCCCGGGGTGTGCACCGGGACCGGCCGGCCGGGCAGGTCCAGCGGGCCGTCGTCGACCGGGAACGCCTCGGGCGCGGTGACCGGGTGCTGCTGGGCGCCGCCGACGCGCAGCACGTGCACCAGCCAGGGCACCACACCGGGACGCCACGCGTTCCCCAGCACAGCGCCGACGCTCACCTGCTGGAGGAACTCCCGGCGGGCGTGCGGCACTTCCGCCCGGTGCGCGAGGACCGGGGTGCCGTACGTCGAGCGCAGATACTCGGCGGAGCCCAGGTGGTCGTTGTGGGCGTGGGTGATCAGCACGGCCGCGACCGCCTCCGGCGCACTGCCCACCGCGGCCAGGGACTCCAGGAGCTGTTTCCGGTCGCCGGGGTAGCCCGTGTCGATCAGGGTGACGGCGTCCCCCTCGCCGAGGATCACCCAGTTGGTGTGGGAGCCGTGCACCAGATGGATGCCGTCGGCGACCTGTCGTACGTCCGCGCCCATGATCGTCGTCCCGAGTGGTGAGGAGCCTGTCAGACGGGCACAGCAAAGCAGATCAGGACGGGGGCGCCAACGGCGGGGCGGCGCGCGGCCCGAACAGGAAGCGCGTGACCGTAGTCCGGCGCACCCCGTACTCGTACAGCAGCGGGGTCACCAAGTTGCCGGGATTCGGCCGCGCGCAGCCGCAGCCACTGCGGGACCGGGATGATGGGCAGGGCCGCGAACACCAGCGGGACGCCGAGGCGCGGCAGCCGCTCACGGGCGAAGCCGCCCTGGCCGCGCCGGTCGATCGAGTACCGGGCGCCGAGCCCGGCGACGAGGAACAGCATCGGCATCGCCAGCGCCGAGTGGAACAAGACCAGCCCCACGACCCTGGGCCCGGGGCGCCGCTCATGCCGTCAGGGTCACGGCGACGATCAGCACGGCGACCAGGACGTCCAGCACCAGACAGAACTCGGCGTACGGGCGGGTCACCACCCGGTCGATCCGGTGGTGCCGGGCGTCCCAGAGCGCATGCCCGAGCAGTCCTCCGGCGACGAGATACGCGGCCGTGTCCCCGCCCACCCCCACCGCGAGCGCGGCCGCCCCGCCGAAGGCGAGCATGGCGGCGATCTGCAGGGGCAGGCCGCCGGGTGCGTCGAGGGCGCCGGGGCGCAGCGCGCAGAACAGGAGCGGGACGGCCAGGGCCAGCAGCACCCAGGTCGGATCGAGGTCGCCGCCGCCCAGCACCCCGGTCGCGGCGATCGCGACGGTGGCGGCGAGGAACAGCGGCCACACCGCCGACGGCCGGCGTAGCGCGGCGGCGCCCAGATAGATCAGCGCGGACGCCGCCAGCGCGGGCGCCAGGTCGACGCCCTCCTCCAGGTCGAGCGCGAGGAGTGCGGTCGCCCCGATCCCCGCCCAGGTGGGCCAGCGGCGCAGCAGGACGGACCGGGGCGCGGTGGCCGGCGCGGGCTCCGGTGGATGCGTCATGCCTGCCAACGTACGGAGCCCCGGGCGGCGGCGACACGGGTGGCACCGGCTCCGTTTCACGACGCGCACCGTTCCGGCCTTTTCGGAGCCTTGACCCCTGCTCGGCGCTCCACGATGCTGTGTTGCGGCACATGAGATGTGTGCCGTATTGAGCAACATTTTAGACTCAGGTCCCGTACCAGCCGAGGAGTGGCCATGGCTCACCAGGTCCGTGCTGTCGTCGCACGCGCGAAGGGTGCCCCCGTCAGCCTGGAGACGATCGTCGTCCCCGACCCCGGCCCGGGGGAGGCGCTGGTCAAGATCCAGGCCTGCGGGGTCTGCCACACCGATCTGCACTACCGCGAGGGCGGCATCAACGACGACTTCCCCTTCCTGCTCGGCCACGAGGCCGCCGGCATCGTGGAGTCGGTGGGGGAGGGCGTCACCGACGTCGCGCCCGGCGACTTCGTCATCCTGAACTGGCGCGCCGTGTGCGGCCAGTGCCGGGCCTGTCGGCGCGGCCGCCCGCAGTACTGCTTCAACACCCACAACGCCCGGCAGAGGATGACCCTCCTCGACGGCACCGAGCTGTCCCCGGCCCTCGGCATCGGCGCCTTCGCGGAGAAGACGCTGGTCGCCGCCGGGCAGTGCACCAAGGTCGACCCCGCCGCCTCCGCGGCCGCCGTCGGACTGCTCGGCTGCGGGGTGATGGCGGGCATCGGCGCGGCGATCAACACGGGCAACGTGGGACGCGGCGACAGCGTGGCCGTCATCGGCTGCGGCGGCGTCGGGGACGCGGCCGTCGTCGGCTCCCGGCTGGCCGGCGCGGCGAAGATCATCGCCGTGGACATCGACGACCGCAAGCTGGAGACCGCGAAGAAGCTGGGCGCCACCCACACCGTGAACTCGCGCGAGAACGACGCGGTCGAGGCGATCCGCGAGCTGACCGGCGGCTTCGGCGCGGACGTGGTCATCGAGGCGGTCGGCCGCCCGGAGACGTACCAGCAGGCCTTCTACGGCCGCGACCTGGCCGGCACGGTCGTCCTGGTCGGCGTCCCCACCCCGGAGATGAAGCTCGAACTTCCGCTCCTGGACGTCTTCGGACGCGGCGGCTCGCTGAAGTCCTCCTGGTACGGCGACTGCCTGCCCTCCCGCGACTTCCCGATGCTCGTCGACCTCTACCTCCAGGGCCGTCTCGACCTGGACGCCTTCGTCACCGAGACCATCGCCCTCGACGAGGTCGAGAAGGCCTTCGAGCGGATGCACGGCGGCGACGTCCTGCGCTCGGTGGTGGTCCTCTGATGCCCGGCGCCCGTATCGAGCACCTTGTCACCTCCGGGACCTTCTCCCTGGACGGCGGCACCTGGGACGTCGACAACAACGTCTGGATCGTCGGCGACGACACCGAGGTGATCGTCGTCGACGCCGCCCATGACGCCGACGCGATCGCCCGGGCCGTCGGGGACCGGCGGCTGGCGGCCGTCGTGTGCACCCACGCCCACAACGACCACATCGACGCCGCCCCCGCCCTCGCCGCGCTCACCGGCGCCCCGGTCCTGCTCCACCCCGACGACCTGCCCCTGTGGAAGCAGACCCACCCCGACCGGGCGCCCGACGGCGAACTGGCCGACGGACAGGTCATCAGCGTCGCCGGCGTCGATCTGGCCGTGCTGCACACCCCCGGCCACGCCCCCGGCGCGGTCTGCCTGTACGCGCCCGCCCTGTCGGCGCTCTTCAGCGGCGACACGCTGTTCGCGGGCGGCCCCGGGGCCACGGGACGGTCGTACAGCCATTTCCCGACCATCGTCGACTCGATCCGCGACCGGCTGCTGACGCTGCCCGGGGACACCGTCGTCCACACCGGACACGGGGACACGACGACCGTCGGCGCGGAGGCCCCGCACCTCCAGGAGTGGATCGACCGCGGCTTCTGACCGCCCTCGCCGCAGCCCTCCGTACGGCGCCCGCACCACCTGTTTGCGCAGGTGGTGCGGGCGTTTCGAGCTGCGTCGGGGGCGTGTGACGAGGCGGTCCGAAGCGGCTCTGCGGAGGCCTTGACAGGGGTTCTGGGCGACCTCAGACTAATGTTGCGCTTTCCGCAATCCGTTTCGCTATACGCACCGAGGTGTCATGATGATTCCCGCGTGCCGTCTCGAGGACCTCCCGCGAGGCGAGGCCCTCCGGCTCGACATCGACCCGCCGGTCTCGGTGTTCCACACCGATGACGGCGAGCTCTTCGCCATCGACGACACCTGCACCCACCAGGACGCCTCGCTCGCCGACGGCTGGCTGGAGGGCTGTGAGGTGGAGTGTCCGCTGCATGCCTCCAAGTTCGACCTGCGCACCGGCGCGGTGGACGCGCCGCCGGCCAAGCTGCCGGTGCGCACCCACGAGGTCGTCGTCGAGGACGGCATGATCTTCGTCAAGGTCTCGGAGGCGGCCCCGAACCTGCCGCCGTGCGTGGCGTCCCGGCTGGCCGGGGGTCCCGCGTGAGGACGGTGGCCGTGGTCGGCGCCTCGCTGGCCGGTCTCTCGGCCGTGCGCTCGCTGCGCAAGCAGGGCTACGACGGCCGGCTCGTCGTCATCGGCGACGAACTCCACCGCCCCTACGACCGGCCGCCGCTGTCGAAGGAGTTCCTCGCGGGCACCCTGGGCGAGGCTGACCTCTCCCTGGAGACCGAGGAGGAGGACCTGGGCGCCGAGTGGCTGCTGGGCTCCCGCGCCATCGGCCTCGACCGGGCCGAGCGGGCGGTACGGCTCGCCGACGGGCGTGAGCTCAAGGCCGACGGGATCGTCCTGGCCACCGGTGCCGCCGCCCGCACCCTGCCCGGCTCGGAGGGGCTCACCGGGGTGCACACCCTGCGCACCCTGGACGACGCCCGCGCCCTGCGCGCGGAACTCGCCGCAGGCGGGCGGCTGGTGGTGATCGGCGGCGGGTTCATCGGCGCCGAGGTCGCCTCCACCGCGTACGCCCTCGGGCTCGACGTGACGGTGATCGAGGCGGCGCCCACGCCGCTGGCCGGTCCGCTGGGCGCCGAGATGGGCGCCGTCGTCTCCGGCCTGCACGCCGACCACGGCGTACGGCTCCTGTGCGGGGTCGGCGTCAAGGGGCTGAGCGGCGAGACCCGGGTCGACGCCGTGCTCCTCGAGGACGGCCGCAGCGTTCCCGCCGACATCGTGGTCGTCGGAGTGGGTGCCCGCCCCTGCGTCGACTGGCTCGACGGCTCGGGCATCGAGCTGGACAACGGCGTCAAGTGCGGCGCCGACGGCCGCACCAGCCTCGCCTCCGTGGTCGCGGTCGGCGACTGCGCCAACTGGTACGACCCGCGGGCCGGCGCGCACCGCCGGGTCGAGCACTGGACGGGCGCGCGGGAGCGCCCGGACGCCGCGATCGCCACGCTGCTCGCGGGCGGGGCGGTGCAGCCGGGGGTGCCCAAGCCGCCGTACTTCTGGTCCGACCAGTACGGGGTGAAGATCCAGTTCGCCGGTCACGCGGCCGGCGCCGACACCGTCACCGTCGAAGAAGGCACGGCCGGGGACCGCGACGTCCTGGCCGTCTACCGGCGCGCCGGGACTCCGGTCGCCGTGCTCGGGATGAACCAGCCGCGGCTGTTCACCCGCTGGCGCAAGCAACTCGCTGCCGCCACCGTCTGACCTCACCCATGTTTCGACGCCGTGCGGAGTCGTTCTCGCCGGCGCGTGAATGATCCGCCCACGACGTTTTCCGAGGAGTGCACCGTGACCTCGACCAGCCTGCCGGACAGCCTGATCGCCACCCTTCCCGGCTCCTCCTACACGGATCCCGGGATCTTCGCCCAGGAGCAGGAGCACATCTTCGAGACCATGTGGTTCTGCGTGGCGCGGGCCTCGGAGCTGGCCAAGCCCGGGGCGTTCCGCACCGTGGACGTGGGCCGCGAGTCCATCCTGATCACCCGGGCCCGGGACAACTCGATCCGCGCCTACTTCAATGTGTGCCGCCACCGCGGGGCGAAGCTCTGCACGGAGGAGACCGGTGAGGTCAAGCGGGCGTTCCAGTGCCCGTACCACGCCTGGACCTACGACCTGAACGGCAAGCTCGTCGCCGCCCCCAACCTCACCAAGATGCCCGACGTCGGCCGCACCGAGTACGGCCTGACCGCCGTCGCCGTGCGCGAGTGGCTCGGCTATGTGTGGGTGTGCCTGGCGGAGAACCCGCCCTCCTTCGAGGAGGACGTGCTGGGCGCGGTCGTGGAGCGCCTCGGCGACGTCGCCTCGATCGAGCGCTACGACGTCGACAACCTCTCCGTCGGCAAGCGCATCACCTATGACGTGAAGGCCAACTGGAAGCTCATCATCGAGAACTTCATGGAGTGCTACCACTGCGCCACCATCCACCCCGAACTCACCGAGGTGCTCCCGGAGTTCGCGGACGGATACGCGGCCCAGTACTACGTGGGGCACGGCGCGGAGTTCGGCGAGGAGATCCAGGGCTTCACCGTGGACGGCTCCGAGGGCGTGGACCGCATCCCCGGGGTGGCCGAGGACCAGGACCGCCGCTACTACGCGATCACGGTCAAGCCGCAGGTCTTCATCAACCTCGTCCCCGACCACGTCATCTTCCACCGCATGTACCCGGTGGCCGTCGACCGCACGATCGTCGAGTGCGACTGGCTGTACCTGCCGCACGTGGTGGAGAGCGGCAAGGACGTCAGCCGGTCCGTGGAGCTGTTCCACCGGGTCAACGTGCAGGACTTCGAGGCCTGCGAGCGCACCCAGCCCGGCATGAGCTCCCGGATGTACGCCAAGGGCGGGGTCCTGGTGCCCAGCGAGCACCACATCGGCGCCTTCCACGACTGGGTCAACGAACGCCTCGGCACCCCCCAGGGGTGACGCCCCCCGGGGTGACTCAGCCCAGGTAGCCCATGCGGTGGCTGATCTCCGCCGCGCCCTTGAGGAGAACAGGGGAGAGCTCGTGCAGCCGCTCCTCGGTGAAGCGGTACGAGGGGCCCGACGCGCTGAGCGCCGCGATGACCACGCCGTCCCGGTCCCTGATCGGGGCGGCCATCGCGTGCAGCCCGATCTCCAGCTCCTCCAGCGTCCAGGCGTAGCCCCGCTCCCGGGCCTCCACCAGGTTCTTCTCCAGCTTCGTCTTCGCGGTGATCGTGTGCGGGCCGACCTTCTCCAGGCCGGACTTCGCCAGCACCGCGGCCCGCTCCTTGGCGGGCAGATGGGCCAGCAGGACCTTGCCGCTCGACGTCGCGTGCAGCGGGGTCAGCTCACCGACCCAGTTGTGCGCGGCGACGGCCGCCGGACCGCGCACCTGGTACAGATTGATCGCGTAGTGCTCCTGCATGACCGCGATGTTGACCGTCTCGCCGATCTCCTCCGCGAGGCGCTCACAGACGGGACGGCCCTGCTGGGTGATGTCGAGACGTCCCGTGACCGCGCCGGCCAGGCGTACGATGCCGAAGCCGAGCCGGTACTTGCCGCGCTCGCCCGCCTGCTCCACCAGACCGCGCGCCTCCAGGGCGCCGAGCAGGCGGAACGCGGTGGACTTGTGAACATCGATCTCGGCGGCCACCTCGCTCACGCCCGCCTCGCCGCGCTGGGCCAGGATTTCCAGCACGCTGATGGCGCGGTCGACCGACTGCACTCCGCCGGACTGTGAACTCGACGTTTCGGTGTCTGTGCTGTAGTTGCTCACAGCGCAACTATACGTGTAGTAAACAACGCCTTTGCAAGTAACCCGATCGAAATCAAGGCCATGCAAGTTGCGTGGCACGCAACCTAGTGCGTATAGCGCTACTGGTATTAGCATGCGTCGCACTATCAGTCGCACAATCTATGGCGCAAGCGAGACGAGGGCTCCATGGCTTCCCTGCAGTACGACTTCGTCATCGTCGGTGGTGGATCGGCCGGCAGCGCACTGGCGAACAGGCTCTCCGCGGATCCGTCGAACCGGGTCCTGGTACTGGAGGCCGGCCGGTCCGACTACCCGTGGGACGTGTTCATCCACATGCCGGCCGCCCTGACGTATCCGATCGGCAGCCGCTTCTACGACTGGAAGTACGAGTCCGAGCCCGAGCCCCACATGGGCGGCCGCCGCGTCTACCACGCGCGCGGCAAGGTGCTCGGCGGTTCCAGCAGCATCAACGGCATGATCTTCCAGCGCGGCAATCCCCTGGACTACGAGCGCTGGGCGGCCGACCCCGGCATGGAGAGCTGGGACTACGCGCACTGTCTGCCGTACTTCCGGCGGATGGAGAACTGTCTGGCCGCCGACCCCGACGACGAGTTCCGCGGCCACGACGGGCCCCTCGTCCTCGAACGCGGCCCGGCCGACAACCCGCTGTTCGGCGCCTTCCTCAAGGCCACCGAGGAGGCGGGCTACCCGCCCACCGACGACGTCAACGGTTACCGGCAGGAGGGGTTCGCCAAGTTCGACCGCAACGTCTCCCGC
Organism: Streptomyces sp. NPDC005820; assembly: GCF_040630255.1. Classification (NCBI taxonomy): domain Bacteria; kingdom Bacillati; phylum Actinomycetota; class Actinomycetes; order Kitasatosporales; family Streptomycetaceae; genus Streptomyces; species Streptomyces sp. NPDC005820. Next base: position 70,603 of record NZ_JBEXXE010000058.1, read on the forward strand.
GGACGCCGGCTGTCGGCCTCCAAGGCCTACCTCAAGCCCGCCCGCAAGCGGTCCAACCTCACCGTCACCACCCGCGCCCTGGTCACCCGCGTGCTGTTCGAGGGCAAGAAGGCCGTCGGCGTCGAGTACCGCAAGGGCCGCGGCGCCCTCAAGCAGGTCCGCGCCAAGGAAGTCATCCTCTGCGGCGGCGCGATCAACTCCCCGCAGCTCCTCCAGCTCTCCGGCGTCGGCAACGCCGAGGAACTGCGCTCCCTGGGCATCGACGTCGTCCACGACCTTCCCGGCGTCGGCGAGAACATGCAGGACCACCTCGAGGTCTACATCCAGTACGGCTGCAAGCAGCCCGTCTCCATGCAGCCGTACCTGGCGAAGTGGCGCGCCCCCTTCATCGGCCTGCAGTGGCTGTTCCGCAAGGGGCCGGCCGCGACGAACCACTTCGAGGCCGGCGGCTTCGCCCGCAGCAACGACGACGTGGACTACCCCAACCTGATGTTCCACTTCCTGCCCATCGCCGTCCGCTACGACGGCTCGGTGCCGGCCGGCGGCCACGGCTACCAGGTCCACGTCGGGCCGATGTACTCCGACGCGATCGGCTCGGTGAAGATCAAGAGCAAGGACCCGAGCGAGCACCCCGCCCTGCGCTTCAACTACCTCTCCACCGAGCAGGACCGCCGCGAGTGGGTCGAGGCGATCAGGGTCGCCCGCAAGCTCCTCAACCAGCCCGCGCTCGCCCCCTACAACGACGGGGAGATCTCGCCCGGCCCGTCGGTGGAGACCGACGAGGAGATCCTCGCCTGGGTCGCCAAGGACGGCGAGACCGCCCTGCACCCCTCCTGCACGTGCAAGATGGGCACCGACGAGATGTCCGTCGTCGACCCCACCAGCATGCGGGTGCACGGCGTGGAGGGCCTGCGCGTCGTCGACGCCTCGGTCATGCCCTACGTCACCAACGGCAACATCTACGCCCCGGTGATGATGATCGCGGAGAAGGCCGCCGACCTGATCCTCGGCAAGGAGCCCCTCTCCCCGTCCAAGGCCGCCTACTACCGTCACCGCGACGCCGAGAAGCAGGCCGGGTAGACCTTGGCCGCCGACGGGCTGCGGACGCTGCTGGAGCGCGTCCGCTACGAGGTACTGCCCGCGAAGGCGACCGAGGAGAAGGTCCTCGCCCATGTGCCGCGCGATGTCGTCGTCACGGTGACGGCGTCGCCGGTCAAGGGCCTGGAACCGACCCTCGACCTCACGGCGCGCCTCGCGGGGCACGGCTACCGCGTCGTCCCGCACGTGCCCGCGCGGCTGCTGCGGGACGACGCGCACCTCAAGGAGGTCACCGGCCGGCTCCGCGAGGCGGGCGTGGACGACGTCTTCGTGCCCGCGGGCGACGCGAACGCGCCCGCGGGGGCCTACGACGGCGCCCTGCCGGTCCTGCGCAGGCTGAGCGAGCTGGACAGCCCCTTCGCCCGCGTGGGCATCACCGGTTACCCCGAGAGCCATCCCCTCATCCACGACGACCTCACCATCCAGGCGATGTGGGACAAGCGTGAGCACGCCACGTACATCGTGAGCAACCTCTGTTTCGACGCGCGCGTGCTCGGTGACTGGATCGCCCGGATCCGGCGCCGGGACGTCGTCCTGCCCGTGCACGTGGGCGTCGCCGGCCCCGTGCAGCGGGCCAAACTGCTCGCCATGGCGACGAAGATCGGCGTGGGGGAGTCGACGCGGTTCCTGACCAGGCACGCGTCGTGGTTCCTGCGCTTCGCCACGCCCGGGGGCTATGCGCCCGAGAGGCTGCTCGGGCGCGCCGAGGAGGCCCTCACGGCGCCCTCCGCGGGCGTCGCGGGCCTCCATGTGTTCACGTTCAACCAGATCGCCGAGACGGAGCGATGGCGGCGGGCCCTGCTGGACCGGCTCGCGGACTGACGAGAGCCGTATACAACCCTCTCGAGCCGCTCCGTCGATGCGTCATGCACAACCCTGTGAGCGATACGCACCCCCTGCGAAATCGTCATCCGCCAACCTCTTGACGGATGTCCGTACATTGGCCAGGGTGTTCCACCACAAGCAATTGAATGCACAATGCGCAACGCATTTCAGCTGAAGGGCTTGGCGCGTGGCAGACCTGTATGTGGACGGTGAATGGCGGGAGCCGGTGGCCGGAGGCCGCCGTGACATCCGATGTCCCGCCGACGGCACGCTCTCCGCGACCGTATCGGAAGGGACGCGTCCCGACACCGAGGCGGCGATCGCCGCGGCCCGTCGGGCCTTCGACGAGGGCCCCTGGCCGCAGACCCCCGAGCGAGAGCGCGGCGCCCTGCTGCTGCGCACCGCCGACCTCATCGAGCGCGACGCCAAGCTGTTCGCCCGCGCCGAATCCCTCGACACCGGCAAGCGGCTGGTGGAGAGCGAGTACGACATCGCCGACGTCGTCTCCTGCTTCCGATACTACGGTGGCCTCGGCGGAACCGACGCGGGCCGCGTGATCGACACCGGCCGCGACGACGCCGTGAGCCGCGTGGTCTACGAACCCGTCGGCGTGTGCGGGCTGATCACCCCCTGGAACTACCCCCTCCTCCAGGCGTCCTGGAAGGTGGCCCCCGCCCTGCTGGCCGGCAACACCTTCGTCCTGAAGCCCAGCGAGCTCACCCCCTCCACCTCCATCCTCCTGCTGAAGGCACTGGAGGAGGCCGGACTCCCGGCCGGCGTGGGCAACCTCGTCCTGGGCGGCGGACCCGAGGTCGGCGCCCCGCTCTCCGAGCACCCCGCCGTCGACCTGGTCTCCTTCACCGGCGGCCTGGAGACCGGCAAGCGGATCATGGCCACCTCCGCGGCGACCGTGAAGAAGGTCGCGCTGGAGCTCGGCGGCAAGAACCCCAACGTGATCTTCGCCGACGCCGACTTCGAGACGGCCGTGGACTTCGCCCTCACCGCCGTCTTCCTGCACTCGGGCCAGGTCTGCTCGGCCGGCGCCCGCCTGATCGTCGAGGACGCCCTGCACGATCGGCTCGTCGACGAGATCGTGCGCCGGGCCCGCCGGATCCGGCTCGGCGGCCCCTTCGACCCCGAGGCCGAGACCGGCGCGCTGATCTCCGCCCAGCACCTGGCCAAGGTCGAGGCGTACGTCGCGGCCGGCCTCGCCGAGGGCGCCGTCCTGCGCTGCGGCGGCGAGCGCCCCACCGACCCCGCCCTCGCGGACGGCCACTACTACCCGCCGACCGTCCTCGACGAGTGCCGGCAGGACATGCGCGTGGTCCACGAGGAGTCCTTCGGACCCGTGCTGACCGTGGAGCGCTTCACCGACGAGGACGACGCCGTACGGATCGCCAACGACACCGAGTACGGCCTCGCCGGAGCCGTCTGGACCCAGGACGCCGGAAAAGCCCAGCGGGTCGCCCGGCGGCTGCGCCACGGCACGGTGTGGATCAATGACTACCACCCCTATGTGCCGCAAGCGGAATGGGGTGGTTTCGGACACTCGGGCGTGGGCCGCGAGCTGGGACCGACCGGCCTGAACGAGTACCGAGAGCCCAAGCACATCTGGCAGAACATCCAACCCCGGCCGCAGCACTGGTTCCGCGGCTGAACGCCGAAAAGAGGGCGATCGTGACCCCCACGCAGACCGAGGTATCCCAGCGGCGCGGCACGCCTCAGGATGAGGACGGCGCTCCGGTCATCTCCGTGCGCAATCTGTGGAAGGTGTTCGGGCCGAAGGCCGAGCGGGTGCCGGGTGACGCGGAGCTG
>NZ_JBEXXE010000059.1:0-66419 GCF_040630255.1 Streptomyces sp. NPDC005820
AGGGCTTCGGCGACACGGGGGCGCGCGGCGGCGCGAACGGCACACGGGAAGGGCGCGGAGGGGCGTCCGGCGACCGACCCACTCGTACAGCTGTACCTGACGGGCGGAGAGGCCCTAGCGCGACTGCGGCCCCCGGCGCTGCGGCAGCGTCACCACCGAGGCGTCGCCCGGGCCGGCCGGCGGCAGCCCCGCGACCTGTGCCAGCAGGTCGCACCAGGACGCCAGATGCGCCGCCGCGTCCGGGACCCCGCCCAGGCCCTCACGGGGCGTCCAGGAGGCGCGGATCTCGATCTGCGAGTTCGCCGGCCGCTCCGCGAGACCGCCGAAGTAGTGCGAGCTCGCCCGGGTCACCGTCCCGCTCGGCTCGCCGTACGCGAGGCCGCGCGCCTGGAGCGCGCCGGTCAGCCAGGACCAGCACACCTCCGGCAGCAGCGGGTCGGCCGCCATCTCCGGCTCCAGCTCGGCCCGCACCAGCGTCACCAGCCGGAAGGTCCCGCGCCAGGCGTCGTGCCCGTCCGGGTCGTGCAGCAGCACCAGCCGCCCGTCGGCCAGATCCTGCTCGCCGTCCACGACGGTCGCCTCCAGGGCGTACGCGTACGGGGCGAGCTTCTTGGGCGCCGGGGTCGGGTCGACCTCGATCTGCGGCCGCAGCCGCGCCGCCCTCAGCGCGTCGACGGCGGCCCGGAACGGCAGCGGTGCCGACCTGCTCCCATCGCGCTCCCCCTCGTTCGCCTCGTCCATCCCGCCAGCGCCGTCCGACAGTCGTCCCTGAGCCGCAGCCATGCGGGGAAGATTAAGGGGAACGACGGCCTCGCGCAGGGCAAGACACCCGCGCGGGACCCGCGGGCGGCTGCGCGCTGGGCGAACACGCCCCCCCGCCCGCAAGGGCCGAACGGGTGTCTCGGAGGCACGGCGAGGGCAGCGGGGGGCGGCACCGGCGGCTTTGGCGCCGTGCGAGACTTGCCGTCGTGAGCGCGAACGAGAGCCCCGCGGGCCGGCAGCCGACAGCGACGTACGACAGCCCCTTCCTGAAGGCGTGCAGGCGGGAACCCGTGCCGCACACCCCCGTGTGGTTCATGCGGCAGGCCGGGCGCTCGCTGCCGGAGTACCGCAAGGTCCGCGAGGGCGTCCCCATGCTGGAGTCGTGCACACGGCCCGAGCTGGTCACCGAGATCACCCTCCAGCCCGTGCGCCGGCACGACGTGGACGCGGCGATCTACTACAGCGACATCGTCGTCCCGCTCAAGGCCATCGGCATCGACCTCGACATCAAGCCCGGCGTCGGCCCGGTCGTCGAGAACCCGATCCGCACCCGCGCCGACCTCGCCCAGCTCCGTGACCTCACCCCCGAGGACGTCTCCTACGTCACCGAGGCCATCGGCCTGCTCACCGCCGAGCTCGGCGCCACCCCGCTGATCGGCTTCGCGGGCGCGCCGTTCACCCTCGCGAGCTACCTCGTCGAGGGCGGCCCGTCGCGCACGTACGAGAACGCCAAGGCGATGATGTACGGCGACCCGGAGCTCTGGGCCGACCTGCTCGACCGCCTCGCCGAGATCACGGCCGCGTTCCTGAAGGTCCAGATCGAGGCGGGCGCGAGCGCCGTCCAGCTCTTCGACTCCTGGGCCGGGGCCCTCGCCCCCGCCGACTACCGCCGCTCGGTGCTGCCCGCCTCCGCGAAGGTCTTCCGCGCCGTCGAGTCCTACGGCGTCCCGCGCATCCACTTCGGCGTCGGCACCGGTGAGCTGCTCAAGCTCATGGGCGAGGCCGGCGCGGACGTCGTCGGCGTCGACTGGCGCGTCCCGCTCGACGAGGCCGCCCGCCGGGTCGGCCCCGGCAAGGCGCTCCAGGGCAACCTCGACCCGACCGTCCTGTTCGCCGGCACCGAGGCCGTCGAGGCCAAGACCCGGGAGGTCCTCGACGCGGCCGCCGGCCTGGAGGGCCATGTCTTCAACCTCGGCCACGGCGTGATGCCGTCCATCGACCCGGACGCCCTCACCCGTCTCGTGGAGTACGTCCACACGCAGACGGCCCGCTGAGCCGCGCACGGGCCTCGACGCCCGTACGGTCACCACGGTCTCCGCCGCACCTCACCATCCGGGCCGCGCCCGTCGGCCGAACAGCAGTCCGCGCGGCTCCGGGGGCGGTGGGGTGCCCGGTTTCAGCGGCCAGGCCAGCAGCATGCCCATGAGGAAGCCGACGACATGCGCGGCGTACGCCACCGTGCCCGCGTCGGAGACGCCCTCGCCGGAGGAGTACACCGCCTGGAGGCCGAACCAGAAGCCCAGCACCAGCCAGGCCGGCAGCCGCAGCGGCAGGAAGACCAGGAACGGGACGAGCACCCACACCCTGGCCCTCGGATATAGCACCAGATACGCCCCGAGCACCCCCGCGATCGCCCCGGAGGCCCCGATCAGCGGGTCGGTGGAGTCGGCGTTCAGCAGCGCGAAGCCGTACGACGCCGCATAGCCGCAGGCGACGTAGAACAGCGCGAAGCGGAGGTGGCCCATGCGGTCCTCGATGTTGTTCCCGAAGATCAGCAGGAACAGCATGTTGCCCAGCAGATGCAGCCAGCCGCCGTGCAGGAACATCGCCGTGAACACGCTCAGCACCGGCGACTTGACGTAGTCCGGCGGGCCCAGCGCACAGCCGCCGCCGCGGACGCCGCCCGTCGGCACGAGCTGCGGGAGCTGATCGTGGATCAACTCGCGCGGTACGGCGGCGTAGTGCTCCAGGAAGGCGTGCAGATGGCAGGTCTGCGCCAGCGCGCTGTCGCCGGCCACGGAGCCCGACAGACCCGGCATGAACCAGAAGACCAGCACGTTCGCCGCGATCAGCGCGTACGTCACCACGGGCGTGCGGCGCACCGGGTTCACGTCATGGACGGGGATGACCACAAGGAAGTACTGCCCCCGATCCGTTCGTCGAATCGGTGAACGCGCCCCGCAGTGGCCGCGTATGAACCGGCAACTGCCCGCGGCCCGGGGAAGGCGGACCGTGGGGACGACGTGAGGAACAGGCGATGAACGACCGAGTTACCCCCGCGATGCACGCCACGCCCGACGGTGAGGCGGAGATCGCCCTGGTCATCCGGCTGCCCTGGGAGGACGTGGCCCGGCTCGGCCAGGAGGCCGGGCGGCTTGCCTCGCAGATGCAGCGGCCGGTGACGTTGGACGAGGCCGTGTCGCACCGGCTGCGGTCGCGGGCCGCGGCCGCCGCGCATGCGAAGCCGGCGGAGCAGATGGCTGCGGCGGCGCCGGTTTCCGCGTTGCCGCGGCTCGGTACGGCGTAGGCGCAGGGAGCGTTTTCGGGTCCGGGTGTGCGGGGGCTGGTCGCGCAGTTCCCCGCGCCCCTAGGTTGGCCGGCCTGTCCCTCGTAGGACAGTTGCCGCTTTCCGCGCCGCCACCAGGACCGGGTCCCAGACCGGGCTGAACGGTGGGGCGTAGCCCAGGTCCAGGGCTGTCATCTGGTCCACCGTCATGCCCGCCGTCAGGGCCACCGCCGCGATGTCGACCCGCTTGGCCGCGCCCTCCCTGCCGACGATCTGGACGCCCAGGAGGCGGCCGGTGCGGCGTTCCGCGAGCATCTTGACCGTCATGGGGGAGGCGCCGGGGTAGTAGCCGGCGCGGCTGGTCGACTCGACGGTGACCGTCTCGTACTGGAGACCCGCCCTGCGCGCGTCCTTCTCGCGCAGGCCCGTGCGGGCGATCTCCAGGTCGCAGACCTTGCTGACGGCGGTGCCGACGACACCGGGGAAGGTGGCGTAGCCGCCGCCCGCGTTGGTGCCGATGACCTGGCCGTGCTTGTTGGCGTGGGTGCCGAGGGCGATGTGGCGCTCCTGCCCGGAGACCAGGTCGAGGACCTCCACGCAGTCGCCGCCCGCCCAGATGACCCCGTCGGCAAGGGGTCCGCGCACCCGCATCGCCAGGTCGGTGAGCAGTCCGCCGTGGGTGCCCAGGGGCAGGCCGGCGGCCCTGGCGAGGGTGGTCTCGGGGCGGACGCCGATACCGAGGACGACCACGTCCGCCGGGTACTCGGCGTCCTTCGTGACCACCGCCCGCACCCGGCCGTCCTCGCCGGTCGGCAGTCCGGTGACCTCGGCGTCGTTGACCATGGTGATGCCGAGGCCCTCCATCGCCCGGTGGACCAGCCGGCCCATGTCCGGGTCCAGGGTGGACATCGGCTCGCTGCCGCGGTTGACGACGGTCACCTCGTAGCCGCGGTTGATGAGCGCCTCGGCCATCTCGACGCCGATGTAACCCGCGCCGACCACCACGGCCCGCTTCCCCCGCGCGCGGGCCAGCGTGTCCAGCAGCGCCTGGCCGTCGTCCAGCGTCTGCACGCCGTGCACACCGGGGGCGTCCACGCCCGGCATGTCCGGCCGTACCGGGCGCGCCCCGGTCGCGATCACGAGCTTGTCGTACGACGTCCAGTACGCCGACCCGGCCCCGGAATCGACGTCACGCGCGCGTACCCGCCGCCCGGGCACGTCGATCTCCGTGACCTCGGTGCGCAGCCGCAGGTCGATCCCGCGCGCGCGGTGCTCCTCGGGGGTGCGGGCGATCAGGTCGTCCCGGTCGGTGACGTCGCCGCCCACCCAGTACGGGATCCCGCAGGCGGAGTACGAGGTGAAGTGGCCGCGCTCGAAGGCGACGATCTCCAGTTCCTCCGGGCCCTTGAGACGGCGGGCCCGGGACGCCGCGGACATGCCCGCGGCGTCCCCGCCGATCACGACCAGTCGTTCCCGCCCAGGCATGCTCATACGAACACGCTACGGGGGAGGCGCACTTCAGTCCCGCTCGGGGCCGCCCGCCGGGCCGGTTCCGGTCGCCGTGTCCACGCCGGTCGCGGTGCCCGCCTCGGGCAGGGTGCCCCTGGTCCGCCGGCGCGGGCGCGACAGCCGCAGCCAGGCCACCACGAGCACCACGGCCACCACGAGGAACGGCAGCACCGCGCCGAAGACGACGGCGATCCAGCGCAGCAGGGTCACGAACGCGTCCCAGCCGCCCGCCAGCGCGTCCAGGAACCCGGGGTCGTCGTCCTTCGCCGGCTTGACGGCCGGCTTCTCCGACAGGCTCAGCGTGATCGTCGCCAGGCTGGTGCGGTCCTTCAGGGACGCCTGCTGGGCGAGCAGCGCCTCCAGGTCGGCCTCCCGGCTGCTCAGTTCACCCTCCAGCGTGACCACGTCAGCGAGTTTCGTGGCGCGGTCCATGAGGTCACGGACCCGCGCGACGCTGGCCCGCTGCGACTTGATGCGGCTGTCGACGTCGACGACCTGGTCGGTGACGTCCTGCGCCTTCGCCGTGCGCTCCAGCAGTTCGCCCGCGCCCTGGAGCTCGGCGAGGACCTCGTCGTACTGCTCGACGGGCACCCGCAGCACCACCCGGGTGCGCTCGGTGCCGTCCTCGTCCCGGCTCGTGGACTCGTTCCCGACATAACCGCCCGCGTTCTCGGTGGTCGTACGGGCCTCGTCGAGGGCCTTCGGGACGTCCTTGACCCGTACCGTCAGCGAGGCGGTGCGGATGATCCGGTTCGCGGTGATCTTCGGGGCGGGCGAGGCCTGGGAGCCACGCGCCCCGGCGCCCTCCTTGGCATTCGACTGGACGTCGGCCTCGCCCGCGGCCGCCTTGTCGGCGAGGCTCGCGCTGTCGCCTCCCGAGTCGCTCGCGCCGCTGCACCCGGTGAGCGCGAGCGCGGCGGCGAGCAGGACGCCGGCCAGGGCGTGGCCGGGCCGTACGGATCGTCGTGCGTTCATGTGGACGTACCCCCCGAGGGCTGTGACGACTGACGCTCCTTCGACGCCCGGACGGGCCGGGACGTTGGACGGAATCGGTTCCGAAGCGGTCACGGTCGGGACTCGGTGGGGCCACATGGCCCTGGCGGCGGTGTCGGTGGGGTCTGAGAGAGTGGGGGGCATGAGCGCAACGGGTACGCGTGCGGGGCAGCACGTCGTCGTCATCGGAGCCGGTATCGCCGGTCTGGCCGCCGCCGACCGGCTGCTGGAGCGCGGGGCGCGGGTGACCGTCCTGGAGGCCTCCGAGCGGGTCGGCGGGAAACTGCTGCCCGGCGAGATCGCGGGCGTCCGCGTGGACCTCGGCGCCGAGTCGCTGCTGGCCCGCCGCCCCGAGGCGGTCGCCCTCGCGCGCGCGGCCGGACTGACGGACCTGCTTCAGCCGCCCGCCACCGCCACGGCCTCGATCTGGACCCGCGGCGCCCTGCGCCCCATGCCCAAGGGCCATGTCATGGGCGTCCCCGGCACCGCGGCGGCCCTGTCCGGTGTGCTGTCCGAGGAGGGACTCGCCCGCATCGAGCGCGACGCCGACCTGCCGCGCACGGAGGTCGGCGAGGACGTCGCGGTCGGGGAGTACGTGGCGGAGCGCCTTGGCCGCGAGGTCGTCGACCGCCTGATCGAGCCGCTGCTCGGCGGGGTGTACGCGGGCGACGCCTACCGCATCTCGATGCGCTCGGCCGTCCCGCAGCTCCACCAGGCCGCCCGGACCCACAGGTCCCTGACGGAGGCCGTCCGCGAGATCCAGGCGAAGGCCGCCGCCAACCAGCAGACCGGCCCCGTCTTCATGGGAATCGAGGGCGGAGTGGGCCGGTTGCCCCTCGCGGTCGCGGACTCGGTCCGCGCGCGGGGCGGCGAGATCCTGACCGGGGTGCCGGTGACGGAGCTGCGCCGCGCCACCGTGCCGGCCGGGACCGACGCCCCCACGGTGGAGCGGCCGCACCGGACCTGGCGGGTCGTCGCCGGGGACCGCGTCCTGGCCGCCGACGCCGTGGTCGTCGCCGTGCCCGCGCCCGCCGCCGCCGCGCTGCTGGCCGCCGAGTCCCCGGAAGCCGCCGCCGAACTGCGCACCGTCGAGTACGCCTCGATGGCCCTGGTCACCCTCGCCTACCGCCGCTCCGCGGCCGCCCTGCCCGAGGGCAGCGGCTTCCTCGTCCCACCGGTCGACGGCCGCACCATCAAGGCGTCGACGTTCGCCTCGCAGAAGTGGGGCTGGATCGCCGACGAGGACCCGGACGTGGTCGTGCTGCGCACCTCCGTCGGGCGGTACGGCGAGACGGAGATCCTCGGCCGCGACGACGCCGGCCTCGTCGAGGTCTCCCGGCACGACCTGCGCGAGGCCACCGGCCTGACCGCCACGCCCCTGGAGACCCGGGTCACCCGCTGGACGGACGGTCTGCCCCAGTACCCGGTCGGCCACCACGCGCGCGTGGCCCGCGTCCGCGAGCACGTGGCCAAGCTGCCCGGCCTCGCCGTGTGCGGCGCGCAGTACGACGGCGTCGGCGTCCCCGCGTGCATCGCGAGCGCCCACGCGGCCGTCGACCAGATCCACGGCGACCTGAGCGCCGTACAGGAGCTCACCGCCCACCCGGTGCAAAGTCTGCACGGCGGAGCAGGAGAATGAGAACCATGAGTGACGACGCCCCCACCACCGAGTCCGGCAGGATCCCGAACAAGGGCAAGCTGGCCAAGGACCTCAACGAGGTCATCCGCTACACGCTGTGGTCGGTCTTCAAGCTGAAGGACGTGCTGCCCGAGGACCGTTCGGGCTACGCCGACGAGGTCCAGGAGCTGTTCGACCAGCTCGCCGCGAAGGACGTGACGATCCGCGGCACGTACGACGTGTCCGGCCTGCGCGCCGACGCCGACGTCATGATCTGGTGGCACGCCGAGACCAGCGACCAGCTCCAGGAGGCGTACAACCTCTTCCGCCGCACCCGGCTGGGCCGCGCCCTCGAGCCGGTCTGGTCGAACATGGCGCTGCACCGCCCCGCCGAGTTCAACCGCTCCCACATCCCGGCGTTCCTCGCCGACGAGACGCCCCGTGACTACGTGAGCGTCTACCCCTTCGTCCGCAGCTACGACTGGTACCTGCTGCCCGACGAGGACCGCCGCCGCATGCTCGCCGACCACGGCAAGATGGCCCGCGGCTACCCGGACGTCCGCGCCAACACGGTCGCGTCCTTCTCCCTCGGCGACTACGAGTGGATCCTCGCCTTCGAGGCCGACGAGCTGTACCGCATCGTCGACCTCATGCGCCACCTGCGCGCCTCGGAGGCCCGGATGCACGTCCGCGAGGAGGTCCCGTTCTACACGGGCCGCCGCAAGTCGGTGGCGGACCTGGTGGCGGAACTGGCGTAACGCCCTCAGGGCAGCGCCCCGAAAGGGGCGCGGGGAACTGCGTGACCGGCCACAACCGGCCCGCAGTTCCCCACGACCTCACTTCTTCTTCGCAGAACCCGCCGCCGGCTCCACATGCCCGGTACAGGCGGCCTGCCGCACCGGCACCCGGTCCTCCAGCAGATACGCCTCGACATGCCCGTTGACGCAGGGGTTCGGCCCCCCGGCGATCCCGTGCGTCCCCGAGTCCCGCTCGGTCACCAGCACCGACCCCGACAGACGGCGGTGCATCTCCAACGCCCCGTCATAGGGCGCGGCGGCGTCCCGCTCGGCGGCGAGGATCAGCGTGGGCGGCAGCTCACCGGGCGCGGTCCGCACGTCCACCGGCTTCTGCCGGGCCGCCGGCCAGTACGCGCACGGCAGGTTCGCCCACACGTTGTCCCAGGTCTCGAAGGGCGCCACGCGCGCGAGCCGGGTGTTGTCCCGGTCCCACACCTTCCAGTCCGTCGGCCAGGGCCCGTCGTTGCACTCCACGGCCGTGTAGACGGCGGCGGAGTTCTCCGACTCGGCCGCGGCCTCGGTCACCGGTCCGGCCTGCGCGATCAGCTCCTTCGGGTCGCCCTTCAGATAGTCCGACAGCGCCTGCGCCCGGTGCGGCCAGTAGTCGTCGTAGTACCCGGCCTGCAGGAACGCGCTCTGCAGCTGCGCCGGTCCGACCTTCCCGCCGGCCGGCTCGGCGGCCAGCCGGGCCCGGGCCCGCTCATAGCTGGCCAGCACCTTCTCGGGCGTGTCGCCCAGCCGGTACACCTTGTCGTGCTTGGCGACCCACTCCCGGAAGTCCGTCCAGCGGCTCTCGAACGCCATCGACTGGTCGAGGTTGTTGCGGTACCAGATCCGCTCCGGGTCCGGGTTGACCGCCGCGTCGAACACCATCCGCCGTACGTGGGAGGGGAACAGCGTGGCGTACACCGCCCCGAAGTAGGTGCCGTACGACGCGCCCATGAAGGTCAGCCGCTTCTCGCCCAGCGCGGCCCGCAGCACGTCCAGGTCGCGGGCGTTGTTGATCGAGTTGTAGTGCGCGAGGCCGTCGCCGGACCGCTCGGCGCAGCCGCGCGCGTACGCCTTCGCCTCGGCGATCCGCTCCCGCTTGTACGACTCGGAGGGATGGACCGGCGCCTGGGAGGGCCCCTTGAAGAAGTTCTTGGGGTCCTGGCAGGACAGGGGGGCGGAGCGGCCGACGCCGCGCGGGTCGTAGCCGACGAGGTCGTACGCCGCGCCGATGCGCTTCCATTCCGGGAGCAGGCCGACCAGCGGGAAGTACAGCCCGGAGCCGCCCGGGCCGCCGGGGTTGAAGACCAGCGCGCCCTTGCGGGGCACCCGGTGCTTGCTGTTGTGCGGGTCGCGGTGGGTGGCCCCGACCCGGCTGACGGTCAGTTCGATCTGCTTGCCGTTCGGCCGGGCGTAGTCGAGCGGGACGCCGACCGTGCCGCACTCCATGCTGCCGGGCAGCTCCTGGGCGTCGGAGCACTTCCCGAAGGCGATGCCCTGCGCGGCGGCCCGGGCGGCGGCGAGCGCGACACCGGCCCGTGCGGCACCGGCACTCGCGGAGCCGGGGGTGCCCGGGGTGGTGGGAAGGCCGCCGGCGGGGGCGGCGGAGAGGGTGGTCAGGAGCAGAGCTCCCATGGCCGAGTAGAGCGCGCCAGCTCTCATTCGCGTGTCCCTTCGGTGCGCGGCGGCGACAAAAGGGATGTTTCGTACGGCTGTGGGGGAAGGCAAGCACCGTCCCCGGGTGTCGGCGCCAATGCTCCAAGTGCGCCCCCGGGGAGGCGAACGCGCCGGGGCGTCAGGGCCTGTCCGGCAGACCCCGCGTCTGCGGCATGATCCGCCGGACAGGCCCTACTACGGCTCGCGGTGGGCGAACGCCGCCCGCAGATCGGGCTCGTCGACCGCGCGGATCCCGAGGACGGCCACGGACGTCAGATACGAACGGTCGTCGCTCCCGGTGCCGCCCGCCCCGCCGGCCCGCCGGGCCAGGGCGCCCAGCAGCCGCTGCCCGGCCGGGGAGGCCCAGCGCGCATAGGGATGCACCTCGACCCGCGCTATCGCCAGACAGCTCAGCGTGAGCGCCAGAGGCAGCGCGAACCACAGGGCGACCAGCCCGCGCGGCATGCCCGTACCGTCCGAGGGCACCGGCATCAACAGCGCGACCGCGCCCACCGCCAGCACGAACCCGGCCGCCAGCCGCACCTGCCGCACCCCGGCCTCCACCGTCGTACGGGCTCCGTCGGGCACCGCGAGACCGGCGCTGACCAGGCGGTCGGCGAGACCGCGCACCGCGTCGGCGGACGCCGCCCCGGCCCGCGCCGGCGCGATCCGGGACTGCCCCTCGGGTCCGATGGCCCCGATCACCGACCGCTCCATCTCGTCACGCCCGCGCGGGTCCACGACGGTTGCCCAGCCGGTGCGGGCGAGCAGCAGCCGCCGTTGCCGGGCCATCGACACCATCGTCAGATCGGCGACCCGGCCGGGTCCGCCCGACAGGAAGGCCGCCTCGTAGAGCGTCAGGTCGTGTTCCCGACCCACGCTCGCGTCCTCGGTGTCCACGGCCGCCGCGCGGACGGCGGCCAGGCACAGCCGGGTGCACGCCGTCACCGCGACCGCCCAGGCCAGCAGCAGGAGAAGGACCCAGAACATGCCTTGTTTCTATGCTGTATACACGGGAAAACGCCATGCCCTGTTCATCATCCGGACCGAGCGTTGTGGGTATGTGACGTTCCGCTTGGCTCAGGACGGCGACGGCGTCAGCGGCACCACGAACCCGGGGGTGGTCGCGGGGGTGGGCGTGCCGGTCGCCGTCAGGTCCCGGGCCAGGGCGTCGAAGTCGACGTACCCGGTGGCCTCCAGGATCTCGATGTGGTCCAGGACGGTCGTGTTGGCGTCGTCGGCCAGCGCCCGCACCAGCGAGTTCTGGGTACCGGCCCGCACCTGCGCGACGACGGTGAACACCCGGCCGTGCGCCAGCCGCAAAATGTTGGCGAACTTCCGGTCGAAGTCCACGCCCTGCGTCGCGTTCAGCTCCGCCAGCCAGGCCTTCTGCTGGTCGTTGGGCTCGTTCGGCAGACCGAGCCCCAGCTTCGCGGCCACGTCGCGCACCCGCTCGTCCAGGAACGTGTGCCCCTCGATCAGGTGCTGCCCGGCGGTCCGCACGGCCTCGGTCGTGCCCCTCTGCTGCGCCAGCTGACCGGCGGGCAGCTCCCACAGCCCGGCCAACCGCACCTTGGTGACGAACTCCCGGTCGAGCTCGGACAGCGGCCCGTACTGCGTGAGCACGGTCTGGGCGCTCCGTACGTCCGCCCCGGTCGACGACTGGTTCGAGTACGACGCCACGGGGACGAACAACGCCACGCAGGTCGCGGCCAGGCCCGTGACGATGATCCCGGTCCCGCTGAAGATGCCTCTGCCCTTGACGGGGGGTCGCGGTCGCATGGGGGCCTCCTGCTCACGGCACCGCACGCCAGTGCGCTTCTGGTGCGAACAGGCATATTACCGCCCGGGAACTTGGACCTCTTCACGGGGGTGAAGGAGACGTGAACGTCCAGGCTGACGCCGGACCAGCGCCCGGCCCACCCGCGCCGCCCGCGCCAGCCGCGACCCCGTCCGCGGCGCCGGCCCCGACCGGTCCAGCCACCAGGTACGCAGCTCCCGCCGGGCCCGCCCCTGCAGCGGCGGTCCGTCGAGCAGCACCCGCTCGACGAAGTCCAGGGCGTCCTGCCGGTAGCCGCCGCTCATCGGATGGCCCTGGGCGTACGCGAGGAACGCCGGCCGGTACCCGTCGCCGAGGATGACCGGCAGCTCCGGCGCCAGCTTGGCCACCACCCCGGCCCGCTTCGCCGCGAGCGCCCGCGCCTGCACCCCGAGCCGCACCCGGTCGAAGCCCTCCGGCACCGGCGTCCCCGCGACGAGCGCGGACAGCAACGCGGCCTGGGCGACCCCGAGCCGCTGCCGCACCGCGTCCCCCACGACGGGCCCGGGCCCAACGGCCCCTTCGCAGGCCCACGTCGTGGGGGCCGGTGTGAACGTGGGTGTGGGTGCGGGTGTCGGTCCGGACATCGGTGCGTGTGCGTGTGCCGGTGCGGACGTAGGTGCGTGTGCACCGGCGACGGCGACCGCGACGGGGGCAGCGACTGCGACGGCGGAGGCGACCCCGCCCCGCCCGGCGCGTGCCGCTCCGGCCGCCGCGCGTGCGTCGCGGCCGAGTCGTACCAGCTCCCGCTTGACCGCGAGCCGCTCCCCGTCCCGCACCGCGTCCCGGATCGTCTCCAACTCGAGTTCCAGTACGGCGGGTTCGGGGAAGTTCTCGTCCCGTTCCAGCAGTACCCCGGGCGGCGAGACCCGGGACGCGAGGTCGGTCAGGATGTCGAGGACCGGACGCGGCACGGGGTGGGCGTGGCTGTCGTGCCAGACCCCGTCCCGCTCGAACCCGCCCGCGACATGGACGTAGGCGATGGCCTCCAGGGGCAGTTCGTCGAGCGCCTTGCCGGGGTCCTCGCCGCGGTTGACGTGATTGGTGTGCAGGTTCGCGACGTCGATGAGCAGCCGTACGCCCGTCCGGTCGGCCAGCTCGTACAGGAACTGCCCCTCCGTCATCTCCTCGCCCGGCCAGGCGATCAGCGCGGCGATGTTCTCGACGGCGAGCGGCACGGGCAGCGCGTCCTGGGCGATGCGGACGTTCTCGCAGAGCACGTCGAGGGAGTCCCGGGTGCGCGGCACCGGCAGCAGATGTCCGGCCTCCAGTCGCGGGGTCGCGGTCAGCGGCCCGCCCGCGCGGACGAACGCGATGTGCTCGGTGACCAGCGGCGACCCCAGGATCCCGGCCCGCTCGGCGAGCGCCGCGAGCCGCCCCTCGTCCGGCCGTTCGGCGCCGCCGAGCCCCAGCCCGACGCCGTGCGGAACGACGGTGACCCCGCGCTCGCGCAGCCGCGTCAGGGACGCGGGGAGGTGTCCGGGACAGGTGTTCTCCGCCACGACCTCGACCCAGTCGATGCCCGGCATCCGCTCCACCGCGTCCGCGATCTCCGGCCGCCAGCCTATGCCCGTTCCCAGTCGTGCCATGGTCACCGCCTCCTTGGTCCCCCCTCGGTGGTGACGGTGGTATGACCACGCCGCCGACCGCCGAACCACCCGGCGCCCACCTTCAGAGCTACATTTGAGGTTCGCCCGCGACCGGCCGGCGGAGGGCCCGGTTCAGCGCAGCGCCGGATGATCCGCCACGACGGTGCAGCTGCCCGGCGCGATCTCGGTGAACCCGGCGTCCCGCACCAACGGCAGTCCGCTCGCGGTCAGCTCCCGCCACCGCCCCGGTTCGGCGGTCCGCACCGCCAGCGCGAACCCGGACGCGCGCCAGGCGCTCCGCTCCTCCTCCGACAGCTCCCACCAGGCGAGCTGGGCACCGTGCCCGGCCTGCGCCATCGCCTTGCCGGCGGACATGTCGAGCTCCGGGTTCAGCCAGATGACGGGGACCGCGGGGTCGGCCGCGGCCGGCGGCTCCGGGTCGTCGAGATCCGTCCCGGAGACCTGGAGCCGGGCCAGGTCCTTCGGCCACCCGTCCAGCGGCACCGGCGGAAACACCCGCACCTCGGCCGCCTTCCCACTGACGGTGACCCCGTCCAACGCCTCGGCCCGCCGCCACTCGGCCCCCCGGGCCCGCCGCACGACCTTGCGGATCCGCGCGTCCTGCCAGTCCCGCACGGCCTGCGCCCACGCGCCGTCGTCCAGCGACCTCTCGTCGCTGAGCACGACCAGCACGGCCCGAGCGGCGGTCTCCAGCGCGTCGGTACGAGCGGGCGGTGCGCTCTTCTCCACCCGCACGACAAGGGGAAGGACGTACTGCGGAGCCTGGTCACGGGGGTTGGGCTCGGTCTGAAAGGGACTCTCACTCACAGGCGCAGGCTACTGGACCCACCCAGGGGCGCGGGGAACTGCGCGACCAGCCACCGACAACCCGCACCCGCCGTACGAGAAGATGCCCCTCATGGAACGCGATCTGCGCCTGACCGACGTAGGCCGCCGCTACGGCATACGCGGCCCCTGGGTTCTACGCAACGTGAACATGGACCTGGCGCCCGCCACCCTCACCCGCATAGAAGGCCCCAACGGCACCGGCAAATCCACCCTCCTCCGCCTCCTCGCCCGCATCGACGCCCCGACAGAGGGCCGCGTGAGTGGCCGCCCCCGCACGGCCTACGTCCCCGAACGCTTCCCCTCGGCCCTCCCCTTCACCGCCGTCGACTACCTCACCCACCTCGGCGCCGTCCACGGTCTGCCCCGCCCGGAGGCCACCCGCGCGGCCGGCGACTGGCTCGACCGCTTCGGCGCCGGCGCCCACGCCCACACCCCGATGTCCCAGCTGTCCAAGGGCAGCAGCCAGAAGGTCGCCGTGGCCCAAGCCCTCCTCGCCGAACCGGAGTTGCTGATCCTGGACGAGGCGTGGACCGGCCTGGACACGGAGGCGCGCGCCGAACTGGAGAGGGCGGTCGCCGAACGCACGGCCGCGGGCGCCGCCGTCGTCTTCGTCGACCACGACCCCCGTCGCCTCTCCGGTACGACGGACACCGTGTACACGGTCCGCGACGGCACCCTCCACCGCCGTACCGCTGAAGGCGAAGGACCGACCGCCACCCCTGACGGCCCGTACACGACGATCGAGGTACGGGGCCCCGCACCGCTCCCGCCGGAAGCGGCCCGCCTCGCCACGACCACCGAGGAGACGGCCGACCGCGCCCACCGCCTCACCGTCCCCGCCTCCCAGTCCGACGTCGTGCTGCGCGCCCTGCTGACCGCCCGCCCGCCGTACCACGTGGTGAGCGTGCGCCCGTCCGACCCCGAAGGCCCGCGATGACCGCCCTGCTGCGTTACCAGACCGCCCTGCTCCTGCGCTCCCAGCGCTGGCTGCCGCCGTTCCTGCTGTATGTCGTCTTCCTGGGTATCGGGGTGCAGAGCGGCCAGCCGCTGCTGGACTCGCTCGGCTGGGCGGCCGCCGTGCTGCTGCCCACCGCCGCCTGGCTGGTGCGGATCTGCGTCATGGGCGAGCCCCCGGCCGCCCGCACCGTCGTGGCGGCGGCGGCCGGGCCCGCACGGGCGCATCTCGCCGCCGTCCTGACCGCACTGGGCGCGGCCACGCTCCTCGGTACGGTCGCCACGGCGGCGGTCGTGTTCATCAGCGACCCGGTCGGCGCGGACCACCAGCGCCGTATCCCCGTCCCGGAGGCCGGCGCGGCCGGCTTCCTCGCCGCCCTGACCTGCGCCCTGCTCGGCACGGCCGTCGGCGCGCTCACCGTCCGGCCGGTGCTGCGCTCGACCGGCCGGGCCGTACCGGCGCTCCTGCTGGCGGCCCTGCTGGCCCTGGTGGCGAGCGGCTCCCCGGCCCACGCGGCGGTCACGGGCCTGGTCACCGGCTCCCGTTCGGCGACGGTCACCCTCCCGCTGCTCCCGCTGGCGGCGGCCGTACCGGTCACGGCGGCGGCGATCGCGGTGGCCTGCGCGCTCACCTCCCGCAGATCACCCTGAACAGGCGGTCCGCTGTGCCTCCTGCCACTCACAGACGGGGCACAGCGTGATCCCCTTGTACGACTCCGGGTACTCCGTCGGCTCCTGGCACAGCACACAGTCGGCGTACGGCGGCCCGTCCGCCTTCGGCGGCCTGGTCGAGTCGATCAAGCAGTAGGCGTCCTCACTCATCCCTCCAGCGTACGCAGCCGCACGCGGGTCAGGACCGCCCCGGGGACGCTCCGACGAGCTCCGACACCTTCACGAACCGGTACCCCCGCCGCCGCAGCTCGGGCACGATCGCCCGCACCGCCCGCTCGGTCACGGGCGCGGCGCTGCGGGTGCAGTGCATGACGACCACCGACCCCGGCCGCACCCCGTCCAGCACCTCCTGGACCACCGCGTCCGCGTCCGTCGCGAACGCGTCCCCGCTCACCACGTCCCACTGCACCGCGGTCACCCCGAGCCCGCTGACCGCCCGCAGCGCCCGCTGGTCGTAGCAGCCGCCGGGGAACCGGAAGTACGGCATCGCGTCCGGCACGCCCGCCGTGCGGAAGGCGGTGTACGCCCGCTCCACGTCCGCCCGCATCCGGTCCTCGGAGACGGTCGGCAGGCCGTAGCAGTCGCCGGTGAAGGCGTAGTGGCTGTAGGAGTGGTTGGCGACCTCGAACAGCGGGTCCCGTCCGATGGAGCGGGCCTCGGCCGGGTACTCCTCGGCCCACCGCCCGGTCATGAACACGGTGGCCGGCACCTTCAGCCCGCGCAGCGCCGAGATCAGTCCCGGGTTGTCGAAGCGCTCCCCGCCCGCCGCCCGCGGCCCCTGATCGGCGGTCATGTCGGCGTCGAAGGTGAGGGCGACGGTCTTGCCGAGCGTGCGCGGACCGTGCTTGAAGACGGGCGTGAGCCCGCCCGGCCCGGGCGCCAGGGTCGGCGCCCGGGAGGGCTCGACGGGCGCCGGGGCGGAGGCCGAGGGGGAGGCCGAGGCGGAGGCGGAGGCCGAGGAGGGGGCGGGTGCCGCCGGGTGGGCGGGCCGGGGTGCCGGGGAGGTGCCGCAGGCGGTGAGCGCGGCGCCGAGGGCACAGACGGCGGCCAGACGGCGTACAGGAATGATCACCGTATGAACATACGAGAGTTCAGGCTTTAGTTATGACAATCGGACCGACCCTCTCCGTCGGGGTCACCCACCCGGCCCCGGCGCCTAGGGGGGAGGGAGCGGGGGGTCCGGGGGTATGTCCGGGAGGGGGTCGAGGGGCGGCGCCGGGTGAGGTTCGACGGGCAGGCCCGGCTCGGGGGCCGGGCGGCGCCCCGGCTCGGGCTCCGGGGGCGGCCCCGCGGACGGCTCCGGCTGCTGACCCGGCGGGTACGGGGCCCTCTCCAGGAAGCGCAGCAGCTCCACCGGGATGGGCAGCACCAGCGTGGAGTTCTTCTCCGCCGCCACCGCCATCACCGTCTGGAGCAGCCGCAGCTGGAGCGCGGACGGAGTGTCGGCCATCTGCTGGGCCGCCTCGGCGAGCTTCTTCGACGCCTGGAGCTCCGCGTCCGCGTTGATGATCCGGGCCCGGCGCTCCCGGTCGGCCTCGGCCTGGCGGGCCATGGAGCGCTTCATCGACTCCGGCAGGGACACGTCCTTGATCTCGACCCGGTCGATCTGCACGCCCCAGCCGATGGCCGGGCTGTCGATCATCAGCTCCAGGCCCTCGTTGAGCTTCTCCCGGTTCGACAGCAGATCGTCCAGCTCGCTCTTGCCGATGATTGAACGCAGCGAGGTCTGCGCCATCTGGGAGACCGCGAAACGGTAGTCCTCGACGTTGATGACCGCCGCCGCCGCGTCCACGACCCGGAAGTAGACCACCGCGTCGACCCGCACGGTCACGTTGTCGCGGGTGATGCCCTCCTGTGCGGGGATGGGCATGGTCACGATCTGCATGTTGACCTTGCGCAGTCGGTCCACGCCCGGGATCACCGTGGTGAACCCCGGCGTGCGCACGTCCCCGCGCAGCCGGCCCAGCCGGAGCACGACCCCGCGCTCGTACTGCTTCACGACCCGCGCGGCCGCCCCCATGTACACCAGACCCGCCGCACCGGCCGCCAGGACCGCGCCGAGCACTTCCTCGAGCATGACGACCTCCTCGACAGAGGGCCGTTCTGTCTGCATATGCAACGATATGCCCGCCGTCCGGCCCGGGGCCACGCCCCGAGCCACGGACCGGACGACGGTTCCTACGGCCCCGGGGCCGTCGTCGCCACGGCCCTCAGACCGCCGTGGCCCGGACCGGCTCCGTGACCCTGACCGGTTCCGTGCCGGCCGCGCTGTGCTGCTGGGCCCAGGTCTCCAGGGCCGTACGGCAGGCGTGGTCGAGATGGTGCAGGCCGGAGAGGTTCAGCTCGACCGGACGGTCCTGTGGGAGGGCCTCCAGGCTGTCCAGGATCTTCGGCAGCTTCAGGAAGGTCGCATTGCCCGAGAGGTACGCCTGGATCGGGCCCGCGCCCTTGTCGACGACCTCCAGCCGCAGATGCGAGGCCTCCCAGGCCGTCTTCACCACGGCGAGCGCCAGCCCGATGAGGACGCCCTCGAACATGCTGACCGCGACGATCGACACGGCCGTGACGACCAGGATCAGCGCCTCCCCGCGGTGCTCGCGCCACAGGGAGGCGATCGCGCGGAGCGGCACCAGCTTGGCGCCGGCGTGGACGAGGATGCCGGCCAGCGCCGGGATCGGGATGTAGGCCAGCGCCTCCGGCAGCAGGGCCGCGAACAGCAGCAGCCACACGCCGTGCAGCACCCGCGAGGCCTTCGTACGGGCGCCCGCCTGGACGTTGGCCGCGCTGCGCACGATCACCGCGGTCATCGGCAGGGCGCCGAGCAGCCCGCAGAGCGCGTTGCCCGCGCCCTGGGCGATCAGTTCCTTGTCGTACTCGGTGCGCGGCCCGTCGTGCAGCCGGTCCACGGCCGCCGCGCTGAACAGCGACTCGGCGGACGCGATGAGGGTGAACGCGACGATCGTGCCGAGCAGTCCGACGCTCGCCAGTTCGCCGAACGCGGACAGCGGGGGCGGCTGGATCGAGCCGAGCAGGCCGTGCACCTCCACGGTGGCCACCGGCAGGTCGAGCAGCACGGCGGCGAGGGTCGCCAGGCCCACCGCGGCGAGCGGGCCGGGCACGGTGCGGACCATGGCCGGCAGCCGCTTCCACAGCACGAGGACGGCGACGGTTCCCGCGCCGAGCGCGAGCGAGGCCGAGGCGCCGGTGCTGCCGAACGCGTCCACGAGCGCCCCGGGCAGCCCGGCGATCTTCTCCGGGCCGGAGTCCGGGGCCTTGGTGCCGACCACCGAGTACAGCTGGCCGGCGATCAGCACCAGGCCGATCCCGGCGAGCATGCCCTCGACCACGGAGACCGAGATGGCTCGGAAATAGCGGCCCAGTTTGAGGGCGCCCATGGTGATCTGCAGGGCGCCCGTGGCGAGGACGATCACTCCGAGGGCGGGCAGGCCGAACTCCCGCACCGCCTCGAAGACCAGCACGGTCAGTCCGGCCGCCGGTCCGGAGACCTGGAGCGAGCTGCCGCGCAGCAGACCGGTGACGATGCCGCCGACGATGCCGGTGACGAGCCCGAGCTCGGCCGGCACGCCGGAGGCCACGGCCACGCCCACGCACAGCGGGAGCGCGACCAGGAAGACGACCAGCGAGGCGGCGAAGTCCTGCCGCAGATGGGGGAACCTGGCTATTCGGGTGTTCTTCGGCTGGGTCATCGCGGCGCTCACAGGGCTTCGAAGCCGTCGGTGTCCACGTGGTGTTCCAGCACCGCGCCGGTGTGCACCTCGTAGTACCAGCCGCGCACCCGCAGTCGGCCGTCCGCGAGCCGCTTCTCCACACAGGGGTAGGAGCGCAGCCGCAGCAGCTGGGCGAGCACATGGTTCTGGACCGCTCGGGCTACCGTCGGGTCACCGGGGTCGGCGGAGGACGGTTCGTCGGCGGCGTGCGCGAGCCAGTCGCGTACGGCGGGGACGGCGTCCAGGTCGTCGCCGCGCACCAGCGCGCCGACCGCGCCGCAGTGGGAGTGGCCGCAGACGACGACGTCCTGGACGCCGAGGACCTCCACCGCGTACTCGATGGTGGCGGCCTCGCCGGTGGGACGCTCGGAGCCGTACGGCGGGACGATGTTGCCCGCGGTGCGCAGCTCGAAGAGCTCGCCGGGACGGGCGCCCGTGATCAGTGCGGGGACGACCCGCGAATCGGAGCAGGTGATGAACAGGACCTGCGGGGACTGGCCTTCGGCGAGCTTGGCGAACTCCTCAGGGCGCTGTCCGAACGTACGGGCGTTGTCGATGAGGGGCTGCATGACGTGGTGACTCCTCCTGGCGCGCAGTGGGGGCGCGTCGGATGTGCAAAACACAGGACAGGTGGGGGAACTGCGAACTGCTGTTCTGCTCAGCTCGGTGAGCAGGGGAGTCGCCCTCAGCAGCGGAAGACCTGGAGCGCCGCCGGGGAGTGGCCCGCCGAGGATCTCGACGCGCGGTGATGGGGATCGGCCGGCCGGGCCGGTGGGTGCGCGGCCGCCGGGTCCAGCGCCAGCAGGGTGCGCTCGGGCTCCTGGGGGGCCGAGGCGGCGGCGGTGGTGGCGCGGTGCCGGTCGCGGGAGCGCAAGGGGTCCGCGGGGCCGCCGTGGCCGCAGTCGCGGACCGTGACGAACTCGTCGCGCAGAGGCTTGCCGACAGGTTTGATTCCGGTCTTGGTCTTGGCCTCTGCCTGACGCACGGTGTGCGCGGGTGCGAAGGACGGCGCCGGTGCGAAGAACGCGAGGGCGAGCAGGGCGGCGGCGAGGAGCGCGAACGCGGTCCGGGCCGTCGTACCTCGGAACATGTGCCCCCCTCCCGGCGGTTCCCATCTCTAGTCCGGACCAATGATTGGTCAATGACTGGTCAAGAAACACGTTAACCCTGCAAGGTTGTTTGCAGGGTTAACTGAGCGTTTCGAGAAGAAGTGCGCCTCAAAAGCGAGGGGTCTGTGGCGCGAACTATCCGTTGACAAGCCGCCCCGCGTCCCGGGCCAGCGCGGTGAGCCGGGAGATCGCCCGGAAGTACTTCTTGCGGTAGCCGCCGTTCAGCATCTCCTCGCTGAACAGCCGGTCGAAGGGGAGCCCGGAGGCCAGCACCGGGACCTCGCGGTCGTAGAGCCGGTCGGCCAGGACGACGAGGCGCAGCGCGGTCGACTGGTCGGGGACGGGCTGGACGTCCGTCAGACACACCGCCTTCAGGCCATCGGTGAGCGCTCCGTAACGGCTGGGGTGGACCCGCGCGAGATGGTCGAGCAGATGCGGGAAGTCGTCGAGCGAGGCGCCCGGCGTGGCGTACGCCGTCTTCGTCACCTGTTCGTCGGAGTACGGCGCCGGGGCTTCGGGCAGACCGCGGTGGCGGTAGTCCTCGCCGTCGATGCGCAGGGTGAGGAAGTGCGCGGACAGGCCCTGGATCTCGCGCAGGAAGTCGACGGCCGCGAACCGGCCCTCGCCGAGCTTGCCGGGCAGGGTGTTGGAGGTGGCGGCCAGTGCCACCCCCGCCTCGACCAGCTTGCCGAGCAGGGACGAGACGAGCACGGTGTCGCCCGGGTCGTCCAGCTCGAACTCGTCGATGCACAGCAGCCGGTGCCCGGAGAGCGTGCGGACCGTCTGCTGGAAGCCGAGGGCGCCGACCAGGTTGGTCAGCTCCACGAAGGTGCCGAACGCCTTCAGCGCGGGCTCGGCCGGGGTGGCGTGCCACAGGGAGGCGAGGAGGTGGGTCTTGCCGACGCCGTAGCCGCCGTCGAGGTAGACCCCGCGCGGACCGGCGGGCGCCTTGGGCGCCTTCGCCCTGCCGAAGCCGAGGAACCCGCGCCGCGCGCCGCCCACGGCGTGCGCCCCGCCGAGCCCGCCCGCGAAGCCCTCCAGGACCTTCACGGCCTCGGTCTGGCTGGGCTGGTTCGGGTCCGGGAGGTAGGTGCTGAAGCGCACCGAGTCGAAGCGGGGCGGCGGCACCATCTCGGCGACCAGCCGGTCCGCGGGGACGTACGGCTCGAGGGCGCACAGGGACAGCGGGGCCGCGTCGGCTATCTCGTCGACAGGGGCGGAAGGGGTGGAGGACGACACGGTTCCCCATGCTAATCCGCGTGCCAGACTGCGAGGCATGCGACGGCTGTTCCCTGTGACCGACCAGACACCCGCCCCGACGCCCGCCCCGCCGCCCGCTCCGACACCCGAGGACCGGGAGTGGAGCCTCGACGAGCTCGCCGAGGCCTACGCCTACCCCGATCCCGCGCCCGGCGAGCCACGGCCCTGGCTGCGGGCCAACATGGTCTCCACGCTCGACGGCGCCGCCCAGCACGACGGACGCTCCCAGCCCATCTCCACCGCCACCGACATGCGGATCTTCGGCACGCTGCGGGGGCTCGCGGACGTGGTGGTCGTGGGTGCGGAAACGGTACGGCAGGAGGGGTACCGGCCGGCCCGCGCGCGGGCGGAGTTCACCGGCCGCCGGGAGGCGGCGGGCCAGGGCCCCGCACCCGCGATCGCCGTGGTCACCGCCAGCCTGGACCTGGACCTCTCGCTGCCGTTGTTCACCTCGCCGCTGGTGCCGACCCTGGTGCTGACCGGCGCCGCGGCCGCCCCCGACAGGGTGGCCGCGGCCGAGAAGGCGGGGGCGCGCGTGGTGATCGCCGGCGACGGGATGGGCGTCGACCCCGCGCGGGCCGTCGCCGCCCTCGCCGAGCTGGGGCACACCCGGCTGCTGACCGAGGGCGGGCCCCGGATGCTGGGGCAGTTCGTCGCGGCCGGGGTGCTGGACGAGCTCTGTCTGACCGTCTCCCCGATGCTCACCGCGGGGGACGCGCAGCGCATCGCGGGCGGACCCTCGATCCCGGTGCCGCAGCGGTTCGCACTGGTGTCCCTCCTGGAGGAGGGGGGTTTCCTGTTCGGCCGCTATCGGCGGTCCTGAAATCGTTCAGTGGTACCGGTGGTCCCGAAAACGGCGGAATGAACCGTTCCGCTTAGCTTCCGGCGGGCACACTAAAACTCGCAGTCCCCGTGGGATCACGGGGCAGGATGGTTTCCGCAGAAGGGGCGGCGCCCGGTGTTCACAAGCGTTCTGATGATCGAGAAAGCCCTGACCTCAGCCGACGTGGAGTTCGTCACCACCCTGCACGGGGACGAGGCGGTCGCCTTCCACGTCCTGCTCCAGCCGCGCGGCGACCAGGCGGACCGCCTGCTGCGGGCCATCGACGACGTCGCCCTCGGCGAACTCGACGAGGCGGCGCGGGAGCGGGAGACGCCGGAGGGGGACGACGCGAAGGGGTTCGGGGAGAGGGCACTGGAGGTGTCCCTGCAGGCGCTGCACGCCTCCGGCAGCGCGGCGGAGGGGCGGTTGGTCGAGGACCACCCGTTGGACGCGCTGAAGTCCCTGGTGGAGGAGGTGGAGGCGGACGAGGTGATCGTGCTGACCGATCCGCACTATGTGGAGGAGTTCTTCCATCGGGACTGGGCTTCGCGGGCTCGGCACAAGGTGGGTGTTCCCGTGCTGAAGTTGTTCTCGCACAGCAAGGTGTAGTCGTTCGGGTGCGGCGCCGTGGGGGCTGGTCGCGCCCACGCGGCGGAGCCGCATTTCGATACCGCCCCGCGCCCCCAGGGGGGTGCAGTGGGCGCGACCCAATAGGCTGGGGCGGATTCACCGTCGTACGCACCCCTGGAGATCACGCATGGCAGCCGGCCTTCCTCCCGCCATGGACCGACCGCACTTCATCGGCATCGGCGGCGCCGGGATGTCGGGGATCGCGAAGATCCTCGCCCAGCGTGGGGCGAAGGTGGCGGGCAGCGACGCCAAGGAGTCCGGGACCGCGGCGGCACTGCGGGCGCTCGGGGCCACCGTGCACATCGGGCACGCGGCGGAGCACCTCGCCGACGACGCGAGCTGTGTCGTGGTGTCCTCGGCCATCCGGAAGGACAACCCGGAACTGGCCCGCGCCGCCGAGCTGGGAATCCCGGTCGTCCACCGCTCCGACGCGCTCGCCGCGCTGATGGAGGGGCTGCGCCCGATCGCGGTCGCCGGTACCCACGGCAAGACCACCACCACGTCCATGCTCGCGGTCTCGCTCTCCGAGCTGGGCCGCGAGCCGTCGTACGCGATCGGCGGCGACCTGGACGCCCCCGGCTCCAACGCCCTGCACGGCGACGGCGAGATCTTCGTCGCCGAGGCGGACGAATCGGACCGCAGCTTCCACAAGTACGCCCCCGAGGTCGCGATCGTCCTCAACGTGGAGCTGGACCACCACGCCAACTACGCGTCGATGGACGAGATCTACGAGTCCTTCGAGACCTTCGCCGGGAAGATCGTGCCCGGCGGCACCCTGGTGATCTCCGCCGACCAGGCGGGCGCCCGCGAGCTGACCCGGCGGGTCGAGGGCGTGCGGGTGGTGACGTACGGAGAGGCCGAGGACGCCGACGTACGGGTGCTGTCGGTCGTACCGCAGGGGCTGAAGAGCCTGGTGACGGTGGTGCTGGACGGGCAGGAGCTCACCTTCACGGTGTCCGTCCCCGGCCGGCACTACGCGCTCAACGCCGTCGCCGCGCTGACCGCCGGGACCGCGCTGGGCGTCCCGGCGGCCGAACTGGCCCCCGCCATCGCCGCGTACACCGGCGTGAAGCGGCGCCTCCAGCTCAAGGGCGAGGCGGCCGGCGTCCAGGTCATCGACTCCTACGCCCACCACCCCACCGAGATGACCGCCGACCTGGAGGCGATGCGCGCCGCGGCCGGGGACGCCCGCATCCTGGTCGTCTTCCAGCCGCACCTGTTCTCCCGGACGCAGGAGCTCGGCACCGAGATGGGCCAGTCCCTGGCGCTGGCCGACGCCTCCGTCGTCCTCGACATCTACCCGGCCCGTGAGGACCCGGTCCCCGGCGTGACGAGCGCGCTGATCATCGACGCCGCCCGGGTGGCCGGCGCGGACGTGACGGCCGTGCACGACAAGGACGAGGTGCCCTCCGTGATCGCGGGAATGGCGAAGCCCGGTGATCTCGTTCTCACCATGGGCGCGGGCGACGTGACCGACCTGGGCCCGCGCATTCTGGACCGTCTGTCGAGTTGAGGGGCTGAGAATCGTGTCGTACGACGTCGAGAAGCCGGACGAGCAGTGGCGGGCGGAGCTGACGCCGGCCGAGTACACCGTGCTGCGCCAGGCCGCGACGGAGCCCGCGTTCACCGGTGAGTACACCGACACCAAGACCGAGGGCGTCTACTCCTGTCGGGCCTGCGGCGCCGAACTGTTCACCTCCGGCACCAAGTTCGACTCGCACTGCGGCTGGCCGTCCTTCTTCGACCCGAAGGACACCGACGCGGTCGAGCTGATCGAGGACCGCTCGCACGGAATGCTCCGCACCGAGGTGCGCTGCGCCCGCTGCGGCTCCCACCTCGGGCACGTGTTCGAGGGTGAGGGCTATGCCACGCCCACCGACCAGCGTTACTGCATCAACAGCATCTCGCTGCGCCTGGCACCGGACGCGGGCTGACGCCGGTCACAGCATCTTCCGCTGCACCATCGCCGACAGCACCAGCATCCCCGGCAGCAGCGGCAGCCAGACCGTGAGCGTGCGGTAGCCGATGACGGTGGCGGTGGCCAGGGCGAGGGGGGTGCCGTAGCCGGCCAGGGTGAGGATCAGGGCCGCGTCCACCGGGCCGATCCCGCCCGGGGCCGGGACGGCGCCCGCCGCGGTGCTCGCGGCGAGGAACGCGAACAGCAACTGGGGCCAGGACAGGGGAAGGTCGAGCGCCTTGCCCACCGAGGCGACCACGCTCGCCTGGATCAGCGGGGCGGCGGCGGCCCCGCCCCACAGGGGCAGGAAGCGGCTCGGACGGGTGTGCAGGCTGCGCGCGTCCGTCAGCGCCGTGCGGACGAATTCCATGACCGGGCCGCGCACCGCCCGCACCAGGGCCAGGACCACCGCGGCCCCGGCCGGGACCAGCAGCAGTCCGGCCACCGCGCCCAGCAGGGTCCGGCCGTCCGGGACGAGCGCGGCCGGGCGGACGGCGGTCGGGGCGAGCAGCAGGAAGGCGAGCACCACCGGGGTCTTCGCCACCGCTCTGACCAGGGAGTACAGGGCGATGGAGGCGGTGGCCCGGGGGAGCGGCACGCCCTGGCGCTGGAGGAAGCGGACGGTCACCGCGTGGGCGCCGATGCTCGCGGGCAGGACGTGGTTCGCGGCGCCCGCGGCGATCTGGGAGGCCACCAGCGGGCCCGGCGGCAGCCGGTCGACGACCGCGCCCTGGCGGACACAGGCGGCGGCGACCGCGCCGAGGTAGGTGAAGACCAGGCCCGCCAGCAGCCACCACGGGTCGGCACCGGCCAGCCGGGCGGTGCCGTCGCGTACGGCGTGCCAGTCGACGGCCGCCCACACGCCCAGATACAGCACGGGCAGCAGACTCACGGCGTGGCGGGCGGAGGGGCGGAAGCGGCGGGGGACCGCGATCGCCGTCGGGGGCGTGGTGGCGGCGGGGCACGGGGGAGCGGTCGCGAGGAGGGCGGGGAGTTGGGGCGTGGTGGCGGGGAGCTGGGGTGTGGTGGCGGGGGTGGGGAGCGGCAGCAGGGTCACGGCGCACGTCGTCCTTCCGCGGCGCCGCGGTGGCGCCGTACAGGCCCTGGGGTGGGGAGGGGACGGGGGAGAAGTTTCCCCTCCGGTGTGACGGCGCGGTGTCCGGGAGCCGACGAGGTGCGGGCGGAGGGGCGACCGGGGTGCGGTGCGGTTGGGGGAGTTCTGCCCTGACCGGGTACGGGTCATCCCGTCGGCGCCGGGGTTCAGGGGCGTCCCAGGGGCAGCGACAGCAGGAACGCGGTGGGCTCCGGGGGCTCGGCGAGCTCCAGCGTGCCGCCGTGGGCGCGGACCAGGGAGCGGGCCACGGAGAGGCCGAGGCCACTGCCGCCGCGGTCGCGGCTGCGGGCCTTGTCGACGCGGTAGAAGCGGTCGAAGACCCGGTCGCGGTCGCCGGGCGGGATGCCCGGGCCCCGGTCGGCGACCCGGACGCGGGCCGTGCCGGGGGAGGTGGAGACCTCGATGGTCACCGGCGTGCCGGGCGGGGTGTGCACGGCCGCGTTGGTGAGGAGGTTGTCCAGGACCTGGCGGATGCGGTGCGGGTCCATGCGCAGCGGGACGGCGGCGGGGCCGGGGGCGAGGGTCAGCGGGTGGCCGGGGTGGCTCGCGCGGAACGCGTCGGCGGCCTGCCCGACCAGCTCCACCAGGTCGGCGTCCTCCATCCTGAGCGGGGTCTCCACCTCCGCCGCGTCGAGGCGGGCGAGCAGCAACAGGTCGTCGAGGAGGACGCCCATCCGGGCCGCCTCCGCCCGCAGCCGGGCCAGGTGCTTGTCGCGCTCCTCGGGGGCGTTGGCGGCCGCGTACTGGAAGAGGTCCGCGTAACCGCGTACCGACATCAGCGGGGTGCGCAGTTCGTGCGAGGCGTCCGCGACGAACCGGCGCAGCCGCTGCTCGGCCTTCGCCCGTACGGCGAGGGAGTCGTCGATGTGCTCCAGCATGGTGTTGAACGCGGTGCGCAGCTCCTCCACCTCCGGGCCGCCGCCCGCGCGGTCGGCCCGCAGGGGCAGCCGGGACGCCGACTCGGTCAGGTCGTGGGAGGCGATGCCGTGCGCGGTGTGCGCCATGTCGCTGAGCGGCTGCAGCCCGCGCCGCAGCATGGCCCGTCCGAACACCACCAGGGCCCCCAGCGCGAGCACGAACGTGACGACCTGGATGGTGATCAGGTGCTGGACGGTGTTGTCGATGTCCTCCATCGGCGCCCCGCTGACCAGGATCACCCCCGGCTCCACCTCGCAGGCGCGCAGCCGGTACACGCCGTCGCCCCGCAGGTGCTCGGTGCCCACCACCTCGTGGTCGGCGACGGCCCGCGCCCGGGCCAGCGTGGTGAGGTCGGCGACGTCCTCGGGCACGTCGCCGGGGTCCTCCGGCTTGCGCAGCACGGGCGTGCCGTCGCGCACGTCGTACACGGCGTAGTACCAGCCCCAGTACTTCTTCCCGGTCAGGCCGCCGGAGTCGACGATGCTCTTGGTCTGGGCGACCTGGGCGATCGCGAGCTGCTCGTTGAGCTGGGCCGACAGATAGTCCCGCATATAGGTGGTCAGGGCCGTGCCGACGACGGCGAAGACCACCAGGGCCAGCGCGCCGAGCCCCAGCGCCAGCCGGGTGCCGAGCCGCATCCCGCGGTACGTCCGCCGCAGCCTGCCGATCGCTCGGCTCACTCGGCCGCCGCCTGCCGGATGACGTAACCGAAGCCCCGTACCGTCTGGATCAGCGGATCGTCGCCCGTCACGTCCAGCTTGCGGCGCAGCCGGCTCACCACCAGCTCCACCACGTTGGAGCGGCCGCCGAAGCCGTACTCCCAGACGTGGTCGAGGATCTGCGCCTTGGTCAGCACGGTGGGCGACTTGCGCATCAGATAGCGCAGCACCTCGTACTCGGTCGGGGTGAGCGTCAGCAGCTTCCCGGCGCGGCGGACCTCGCGGGTGTCCTCGTCCATCGTCAGGTCCGAGACCCGCAGCACCGAGCGCTGGAAGCCGGGCCCGGCGCTGCGCCGCAGCACGGTCCGCAGCCGGGCCATCAGCTCCTCCACGGCGAACGGTTTCACCAGGTAGTCGTCCCCGCCCCGGGTCAGCCCGGCGACCCGGTCCGCGACCCCGTCCCGGGCCGTGAGGAACACCACCGGCACCATGGTCCCCGACTGCCGCAGCCGGTCCAGGACGCCGAAGCCGTCGAGGTCGGGCAGCATCAGGTCGAGCACCACGATGTCCGGATGGAACTCGGCGGCGCGGCGCAGCGCCTCCTCACCGGAGTTCGCGGTGACCGCGTCCCAGCCCTCGTAGCGGGCGACCGTCGCCACGAGATCGGCGATCGGCGGGTCGTCGTCCACGACGAGGAGGCGTACTTTTTCCACCCGCTCATAGTGCGCCACCCGCGCCCCGGCGCCAGACCCGCGTCCGGCACGCGCGCGAATCGATAAACTCTTGAAAGTTGTACGACAGGAAATCGACAGCACAGCACGGACAAGCTCTGTGTTCTGAGGACCCGATCAAGGAGTTTCCGTCCGTGACGACCGTCCAGTCGCCTCCCGTTCCCCCCACGGCGATACGTCCCAAAGTAGTGGCCCGCACCGGCCTGTACGCCGTGCTGGCCGCGAACGCGGCCGTCGTGACCCTCTTCGCCGTCCAGGCCGGCTTCGCCGCCAACGCGCTCGTCGTCATCGGCCGGTTCGCCGGTCTGTACGGCGCGCTGCTGATGGCGTTCCAGCTGCTCCTGGTGGCCCGGCTGCCCTGGCTCGACCGCCGGATCGGCATGGACCGGCTGACCAACTGGCACCGCTGGACCGGCTTCGGCCTGCTCTGGACGCTGGTCGGGCATGTGGTGTTCATCACCCTCGGCTACGCCGAATCCTCCTCCATGGACCCGGTCAGCCAGCTCGTCGACCTCGCCGAGACCGTCGAGGGCGTGCTGCGCGCCACGGTCGCCATGGTGCTGATCCTGGTCGTCGGCGGCGTCTCCGCCCGCTGGGCCCGCCGCCGCCTCGCCTACGAGACCTGGCACTTCGTCCACCTGTACACGTACGTCGCCGTGGTGCTGGCCTTCACCCACCAGGTCGCGGTGGGTACGACGTTCACCGCGTCCTCCGCCGCCACGGCGTACTGGTACGGGGTGTGGGGCGTCGCCCTCGGCTCGGTGGCCCTCGGCCGGGCGGTCCTGCCGCTGTGGCGCAACTGGCGGCACCAGCTGCGCGTCGAGAAGGTCGTCCCCGAGTCGGACAACGTCGTGTCGGTCTACATCACCGGCCGTGACCTGGACCGGCTGCCCGCGCGGGCCGGCCAGTTCTTCCTGTGGCGCTTCCTGACGAAGGACCGCTGGTGGCAGGCGAACCCCTTCTCCCTCTCCGCCGCCCCCGACGGCACCCGACTGCGGCTGACCGCCAAGGCCGCCGGTGACGGCTCCGCGGGCCTGCGCCATCTCAAGCCCGGCACGCGCGTGTTCGCCGAGGGCCCCTACGGCGCCTTCACCGCCCTGCACCGCACCCGCCCCGAGTCCCTCCTCATCGCCGGCGGCGTCGGCGTCACGCCCATCCGGGCGCTGCTGGAGGAGATCGAGGGCCACGCGATCGTCGTCTACCGCGTCGGCGGCGAACGCGACGCCGTCCTCTACGACGAACTGCGCGAGCTGGCCGTCGCCAAGGGCGCCGAGCTGCACCTGGTCACCGGACCGCCGGTGCCGGACCGGCTCGCCCCGCGCGAACTGGCCGCCCTGGTACCGGACATCGCCGAGCGGGACGTCTTCCTGTGCGGACCGCCGCCGATGATGAACGCGGTGCTGGGCTCCCTGCGCGAGCTGGACGTGCCCAGGACGCAGATCCACTTCGAACGCTTCAGCCTGGCGGGATGAGGAACATACAGTGAAGCGAGCCATACCCGTCCTGGTCCTGAGCGTGGCGGGCCTGATCCCCGTCTGGCGCTACGAGCCGTCCACCGCGGCCTCGTCCTCCTCCGCCTCGTCCGCGGCGGAGTCGACGACCCCCTCCACCTCCGCCTCGGGCACCACCTTCACCGGTACGACCGTGACCACCGAGAAGGGTGACGTCCAGGTCCAGGTGACCTACGACGGCGACAAGATCACGGCTGTGAAGATGCTGAAGCAGCCCAATCACCCGCAGACGACCGCGGCGGTGCCGAAGCTGATCTCGGAGACGTTGGAGGCGCAGAGCGCGGACATCGACACGGTCTCCGGCGCGACCCTGACGAGCGACGGTTACAAGGAGTCCCTCCAGGCCGCGATCGACGCGAAGGGCGCCTGACATGCATCGGGTCGAGCACGTCATGGGCTTCCCCGTCTCCCTGCGCGTCGACGACGAGCGGGTGCCCGAGGGCGCCGCGGACGCCGTCTTCGCCTGGCTGCGGGAGGTCGACGAGCGGTTCAGCCCCTTCAAGGAGGGCAGCGAGGTGTCCCGGCTGGACCGGGGCGAGTTGTCCTCCGACGAGGTGAGCGCCGATCTCGCCGAGGTGCTCGGCCTGTGCGAGGAGTACCGGGTCGCCACCGGCGGCGCCTTCGACGTACGGCTGCCCGGCCGGGGCCTCGACCCCTGTGCGGTGGTCAAGGGCTGGTCGGTGCAGCGGGCGGCGGACCTGCTGACCGGCGCCGGCCTCACCCGCTTCTGCCTCAACGCCGGGGGTGACGTGGTCGTTTCGGGCGGGCCGTGGCGGGTCGGCGTACGGCACCCCGAGTTCGCCGACAAGCTGTGCGCCGTCTTCGATCTCACGGACGCGGCGGTCGCCACCTCCGCCCGCTACGAGCGCGGCGACCACATCCTCGACGGCCGCACCGGCCGGCCCGCCACCGGCCTCGACAGCCTCACCGTCGTCGCCCCGACCCTCACCCTCGCGGACACCGTCGCCACGGCCGCGTTCGCGCTGGGCGCGCAGGGCGTGGAGTGGGCGGCCGCGCGTGCGGGGTGCGAGGTGTTCGCGGTGGTGTCCGGGGGCGGTGTGCTGCGTACTCCGGGGTTCCCGACCACGGGGGAGCGGGCCGCCGCCTAGCCGCTCTTCGGACCGAAGCTCTCGACTTCCTCAAGTCGTGCTTGGCGTGCGGTCGGTGCGGGGCATCCCCCTGCCACACAGATCCGTAGCGAGAGGCAACGGGGGGCAGCAGAGATGGAGTTCCTGGTGATCGTGGGGTTCGGGATCGTCGTGATGTTCGTGGTCGGGGCCCTGCGCGGGACCGGGTCGTCGCGCCGTCGGCGCAGGGGCGGCTGGGGAGACGGCGGCGGGGGCGGCGGCTGCAGCGACGGCTCGTCCTGCGGGGGCGGTTCGTCCTGTGGTGGTGGCGGTGGTTGTGGTGGGGGCGGTGGGGGAGGCGACTGATCCCTGAACGACAGGGGGCGGGCCCCGGAAAGGATTCCGGGGCCCGCCCCCTGTCGTGCGGGAGGGGTCAGCCGACGTCGGAGGCGTCCAGGCGGTACAGACCGCTGTAGTCGGAGACCGCCGTGCCGTTCTTCTTGACCCAGGTCGAGATCTCGGAGTTCGACGAGCCCTGGCCGCTGTCGCTGACGACGATGTAGTGCAGCTTGCCGGACTTCACCAGGGACTTGAGCTTGGCGAGGGTCATCGCGTTGTCGCTGCCGGACCAGCCGCCCATCGAGATGACCGGCTGACCGGACTCCAGGATGATCGAGGAGGCCGTCTGGTCGGTGGCGACCGCGACCAGCCAGGTGGCGCCGTCCTGGTTCTTCTTCAGGTAGCTGATCATCGCCGAGCTGACCTGGGTGCCGCCGCCCATGCCGCCACCGCCACCGCCGCCGTCGCCGGTGCCGTCCGTGCCGGACTCGGCGGATTCCGTGCCGGACTCGGCGGCGGAGGAGCCACTGCCCGACGGGGGCTGGCCCATCGACTGACCGCTGGAGCTGTTGGCGCTGCTGGAGCTGGAGCCGCTCGAACCGCTCGTCGAGTTGCTCGAACCGCCCGGTCCGCCGTTGCCGCTCGGCCGCTGGCCGCCGCCCATGCCGCCACCGCCGCCCATGCCGCCCCCGGTGCTGGGCCCGGCCGTCGGGTTGGTGCCGTTGGTGCTGGAGGTCGCCGCCGAGACCGAGTAGGCCGCCGGACCGGCGAGCAGGGCCACGACCGCCGCGAGGGCCGCGACGCCCATCAGCCGGTGCCGCTTGGTGAACCGGCCGGCCAGCAGGCCGAGGACGGACAGGGTGCCCAGGGCGGCCACCGCGATCTCCGCGACCGTGTACAGCGTGCCGGAGCCGGAGACCCGCTGGAGCAGGACGACCGCCCAGACCGTGCTCGCCGCGATCGCGGCCGGGAGCACCCAGCCCCACTTGGCCGCCGAGTCCTCACGGAAGGCCTTGTACAGCATGACCCCGCCCGCACCGGCCAGAGCGGCGATCCCGGGCGCCATGGCGGTGACGTAGTACGGGTGGAAGGTGCCCTCGGCGAGGGCGAAGGTCAGGTAGTGGAGGCCGAACCAGCCGCCCCAGAGGAGGAGGGCCGCACGCTGGGCGTCGGTGCGGGGGGCCCGGCCGCGCAGGACCAGACCGGCCACCAGGGCGATCGCCGCGAAGGGGATCAGCCAGGAGATCTGGCCGCCCATGATCTCGTTGAACAGCCGGTACGGACCGGCCTCGCCGCCGAAGCCGGCGCCGTTGCCCTGCGAGCCCACCGACGAACTCGCCCCGAAGATCCGGCCGAAGCCGTTGTAGCCGATGACCAGGTCCCAGACCGTGTTGTCGGTGGAGCCGCCGATGTAGGGGCGGGAGGAGGCGGGGATCAGGTCGACGACCACCATCCACCAGGCGCTGGAGACGACCAGCGCGACCGTGCCGGCGGCCAGGTTGCGGATCCTGCGGCCGAGGCTGCCCCGGGCGGCCCACAGGTAGACCAGGAAGAACGCGGGCAGGACGACGTACGCCTGCATCATCTTGGTGTTGAACGCGAAGCCGATCGCGACGCCGGACCACACCAGCGGCATCATCCGGCCGGTCCGCACGGCCTTCAGCAGGGCCGCCGCGCCCAGCAGCATCAGGAAGACGAGGATCGGGTCGGGGTTGGTGTCGCGGGTGATGGCGACCGTGATGGGGGTGAGGGCGAGGGTGACTGCGGCGATGGTCGCCGCGACCGGGCCGAAGTCACGCTTCACCAGGCGGTACAGGAGGGCGACCGACCCGACGCCGACCGCGACCATCGGCAGCATCAACTGCCAGGTGCCGTAGCCGAAGACGCGGGCGGACAGGCCCATCACCCACAGGGCGAAGGGGGGTTTGTCGACCGTGATGAAGCTGCCGGCGTCCAGGGCGCCGAAGAAGAACGCCTTCCAGCTCTTGGTGCCGGAGTAGACGGCCGCGTTGTAGAAGGTGTTGCCGCTGATGGAGGACAGGTTCCAGGCGTACAGGGCCGTCGCGAGGACGAGGATCGCCCACAGGGCCGGGCGGGCCCAGCGCGGGTCGTCGGGGGCGCCGGTGAACAGCTGCCGGACGAGGTCGCTTCTGGCGGGCGGTGCGGCCCGGTGACGGGATCCGTCCTCCCGGACGGGGGCGGGCGGCGGGGCGAGGGTCGTCATGACGCGTACTCCAGGTGGCTGTTCGCCCCGGTGGACAGAGCGGAGGGGGAGGAAGGCATCCGCGCGGCCGGCACCTGCGGGGTGCTCGTGCGGCGGGGGACGGGGACGCGGGTGCGGCCGGTGAGGGTGGAGCGGAGCATCCGGCCCATGCCCTTGAGGTCGTCGACGGCCGTGCGGACGATGTCGACGCGGCTGTCGGGGTCGTCGGTCCAGTCGACCGGCACCTCGTGGATGCGCAGCCCGTTGCGCTGGGCCAGGACCAGCAGTTCGGTGTCGAAGAACCAGGCGGTGTCCTCGATGTGCGGGGCCAGCGCGCGGAACACCTCGGCGCGCACGGCCTTGAAGCCGCACTGCGCGTCCGAGAAGCGGGCGCCGAGACCGGCCTTGAGCAGGAGGTTGTAGGAACGCGAGACGAACTCCCGCTTGGCGCCCCGGACCACCTCCGACTGCCGGTGCAGCCGGCTGCCGATCGCGAGGTCGCTGTGGCCGGACAGCAGCGGCGCGACCAGGGGGAGGAAGGCCTCCAGGCCGGTCGACAGATCCACGTCCATGTAGGCGACGACGTCCGCCGTGGACCGCGACCACACGTGCTTCAGGGCGCGCCCCCGGCCCTTCTCCTCCAGCCGCCGGGCGTGGACATGGGGCAGCCGCAGGGTCAGATCGGTCGCCACGCTCCAGGTGGCGTCCGTGCTGGCGTTGTCCGCGATCGTGATGCGGAACGGGAACGGGAAGGACTCTTCGAGGTGTGCGTGGAGACGGCCGATGCTGTCGGCGAGGACGTGTGCCTCGTTGTACACCGGCACCACGATCTCGACCGACCGGCGCCGGACGCCTCCCGCGTTCGTTGCGTTCATGGCCTTGACGATGGGGGCCGTCTCTGGGCAATCCCTGAGCCCCTTCTGAGGGGAGAGTGAGAATCAGGGGACTCACAGGCTGGGCACAGGAGGGGCGATCGAAGGGTGATCGAAAGGTGACTGAAGCGCGCCATACACCCGCTGACCGTCTGAAACACAACCCGTCTAGACTCTCTCCGCAACAGTCCGAACTCGGGTGGTCGAGAGCGGGCGGGAACGGCCAGACCCGAAGGGTGTTCGGCGTTTTGATACGGATAGATTCAGTCACCAAGCGGTACCCGGACGGCACGGTGGCGGTCGACGGGCTCTCCCTCGAGATACCGGACCGCGCGATCACCGTCCTCGTCGGCCCTTCCGGATGCGGCAAGACGACGACCCTGCGGATGATCAACCGGATGGTCGAGCCCAGCGAGGGCACCATCTGGATCGACGGCAAGGACAGCCGGCAGCAGCCCGTCAACACCCTGCGCCGGTCCATGGGGTACGTCATCCAGAACGCCGGGCTCTTCCAGCACCGCACGATCGTCGACAACATCGCCACCGTGCCCCGGCTGCTCGGCTGGAGCAAGGACCGGGCCCGCTCCCGGGCCCGCGAGCTGATGGAGCGCGTCGGACTCGACGCGTCCCTGGCCAAGCGCTACCCGTACCAGCTCTCCGGCGGCCAGCAGCAGCGCGTCGGCGTGGCCAGGGCGCTCGCCGCCGACCCGCCGGTGCTGCTGATGGATGAGCCGTTCTCCGCCGTCGACCCCGTCGTCCGCAAGGGACTCCAGGACGAACTCCTGCGGATCCAGGACGAGTTGGGCAAGACCATCGTCTTCGTCACCCATGACATCGACGAGGCGGTCAAGCTCGGCACCATGGTCGCGGTGCTGCGCACCGGCGGCCGGCTCGCCCAGTACGCGCCGCCCGCCGAACTGCTGTCGAACCCGGCCGAGGCGTTCGTCGAGGACTTCCTCGGCGCCGACCGCGGCATCCGCCGGCTGTCCTTCTTCTCCGCCGCCGGACTCGATCTGCTCACCGCGCCGATCGTCGCCGTCGACGCCACCGCCGAGCAGATCGCCCGCGCCGCCCAGGGCGCCCCGTACCTCCTCGTCACCGGCATCGACGGCAAGCCGCTCGGCTGGAGCGAGCCGGGCGCGCTGACCGCGGGGAGCATCGACACCGGCCGGCTCCTGTCGTACGGACGGCCGTTCGTCGCCGGAGAGGACTCGCTGCGCTCCGCCCTCGACTGCGCCGTGCTCTCGCCCACCGGCTGGGCGGTCGCCGTGGACGGCGAGGGCCGTGCCACCGGGGTCGTCTCCCAGACCGCCATCGCCGAGGCGATCCGCGGCGCGCACGAGGCCGGCGACGGCGCCGGCGGCACCACCGGCGCGGGCGAGCCGAAGGCCCTGCGATGAACCGCTTCTTCGACATCCCCAGCGACCTCCAGCACGACTGGATCGGCCTCGTCGGACTCCATCTGCGCGAGGCCCTGCTGCCGGTCCTCGGCGGCCTGCTGCTGGCCCTCCCGATCGCCCAACTGTGCGTGCGGCTGCGCTGGTTGTACCCGCCCGTGCTGTGGGTGACGACCGTGCTCTACGCCATCCCGTCGCTCGCCTTCTTCGTCGTCCTCATCGACTACACCGGCCAGACCGAACTGACGGTGATGATCCCGCTCACCGTCTACACCCTGGTCGTGCTGGTCCCGGCGATCGTCGACGGCGTCCGCTCGGTGCCGCAGGAGACCCTCGCCGCCGCGACCGCGATGGGCTTCGGGCCCGTACGCCGGTACATCCAGGTCCAGTTGCCCATCGCCACGCCCGCGATCGTCGCCGGGCTGCGGGTCGCGACGGTGTCCAGCATCAGCCTGGTCAGCGTCGGCATGCTGATCGGCAACCAGGGCGCGCTCGGCAACCTGCTGCACGACGCGCAGATCTACAACCGGCCCGAACTCGCCTGGAACTCCGTGCTCACCACGGCGGCCCTCGCGGTCCTGGTGGACGCCCTGCTGGTCGGCGTACGGGTCCTGCTCACGCCCTGGATGCCGAGCGGATCGGGTGCCACCCGCACCCGGAAGGAGGCCGCGGCCCGGTGAACGTCCTGAACTTCATCAGCTCCTTCTTCACCGACGGCGCCCACTGGTCGGGCTACGACGGCATCCCCACCCGCCTGCTGGAGCACCTCCAGTACTCCCTGGAGGCGCTCGGCCTCGCCGCTCTGATCGGACTGCCCGTCGGCCTGGTCACCGGGCACTACGGCAAGGGCGGCAACGCCCTCACCCTGATCGCCACCGCCGCGCGGGCCCTGCCCACCTTCGGTCTGCTGGTGCTCATCGTCATCATCGCCGGCTTCGGCATGCTGCCCGTGATGATCCCGCTGGTCGTCCTCGCCGTCCCGCCGATCCTCGTCACCACGTACGAGGCGGTGCGCTCCGTCGACCGCTCCCCGGTGGACGCCGCGCGCGGCATCGGTCTGTCGGAGACCCGGATCCTCCTCCAGGTGGAACTCCCGGTCGCCCTCCCGCTGATCCTCGGCGGGCTGCGCTCGGCGGCCATCCAGATCGTCTCCACGGCCACCATCGCCGCGTACGTCGGCCTCGGCGGCCTGGGCCGCTACATCGTCGACGGTCTCTACCAGCACGACTACGAGAAGGTCGTCGGCGGCGCGGCCCTGGTCGCGGCCATGGCCCTCGCCACGCTGGGCATCTTCTGGGCGCTGGGCCGCGCGGCGGTGTCGCCGGGCGTGCGACGAGCGGGCTGAGCCGTTGAAGGGGCGCTGAGGCAAGCGCCCTGAAGGGGCGCGGGGAACTGCGCGACCGGCCACAACCGGCCCGCAGTTCCCCACAACAGCAGTACCTGTACCTACCCGCCGCTCCGGGCGAGCGCCTGCTCCAGCACCACCAGCAGAGCGTCCCGCACCGAGCCGCGCTCACGGGCGTCGAACACCAGCACCGGAACGCCCTCGGAGACGTCGAGAGCCCAGCGCACCTCGTCGAGCGAGTGCTCGACCTTGCCGTCGAAGGCGTTGACGGCCACCGCGAACGGGATCTGCCGGTGCTCGAAGTAGTCCACCGCGGCATAGCAGTCGTCGAGCCGGCGGGTGTCGACGATGACCAGACCGCCGACCGCGCCCTCCACGATGTCGTCCCACATGAAGCCGAAGCGTTCCTGGCCGGGCGTGCCGAACAGATACAGCTTCAGCGTCGGGTCGATGGTGATGCAGCCGAAGTCCATCGCCACGGTGGTCGTGGTCTTGCGCGGGGTGTGGCTGAGGTCGTCCACCCCCGCCGCGACCTCGGTGATGGCCGCCTCGGTGGTGAGCGGCTCGATCTCGGAGATGGAGCCGACGGCGGTGGTCTTGCCCACCCCGAAGCCGCCCGCGATCACCAGCTTCACCGGCAGCGGCGGCCGTACGGCGGCCTGGCCGGCGGCCGGCCGGGCGAGCGGTTCAGTCGGAGTCACGGAGTACCCCCCGGGAGTCGGGGATGGCCCGGAGGCCATCGATAACCCTGCGCAGGACGGATGCGTCATGGGTGACGCCGGAGTCGGGCACGTGCACCGACAGCTGCCCCACCGAGCGCAGGTCCTCGGCGAGGACCCGCACCACGTTCAGGTGCAGCCGCAGCCGTGCCGCGATCTCCGCGATGGACTGCGGCACCCGGCAGGCGGCGACGATGTCGTGCTGTTCGAAGGAGAGCCGGTCGAGCGCGTCGATCCCCTCGGTGGTGGCCACCAGCTGGGTCTCCACGGGCATCGCCCGGCCGGACGCGGCCTCGCCCGCGCCCGCGACCCTTCCCGCGGTGACCAGGAAGGGCCGTACGGCGGGCGCGGGGCCGACCGGGCCGGGAGGCACGAGCGGGTCCTCGCCGGCGCCGCGCGGGCTCTGGCCGTCCGCCATCGGTGTTCGCTTCCTCTGCCGGTGGCCCGCGGTCAGCGGGTCCGGGTGGCGCCGACGCTGTTCTTCAGCTCCAGGACGAGCTGCGGGCTCAGCGCGGCGCCGGCGCGGTTGGCGAACACGGTCATCTCGTAGGCGATGTTGCCGAGCTTGGCCTCCTTGTCGGTGACCACGCCGAGGACGGCGCCGCTGCCGATCGCGGAGACCAGGACGTGGCCGCCCTCCAGGTCGATGATGACCTTGTTCAGGCCGCCCAGACCGTAGTTGCCGGAGGCGCCCGCGGCGAGGCTGGTGATGCCGGAGACGATCGCCGCGAGGCGCTCGGAGTCGGCGTGCTCGCGCAGCTCCGACACCGCGATCAGCAGGCCGTCGGAGGACACCGCGATGGCGTCCACGACCCCTGCGGTCTCAGTGGCGAAACGGTTGAGCAGCCAGGTGAAGTCGGCTGCGGCAGCCCGCAGATCGGTCGGCGTGGTGTCTCCGGTGGGAGTTCCACCTGTCGACGTGCTCACTGCTCGGCTCCTTCCGGAAGGTGGTTCTGGTGGTGCTGGGGGTTCCGGTGCTCGTCCGGGACCCGTCGGTCGTGCGGGCTGTCGGCGTCGGGGAGCGGATGCCGCCCCGTGTCGGTGTCGCGGTGGGCGCGTTCCACGGCCGCCTCGAACTCCTCCAGCGCGCTGCGCACGGCGTCCGCGTCGGCGGGCCGCGCCGCCTGCCGCGCCATTGCGGCGGAGGCGTCCACGGTGGTCCGCAGGGTGGCCCCCCGCACCCGCCGCCGCAGCGGCCGGGCCCCCTCGGCGGCGGCCGCACGCTCCTCGCCACGGGCGGGCGCGGGCACGGCCGCGGTGACGGCGGGGTCGGGGGTACGGGTGTGGGTCGCGGAGGGCGTCGTGGCGCCGCCCGTCGCGGGGGCGGCGGCGGCCGGGGCGCCGGTCGTCGGGGTCGCCGACCGGCCGTCGGCGGCCGATGCCGATGCCGACGCCGTCGTCGGGGCCGCCGTACGGCCGTCGTGCGCCGACGCGTTCACGCGGGGCGCCGTAAGTCCGTCCGTGGACGCGGACGCGGACGTGGACGCGGACACGGACACGGACTCGGACGGAGACGCGGACTTGGGCACGGATGCCCAGGTCGTCGTCCGTCCGTCGGCCGCCGAGGTGCCGTTCGACGCGGTGGCCGAGGCGGCGGTGGCGGTGTCCGCCGGGCCGGTCGACTTGCCGGTGCGGCGGGGCAGTGCCGGGGCTTGTGTGCCGGGCTCCTCGGCGGTACGGCGGTGCGCCGCCGTGTCCGGGGCCGTGCCGTTGGCCGCCGTCGCCGTTGCCGGCTCGGGGTCGCGCTCGGCCCAGGAGGGCTGTTCGCGGCGCGGGACCCGGCGGGGGAGCGAGGTCGCCTCGTCGCCCGTGAGGGAGGCCGCGGCGGCCGGGGAGGGTCCGGCGGAGGGGGCCGACGGGGCCGGGAGGGGCTGGGCCGCGGCGGTGGGCACGCCGACCTCGCTGAGCGTCAGCAGCAGCGTGGCCGGGATGCGGACCTCGGCCGTCACACCACCGCCCGGGGTACGGGACAGGGTGACGTCGACGTCCCAGCGGCGGGCGAGCGCACCGACCACGAACAGACCGAGCACCTTCGTCGGGACGAGGTCGAGCCGCTCACGGCGCACCAGCCGGGCGTTCTCCTCGGCGAGCCGCTCGGCGCTCATACCGAGG
The DNA here is from genome assembly GCF_040630255.1 of Streptomyces sp. NPDC005820. Taxonomy (NCBI): domain Bacteria; kingdom Bacillati; phylum Actinomycetota; class Actinomycetes; order Kitasatosporales; family Streptomycetaceae; genus Streptomyces; species Streptomyces sp. NPDC005820. The sequence goes on from NZ_JBEXXE010000059.1 coordinate 40,207, forward strand.
CCGTGGTCGGAGACGGTGATCGACGCGCCGCCCTGGTCGGAGCCGACCCGCACCTCGACGGGGCTGCCCTCCGGCGAGAACGACACCGCGTTCTCCAGGAGTTCGGCGATCATCAGCGTGAGGTCGCCGACGATGTCGGGCTCCACGACGGCCTCGCCGCGGGCGTACAGCTGCACCCGCTGGTAGCCCTCGATCTGGCCGAGCGCGGCGCGCACCACGTTGGTCAGCTCGGTCGGCCCGGAGTCGAGGACGGTCTCGCGGATGCCGGCCAGCAGCATCAGACTGTCGGCGTTGCGGCGCAGACGCACCGCGATGTGGTCGATGGAGTAGAGCCGCTCCAGCAGCGCCGGGTCGGTCTCCCCGCGCTCCACCCAGTCGATCAGGGCGAGCTGGCGGGTCGTCAGATTGGAGACACGGCGGCCGACGTTGCCGAACATCTCGGCGACGTTGCGCCGGCTGAGCACCTGGCGCTCCAGCAGCGCCGCCGCTGTCGTCTGCACGTTGTTGAAGGCCTCGGCGAGCTCACCGATCTCGTCGTCCGCCGTGACCGGCAGCTCGCGCAGCCGCGGCGAGCCGCTCTCCTCGGCGTCGTCGTCGGCGACCCGGGCGAGCTCGCGCCCGGCGACGTCGGCGACCTCCTGCGCGGCACCGGTCAGGGCCAGCACCGGGCGCACCACGGAGCGCCGTACGAGGATGGAGAACGCGATCCACAGGGCGAAGCAGATCAGCGCGAGGTTGAGCAGCAGACCGGCCCGCCACTGGGCGTCGACGGAGGCGTCGTCGGCGCGGTCGGCGATCTGGTCGATCAGCGAGGTGGTGATCTTCAGCCGGGTCGCGGCCTGCTCGCTGTAGTCCGGGTACGAGGCGATGGCCGTCCGGAACGCCTCGCGGATGTCCGCCCGGGACTCGGCCTGCAAGGCGCTCGGGTCGACGGCCAGTTCGGCGAAGTGCTGGCTGATGGAGGCCTGTGCGGAGTTGTGCTCGATGCCGCCGAGCTCGTCGGTCTGCGCCTGGGAGGCGAACCGGCCGAAGCGATCGGCCTGGTAGGTGTACAGCTCGTACGAGCCGACCGCGCCGGTGTACTCGATGAGCGCGTTGCTGTCGCCGGTGCGCGCGGAGAACACCCCGGTCTCGTAGGCGCCGTGGGCGGAGTCGGCGCGCAGCAGCGAGTCGAGCAGGTTGCCGGTGAAGGTGCTGGCCAGGTTGGAGTCGCGGTCCAGGCCCAGCCCGTCGATGACGGCGTCCGAGGCGCCGGAGTACGCCGGGTCGATGTTGTCGGCGGGCAGATAGCCCTGCTCGATCGTGCTCCGCAGACCCGCCAGGCCCTCGATCCCGCGCAGCGCCTGCGCCTCGCTGTCCGGCAGCCGGTCGCCGAAGGAGTCGGCCACCTTGCGCACCTGGGCGTCCACGGCGAGCTGGGCCTTGCGGTACGGGGCCGTGGAGGGCGTGCCGCCGTCGAAGGACGCCTGGTGCCGCACCGAGAGCAGGATCGCCTGCTGGTGCTCGTTCTGGAGGTCCGAGACGAGCCGTGCCACCTGGGTGCTGTTCCGCACCAGCTCGGCGGCGTCCTCGGCCTGGTTGGACTCCTGCACCAGCTCGGTGAAGAGGTACGCCAGCATCAGGGCGATGACGCCGAGCGGGATGCCGACGAGCAGGTTGAGCTTGCGCTGGAAGGGCCACCGGTCGGCGAAGTTCCGCAGACCCCGGCGCACGGACGACGGTGCCGAAGTCGCTGACCGGGCGGGCGCGTCCACCTCTTTCGTGGACACCGGGCCTCCTTCGAAGGGGTGTTGCGGGCGTGCCGGGCCACGCGGGTGGCCGAATGTGAACGAACGAGAACGCAACGGTATTCGAGTGGCCCCCGCATACCGCCGTGGCCGGTGCCGACTCCGGCGACGATATCGCTTCTCTGATCGATCGAGCACGTCGCCCTACGTCAAGAATCCATTACGAAGAGCCCCCTAAACCTCCAGGAAGAGCTTTCAAACACTACGCAACTAACCACGAACCGAACCGAATCGGTAACAGGACCGCTCTTGACTGATGAAGAACGGGGTGGATTGGATCAGGCCAGGCTCCATGCCTCGTCAGTTCCTCATCGCCCCCCAGAGCTCGGAACGGAACCGTGACTTCCAACGCCCACAGCAGCAGGTCCAGGTCCCTCAGGAACACCGGCGCGGCGGCCGTCGCGCTCGCCGCGGCGACGGCCCTGCTCGCAGGATGCGGCTCCTCCGACGACAAGTCCGACCCGCTGGCCGGGGACAAGGCGGACAACGGGACCGTCGTCGTCGGCTCCAACAACTTCGCCGAGAGCATCCTGATCGCCGACATCTACGGCGAGGCCCTGAAGGCCAAGGGCATCAAGGTGTCCTACAAGCCCAACATCGGCAGCCGCGAGACGACGTACGGCCTGCTCAAGAACGGCTCCATCACCGTTCTGCCGGAGTACAACGGCTCGCTGCTCGCCTACCTCGACGCGAAGGCCGAGCAGAAGTCCCTCGCGACCGTGAACGCCGCCGTCAAGGCCAAGCTCGACTCCAAGCTGACGCTGCTGGAGTCCTCCCCGGCCGAGGACAAGGACTCCGTCACGGTCAACAAGGAGACCGCGGCCCAGTACAAGCTCACCGCCGACTCCACCCTCGCCGACCTCAAGGCCGCCGCACCCGACCTGATCCTCGGCGGCTCGCCCGAGTTCCAGACCCGGCAGCAGGGCATGGTGGGCCTGGAGTCGGTGTACGGCCTGAAGTTCAAGTCGTTCAAGGCGCTCGACGCCGGCGGCCCGCTCACCCAGGCCGCGCTGAAGAAGAACACCGTGCAGGCCGCGGACATCTTCACCACCGACCCGACCATCACCAAGGAAGGGTTCGTCGTCCTCCAGGACCCGGAGAACCTGTTCGGCTTCGCGAACGTGACGCCCCTGGTCTACAAGAGCGGGCTCTCGGACGAGGGCGTCGACGCGCTCAACGCCGTCTCCGCCAAGCTGGACACCAAGACCCTGCTGGACCTGGACTCGCAGGTGCAGCTGGAGAGCAAGGACCCGCTCGACGTCGCGAAGACCTGGCTGAAGTCCGCGGGCCTCGACTGACGTTCCTTCCTTGGCGACGCCTCTCGACCCCCCGCCGGTCGTCCTGACCGGCACCGGCCTCACCGTCGGCGAGCTCATCGCGCTCGCCGACGGTGAGGCCGTGCCCGCGGTGGCCCCCGAGGCCCGCGACCGGGCCGTACGTTCCTGGCGGGCCGCCCAGCGCCTCGCCGCCGAGGGCCGGCTCTACGGCCGGGGCACCGGCGTCGGCGCGCACCGCTCGGTGACCGTCGACGAGGGCGACGAGACCGACCACGGGCTGCGGCTGCTGCGCAGCCACGCGGGCGGCGCCGGTGCGCTGCTGCCCGCCCGTCAGGTCCGGGCGATGCTCGCCGTCCGCGCCAACCAGCTCCTGGCCGGCGGCTCCGGCATCCAGCCCGCCTTCGTCGACGCCCTCACCGAGGCCCTGCGCCTGGGCGTCCACCCCGCCATCAACGAGTACGGCGCCATCGGCACCGGCGACCTCACGGCCCTCGCCCAAACAGGCCTGACCCTGATCGGCGAACGCCCCTGGACAGGCCCCACACCCCCGAACACCGCCCCGCACTCGCAAGCCACGGAGCACCCGGGCACCACCCTGCCTGCGAGTACCGCCCCGCATTCGGGCGAGGCCCTGATCCCGGGCGCGGCCCCGCATTCGGGCGAGGCCCTGATCCCGGGCGCGGCCCCGCATTCGGGTGCCGGCCCGCTTCCGGGTGCCGCCCCGCATTCGGGTGCCGGCCCGCTCTCGGGTGCCGCCGCGCATGCGGGTGAGGCTTTGAAGTCGGGTGCCGCCGCGCATCCAGGGGCCGCCCCGCTCTCGGGAGGCGCCCCGCATCAGGGCGAGGCCCTGAACTCGGGTGCAGCCGTGCACCCGGGGGCCGGCCTGCATCCCGCCACCGCCGGCTACCCGGTCCCCGTCGGCCGCCCAGAGGCCGACACCTGGAGTGCCGTGCCGGACGGCTCCCCGGACGGCGACCTGTTCGACTCGGCGGGCGCCGCCTGGCGTGGCCCCGGCCGTGTCGCCGGTCCCGACGCCGGTATGGTCGGCTGGCCCAACACCTCCTGGCGGGACCTCGGTCCGGACCCGCAGAGCGGTCGGCCCGGGGACGACGCACCCGCGGCTGCCGTCGTGCCGTCCCCGTCGGGCACACCGGTCGGATCGGCCGCGGCGTCCGCTTCCCCGGCAGCGATGCGCACCGTGCCCGTCGAGCCCGGCGTCTCGACCGACCCGGATGAGCCGGCCGCGCCGCTCACCGTCTCCGCCCCGGAGGCGCTCCCCGCCCCCGTTGCCCTCCCCGCCCCCGTCGCCCTGCGGCCCGGTGATGCGCTTGCGCTGCTCAGCAGCAACGCGCTCGCGCTGGGGCAGGCCGCGTTGGCGCAGTACGGGCTCGAGGTGCTGCTGCGGGCCACGCATGCCGTGGCCGCGCTCTCGCTGGCGGCGGTGGGCGGTTCGGGGGAGGCGTACGTGGCCGCCGTGCACGCGCTCAGGCCGTACGAGGGTGCGGCCCGGGCCGCCGGGGAGGTGCGGCGACTGCTCGGGATCGGGGAGAACGGGGAGGGGCTGCCCGGCCGCCGGATCCAGGACCCCTTCGGGTTCCGGGCCTTCCCGCAGGTGCACGGCTGCGCCCTGGACGCCTCGCGACGGCTGCGCACGGTCGTCGAGGTGGAGATCAACTGCCCCTCCGAGAACCCCCTCGTGGCCGCCGACGGCACCACCGCCCACCACCACGGCGGTTTCTTCGCCGCGCCCCTGGGCCTCGCCCTGGACGCGGCCGACCTGGCCCTGCTGCAGACCGCCCAGCTCTCCGTGGCCCGGCTGTCCGCGCTCGGCGACCCGGACCTCACCGGTCTGCCCGGCTTCCTCGCCGCCGGACCCGCCGGCAGCTCGGGCACGATGATCCTGGAGTACACCGCCAACTCCGCGCTCGCCGAGGTGCGTTCGTGCGCCGCGCCCGCCTCGGCCGGACACACCGTCCTCTCGCACGGGCTGGAGGAGGCCGCCAGCTTCGCCGGCCAGGCCGCCCGGCAGACCCTCCGGGCGGCGCAGGCCTACGGCACCGTCCTTGCCTGCGAACTCGTCACCGCCGTAAGGGCGTTGCGGATGCGTCCGGTGCCGCCGCCGGTCCCCGCGTTCACCCTGGCGACGGCCGCCCTGCCCCTCGGCACGGACGACCGCCCCCTGACCGCAGACCTGGCCGCGGCGGCCGAACTGCTGCCGCGGCTGGCGCAGTTGTGACCCGCCGAGGGATCAGTAGCCCACGTAGAACGTCGCGTCCTGCTGCTCGGTCGAGGTCGAGATCGGGTCGATCCGCAGGACGTAGTTGGAGTGCCGGATGTAGCGGGTGGGGTTGTTGTACGAGCGGAACGACGACCAGGTCGAGTCCGCGAGGCCGGCCGTACGGTAGAAGGTCGCGTCCGCCGCGAACGTCGACGTACCGTCGTTGACGTCCAGTTGGAGCGCGTAGTTGTAGTGCCGCAGATAGCGGGTCGGGTAGTTGACCGACCGGAAGGAGACGCCCGAGCTGTCCGCGAGGCCCGGGACGATCGTCCACAGCGAGTCCTTGTACGGCTCGACCGGGTACTCGTCGATGCGGCCGACGTAGTTGGAGTGCCGGACGTAACGCGCCGGGTAGTTGTAGGACTTGAGGCGGTTCCAGGCGGGGGCGCCCCAGTAGGACAGCAGGGCGTTGTACTGGGCCGTGGTGATCGTCGAGATGCCGCAGTGCTTGGAGTTGACCGGCTGGGTGTACGTCTTCTGGTCCAGCGCGGTCCAGCTGCCCGCCGACAGGTCGCTGGACTGCCAGGCGTAGAAGACGCCGTTGGGGGTGTAGGTGTCGCCCCAGAGCCACCAGGTGCCGGAGGAGAGGGACTTGACCAGGGTCGGCGCCTCGGTGCCGCCGTGCGCGGCGCCCGTGGAGAACTCCGTGAAGCTGCCCGGGTCCAGGGTGGTGGACCGCGCGCCGACCAGCGTCTGGTTCTTCTTGAAGTAGAGGTAGTTGTAGCCGTTCACGCCCACGGCCATGTCACCGTCGATCACGTCGTAGCCCGGGTCGAAGAAGACCTGCGGGGCGGAGGCCGTGACGAAGTCGCTGGTGTAGTTCACCATGATCACGTTGTGGCCGCTGCTGTTGACCGCGGAGTAGATCAGCCCGTACTGCCCCCGGCTCGCGTCCCAGAACGCCTCCGGCGCCCAGCTGTGGGTGTTCATGTCGTGCAGCTTCAGCCGGTGGTAGCCGGTGAAGGTGCGCAGGTCCGTGGAGTTCCACACGTGCACGTACTGGCTGACGTAACTCCAGTCGGTGCCCTTGAGGTCGGTGGCGAGCACCACGAAGGTGCCGTCCTGCTTCTTCAGGATGAACGGGTCGCGCAGTCCGAGCGAACCCTCGGTCGGCGTGACCACCGGGTTGTTCTGGTTCAGCGGCGTCCAGCGCAGCCCGTCCGTGCTGACGGCCAGGTGCAGGCCGTAGTCGGTGCCGTCACCGAGGTTCGTCGACTCGGTGAAGTAGCACATCACGTACGCCGAGTCGGCCGCGTGGGCCGCCGGGGTGCCGAGCGTGAGGGCGAGGGGCACGGAGGCCGCCGCGCCGAGGAAGAGGCGGCGGGAGGGATTGGGGGTCATGTGCTCTCCACGGGGGTGCGGACGCCCTTGAGGTCTGACAGCCTCAGGGTCGGTATATCGAACGAGGTTCGGTGAGCCGGTCAGAACGTAGGGGCGGGAGAGGAACAGGTCAATCATCGAGACAGGCTTGGCGGGTTTCCGCCGTCCTGCTGTGAGCCGCCCGTGAGAAAACCCGTGATCGCGCGGCCCGTGCCGGGCTACCCTCGGCGGCCGTGAACAGAAGACGGCGCAAGAAACTCACGAAGTCCCTCGCCGGGGCGGTCCTGTGCGACGAGGGCGCGCGCGTCGACCGGCTGCTGAAGTCCGGAGCCGACCCCGCGGCACCCGACCCCGATGGGACGACTCCCCTGTACGCGGCATGTGTTCAGGGCTCGGCCGGCATCGCCCGCAGCCTGCTGGCGGCCGGTGCGCCGCCCGACGCGGAGAGCGCGGGGCCGGGGGCCGAGGGAACCCCCCTGTGTGCCGCGGCCTGTTGGGGCCACACCGACACCGTCCGTGTCCTGCTCGCCCATGGCGCCGACCCCACGCTCCGCGAGGACCACGGCACCGGCTGGACGCCCCTGCGCTGGGCGCAGCACGGCCCGCACCCGGAGACCGCCGACCTGCTGCGGGCCGCGATCGCCCGCCGGGAGACCGAAGCACCGGCCGGCGGACCGGTCGGCGGGTAGGTGGGCGGGTAGGTCAGCGGGCCGGGCCCGACCCCAGGGTGACATCGGCGATCACCCGGTCGATCAGGGCGATCAGCACATCCCGGCACGACTCCCGCTCCCGCGCGTCGCACAGCAGCACCGGGACGCCCTCCGGCAGCGCCAGGGACTCCCTGATCTCCTCCGCCGGATACGGGTGCTCCCCGTGGAAGCCGTTCACCGCGACCACGAAGGGGATGTGCCGGCGCTCGAAGAAGTCGATCGCCGCGAAACTCGACTCCGGCCTGCGCACATCGACCAGCACCACCGCGCCCAGCGCGCCGACGGCCAGGTCGTTCCACATGAACCAGAACCGCTGCTGACCCGGGGTGCCGAAGAGATACAGCACCAGGTCGTCCCCGATGGTGATCCGCCCGAAGTCGAGGGCCACGGTGGTGGACCGTTTCTCCTCGATGCCCTTCAGATCGTCGACCTCCAGACCGGCGACGGTCAGCGGCTCCTCCGTACGCAGCGGAGCGATCTCGCTGACCGACCCGACCATGGTGGTCTTGCCGACGCCGAAGCCGCCGGCGATGAGGATCTTCACCGTGTCGGGTGCCGCGACCGCGCCCGCGGTGGGCTCAGATCCGGCCAAGGCCGTCCCTCACTTTCTGCAGCAGGTCCAGATCCGCGGCGCCGGAGACGGAACGGGGCGGCCGGGCCGTGATCAGGCCCTCCTCCAGCAGATCGCAGAGCATGATGACGACCACGCTCACCGGCAGGTCGAGATGGGCCGCGAGCTCCGCCACGGCCACCGGACGGGCGCTCAGCCGCAGGATCCGGAGGTGTTCCGGCTGCGGCCGCGCGGCCCGCTCGGGCGGCGGGTCCACCGCCGTCACCGTCGTGATGAGGGTGAAGTCGGCTCGGCTGGGCCGGGTCCGGCCACCGGTGAGGGTGAACGGCCTGACGAGTCGGCCCGCTTCGTCGCCTTGGCTCACCTCACCCGCCGTTGCCGCGGACGGCGGGACCGATACCGGTCCGCGGTGCCGCGCTCAGGTGCTCGCCGATCTTCTTCACCAGCATGTTCATCTGGTACGCGACCACGCCGACGTCCGCGTGCGAGCCGGCCAGCACCACGAGATGGGCGCCGGGGCCCGCCGAGGTGAGGATCAGATAGCTGTTGGCCATCTCGATGAGCGCCTGCCGCACCGGGCCGCCGCGGAAGTCCATGCTGACGCCCTTGCTCAGGCTCATCAGGCCCGAGGCGGTGGCCGCCAGCCGCTCGGCGTCCTCCCGCAGGAACCCGGTGGACTTGCTGACCACCAGCCCGTCCTCGGAGAGCACGACGGCCTGGTTCACATCGGCCACCCGGTCCACGAGGCCGGTGAGCAACTGGTCGAGCTGGGTGTTCGTGGCGGGGATGGAGTGTGTCATCGCGGTGTCCTTCATGAGCGGTCGGCGGGCGGGGTCGGGGTCTGGGGGGCGCCTGCGGCGGTGACCGCCGGCTCAGCCGGACCGGGCGGCGGCACCTCGGGGTCGGCGTCGGCGTGGTCGCGTGCCTGGAGCGTGCCGCGCTGGAAACCGGCGAGGGAAGAGGCCGCGCGCTCCGCCGTGAAGTCCTCGGGGAACCCGTCCTCCTCACAGGGCGGCGCCTCCTCCCGCAACTCGGCGGCAAGACTCGTCTGCGGAACCCGCCGTGGCAACGGCCTGAGCCCACCCACCCGCGCACCGCCAACGGCACCGGCCGGGGAGGCCGAGGCGCTTGCGGGTGAGAGCCGACCCTGGCCGGTCTCGGGGCCGACTGGAGAGGCAGCCGCCGAGGCGGGGGCTGGGGAGGCCGAGGCGGGGGCCGGGGTCCCGGAGGCGGGCGCCGGGGAGGGCGAGGGGGCTGCTGGGGACGCCGAGGTGCTTGCGGGGGACGGTGTGGCGGGGGAGGCCGGAGTCACGGAGTTTGGCGCCGGGGAGGGTGAGGCGGCTGCTGGGGACGTCGAGGTGCTTGCGGGGGCCGGTGAGGCCGGAGCCTCGGAGGCGGGCGCCGGGGAGGGTGAGGCGGCGGCTGGGGACGCCGAGGTGCTTGCGGGGGACGGTGAGGCGGGGGAGGCCGGAGCCCCGGAGGTTGGCGCCGGGGACGGCGAGGCGTTTGCCGGGGCCGGGGAGGCCGGAGCGGGGGACGGTGAGGTGCGGGTCGTGTTCCTCGGGCCGCCGGGTGGTGCGGAGGCCTCCTGGATCGCGGCGGCCTTGTCACGCCTCGGCAGCGGCACGGCCCGCTTGCCCTGGGCCCTGCCGTGCTCGGGCTCGGGCCCGGCCGAGGCCCCTGCCGCACCGGCCGGTTCCGGGGTCGTGCCGGGCTGTGCGCCCGTCGTGTCGGCCGGGTCCCCGCTCGGGCCGGGACCTGCGCTCGTCGTGGCGGTTGGCTTCGGCGTCGTATCGGAGTGCTCGGGCATGGCGTCGGCCGGTTCCGGGGTCGACGGCTCCCGGGCCGGCGTGGACTGCGCCGGCTGCTCCTCGTCCGGCAGTTCCCGCAGCGCCTCCGACAGCCTGCGTATCGTGTCGACCGCCTCCGGCGCGGCCGGGGGGAGCGGCTCGGTGATCTCGCGGACCACGATGTCGTGCGGGACCAGGACGATCGCCGTGACACCGCCGTACGGCGAGGGGCGCAGGGTCACGGCGATGCCGTGCCGGGTGGCCAGCCGGGCGATCACGAACATGCCGAGCCGCAGGTCGTCGGCGAGCGCCACCACGTCGAACTGCGGGGCCACCGCCAACTGCGCGTTGAAGGAGTCGTAGTCCTCCTCGGACAGCCCGAGACCGCGGTCCTCGACCTCGATCGCCAGCCCCCTGGCCACCATCGCCGCCCGCACCCCGACCGGACTCGGCGCCGGCGAGTACGAGGTCGCGTTGTCGATCAGCTCGGCCAGTAGATGGATCACGTCGGCCACCGCGGGCGGGGCGATGTAGAGGTCCTCCTCGGTGTGCACCTCCACCCGCTGGTACTGGGCGACCTCACCGACCGCGCTGCGCAGGATGTCGATCAGCGCCACCGGCTCCGACCAGCTGCGCCCGGGCCGGCCCCCGCTGATGATGACGAGGTTCTCCTCGTACCGGCGCAACTGGCTGGCCGTGGAGTCGAGTTCGTACAGCCCCTTGAGGACCTCCGGGTCCTGGTGGGTGCGCTCCAGCGCGTCGAGCTTGCTGAGCTGCAGGTTGACCAGGTTCTGGCTCTGCCGGGCGATGCCGAGGATGACCTTCTGGAACCCCCGCCGGGTGTCGGCGAGTTCGACCGCGGTGTGCACGGCGGTGCGCTGCGCCGTGTTGAACGCCTTGGCCACCTGGCCGAGTTCGTCGCCGCCGTAGTCCAGCGGCGGGGTCGCCGAGTCCACGTCGACAGTCTCTCCCCGGTCCAGCCGCGCCACCACGTCCGGGAGCCGTTCCTGTGCCAGGCTGAGCGTCGCCATCCGCAGGCCGCGCAGCCGCCGGGACAGCGACCGGGTGATCCGCCAGGACATGCCGACGCACAGCAGCAGCGCGACGAGACCGCCGGCGCTCAGCGAGGCGGCCTTGATGAGCAGTCCGCGCGCGTTGTCCGCGCTGTGCTGGAGCAGTGTCGTGGTCTGCCGCTGGATGAGCGCCGAGTACTGCTCGGAGACCTCGATGAGCGCGGCCCGCCACTGCTTCTGCACATCCGGCAGGACGACCAGGCCCTTCTTGTCCCGGTCGGCCCCGGCCGCGAGCACCTTGTCCTCGATGGACTGCAGGATCTGCCACTGGTAGCTGGTGAGGATCTTCTCGGTCTCGGTCTTCGCGGCACCGGTGAGGGAGGGGACGATCTGGTCCTCCACCAGCCAGCGCCGGGTGTTCACCAGCTGGGCGAACTGCGACCACGTCTTCTGGTCCATCCGCCCCTGGGGCCCGGCCAGGGTCAGCCGGAGGTCCTCCTCCGAGACCAGTTCCGCCGCGTGCTCCAGGGCGACGAGCGGGCCGGCCTGCGAGGTGAGGTCGCCGTCGTCGACCTGCGACAGCTCCTGGAAGGCGTGGATCTGCACGTCGATGATCGAGGTGTACTGGTCCAGGGCCTGCGCGGCGGTGATGCCGGTGGGACGGTCCACTTGGCCACGGTAGTACTCCAGGCTGCTCACCGAGGCGACGACCGAGTACAACTGGTCCTTGACCCGCTCGGGCGCCTGCTGGATGTCGTCGGCCCGGGAGACCAGCTTGGCGACCGCCGTGTCCGTCCTCCCGCGCTGCGCGTCCAGGGCGGCCCGGGCGCTGCCGCCCCCCGAGGCCAGCCACACGGCCGACAGACTGCGCTCCTGCTGCAGCGCGAGGGTCGCCTCGGTGCCCATCGCGCCGGTGGAGCGGCTCAGTTCGGTCTGCGTGCGCAGCCGCAGTCCCTCCGAGAACATCTGGATCGTCGTCACACCCCACATGGCGGCGAGGGTGACACTGGGCACCAGCGCCAGGAGGATCAGGGAGAGACGTATGGAGCCGAGACGCCGGCGCCGGGCACCTGTCCGTGGAGACATGGTCGTCCTAGGGTGATCAGCGGGGAGCGGGATGCGGGGAAGGGGGTCGGGGGACCGGCGGGAACCGCCGGGTCAGCGCGTTCCGTCGGCGGCGAACCGCGCCACGTCGGAGACATTGCTCTTCGTGACGAAGGCCGGCCCCGTCAGGACGGGGGACACACCGCCTCCGCTGATGTTGCCGTTCGTCCGGTACAGCCAGAGCGCGTCCACGGCCAGATAACCCTGGAGATACGGCTGTTGGTCCACCGCGAACTGGACACTGCCGTCGCGGACCGCTCCGACCAGGTCCTTGTTGAGGTCGAAGGTGGCGACCTTCGCCTTGCTGCCCGCCTTCTTCGCCGCGTCGACCGAGGCGAGCGCGAACTGCGCCCCGTTGGCGATCACTTCGTCGATGCCGGGATCCTGCTGGAGGTGTGCCTCCACGGCGGCGGACATCGCGTCCATGTCGGTCCCGTCGACGTAGAGCATCTCGGTCTCTCCGGTGAACGTCTTCTTCACCCCGGCGCAGCGGGCCTCCAGCGAGATGTTGCCGCGCTCGTGGATGACGCACAGGGCGTGCTTCGCGCCGAGGCCGTCGAGCTTGGCGCCGACCGCGCGGCCCGCGACGCTCTCGTCCTGGCCGAAGTACTCCAGCAGTCCCGTCGACTGCCAGGCGTCTATACCGGAGTTGAGACCGACCACGGGTATCCCGGCCGCCTTCGCCGCGGCCACCGGGCTCCTCATCGCCTGCGGCTTGGCCAGCGTCACCGCGATGCCGTCCACCTTGTCGCGGACCGCGTCCCGCACCAGAGCGGCCTGTCCGGCCCCGTCGGCGTCGCTCGTATAGCTCAGATCGACGTTGTCCTTGGCGGCCGCCGCCTCCGCGCCCTTGCGCACCAGCTCCCAGAAGGCGTCGCCCTTGGCGCCGTGGGTGACCAGCGCGACCTTCATCCGGTCGCCGGAGCCGCGCGCCCCGTCCGAGCCGGACGAGCCGTCGCCGGAGCAGCCGGCGAGGAAGAGGGCGCAGCTGACCGCGAGGACGGTCAGACGCACGGTTCCGGTGGGGCCGGAGGGTCTTGGGGGCGGGGAGGAGGGGAGAGGACTGTTCATGGGGGGCTGCACCTCGCTGTGCGGCAGAGCATGAGGACGGGGCGTGCGCCGCCGGAGCGACGGGGTGGGCGCCGGCGAGACGCTATCGCTGGCTCGGAGCCAACCGTGTGTGACCGCTGGTAGTCAAGTAAACAACCACTTGGGGTGAGGTGCTGCTGCCGCATCGTGATGTGGGACGGGACCGGAGGGGGCGAAAGGGAGCATAGCCGCAGGTGGATTGAATGATCGTCAAAATTGCGGAGTGCACCGGGTCACGCAGTGCGCCGGGCCGTGGCGGGCTCAGGGTTTGCGTGCCACCGCCCCGTACATCGCGATGTCCTCGTCGCGCAGCACCTCGGTGCCCGTGCCGTCGGGGCGCCAGCGGTGCACCTGGACGATGCCGGGGTCGACGAGGTTGAGCCCGGTGAAGAACGCGGCGGCCTCCGCGCGGGTGCGCAGCCGCATCGGCATGCCGCGGGCCGCGTACTCCCGGGCCACCCGGCCCACCTCGTCGGGCGCGAAGTCCGCGGTGCCGACGGACATCGCGAGGTAACTGCCCGAGGGCAGCGGGTCGAGCAGTCGGCGCACGATCCCGACGGCGTCGTGCTCGTCGAGCAGGAAGTGCACGATCGCGATCACGGTGAGGGCGACGGGCTGCCCCGGGTCCAGCGTCGCGCGGAACTCCGGTGAGGCCAGGATCCCCGCCGGGTCGCGCATGTCGGCCTCGAGGTAGGCGGTGCGCCCCTTGTCCGTGCCGCCCAGCAGGTTGCGGGAGAGGGTGAGGACGAGCGGGTCGTGGTCGACGTACACCACCCGCGCGTCCGGGGCCTCGGCCTGGACGATCTCGTGGAGGTTGGGGGAGGTGGGGATGCCGCTGCCGATGTCGAGGAACTGGCGGATGCCCGCCTCCCGGGCCAGATGGCCGACCGCGCGGTTCATGAAGTCGCGGTTGGCCCGCATGTGCACGGGGAGCGCGGGCCACTCCCGGACCATGGCGTCGCCCGCCTCGCGGTCCGCCGGGAAGTGGTCCTCGCCGCCGATGATGTAGTCGTAGATCCGCGCGGAGTGCGCCGTCCCGGTGCCGATCTCTTCAGGGCTCATGCGTCCAACCTCCCACTCCCGTAGGACAGTTGAACAGGCGTACGGGCCCGTAACCGACCGCCCCCTACACTGAACCGGTTCACGCCCAGCCGAGGAGGTCGACCACCGTGGCGTACGAGGATCCCGGCGCCGAGGTGCTCGCGCACGCGGCCGAGACCTTCGGGCTGCTCGCCTCCCCGGCCCGGCTGCACATCGTGTGGGCACTGGCCCACGGCGAGAGCGATGTGACCGGGCTCGCCGAGCGGGTCGGCGGCGCGCTGCCGGCCGTCAGCCAGCACCTGACCAAGCTGAAGCTGGCCGGCCTCGTCCGCTCCCGCCGCGAGGGCCGCCGCCAGGTCTACTTCGTGGACGCCCCGGACGTCGTCGACGTCGTCCGCCTGGCCATGGACCGCCTCGCCGATCGAGCCGACCGATCCGACCGCGCCGACCGATCCGACCGTGCTGTCGGCGCCGACAGCGTCGCCGGGGCCGTGCATCCGGTCGCCCGTCTCCGTGGCCTCTGAGGCACCCGCACCCGCACCCGCCGAAGGCGCCGTCGGCGCCGACGGTACCGCCCTGCAGGTGCTGCGTCGTCTGGAGAGCGGGCCGCGCGGGCTGACCGACGCCGAGGCCGCCGCCCGGCTCGCCGACACCGGCGACAACACGCCGCCCGCGGCCCGCCCCGCCTCCTGGCCCCGGCTGCTGCTGCGCGGCACCCGGGACCCCTTCACCGCCGTACTGCTCGTCCTCGGCCTGGTGTCCGCGCTCGTCGCCTCCTGGGGCACCGCCGCCGTGATCCTCGCGCTCGTCGCGCTCAGCGTCGCGCTCCGGGCGAGCGGCGAGCACCGCGCCGACCGGTCCCTGGCCGCACTGCGTCAGCTGGTCGCGGGCACGGCCACCGTGCTGCGCCGCCCGTCCGACGGGGAGCCGCCCCGCCCCCGCGAACTGCCGGTCGCCGACCTCGTGCCGGGCGATGTGATCCGGCTCGGCCCCGGGGACCTCGTCCCGGCGGACGTACGACTGCTGCGCGCCCGCGGCCTCACCGTGCACCAGGCCGCGCTGACGGGCGAGTCGGCGCCGGTCGCGAAGTCGGCCGCGCAGACACCGGACCCCGGCGCCGAGTCCCACCTCTGTTTCCAGGGCAGCGACGTCGCCTCCGGCAGCGCCACCGCCGTGGTCCTCGCCACCGGGGCACGCACCCGGGTCGCCGCCGCCCTCGACGGGCCCGGGCGGCGGGAGGCGAGCGCGTTCGACCGGTCCGTGCACGGCATCTCGTGGGTGCTGATCCGCTTCATGCTGCTCACCCCGCCGCTCGTGCTGATGGCGAACGCCGCTCTGCGCGGCCGGGGCCTGGAGACCCTGCCCTTCGCGGTCGCGGTGGCCGTCGGCCTCACGCCCGAGATGCTCCCGGTGATCGTCACCACGTGTCTGGCCCGGGGCGCGGCGCTGCTCGCCCGTACCCACGGCGTGATCGTCAAACGGCTGCCCGCCCTGCACGACCTCGGCGCGATCGACGTCCTCTGCGTGGACAAGACGGGCACCCTCACCCAGGACCGCCCGGTCGTCGACCGCTCCCTCGGCCCGGACGGCCACGACGACCCCACCGCCCTGCACTGGGCCGCCGTCAACGCCTGGTGGACCCTCCAACTCGCCGAACTCCCCGAGCCGGACTCGCTCGACGAGGCGCTTCTGGAGGCGGCCGAGCCCCTGGGCGCGTACGACCCGGAGGCGTACGACGCGGTGGACGCCGTCCCCTACGACCCCGTACGGCGACTGGCCACCGCCGTGGTGCGCGGTCCGCGCCCCGGCACTCACATGCTGGTCGTCAAGGGCGCGGTGGAGGACGTCCTGGACCGGTGCTCCCTGGCGGACGGGGAGCGGGACCGCCTGGACGCGCTCGTCCGGCGCGAGGCGGACATCGGCCTGCGCCTGCTCGCCGTCGCCACCGCCCGGCGCCCCGCGCGCACCCGCCCCTACACCCCCGCCGACGAACGCGGCCTCACCTTCCGCGGCCTGATCACCTTCCGCGACACCCTCGCCCCGGAGGCCGCCGAGACCCTGCGCGGACTGATCGCCCAGGGCGTGACGGTACGCGTCCTGACCGGAGACCACCCGGCCACGGCGACCCGAGTCTGCCGCGAACTGGGCCGGGAGCCGGAACGCGTCGTCATCGGGGCGGATACCGGGGAGGAGGCCGAGGTCGGCGGGCTGTGCGTGGAGGATGGCGTCGGTGCGGCCTCGGTCGCCGGCGTGGGGGCGAGCTCGGGTCCGGATACTGCGGGGGAGGCCGAGGCCGGCGGGCCGCGCGTGGAGGGTGGCGTCGGTGCGGCGTCGGCTGCCGGCGTGGGGGCGAGCTCGGGTCCGGATGCTGCAGGGGAGGCCGAGGTCGGCGGGCGGCGCGTGGAGGGTGGCGTCGGTGCGGCGTCGGCTGCCGGCGTGGGGGCGAGCACGGATCCGGATGCCGCGGGGGAGGCCGAGGTCGGCGGGCCGCGCGCGGAGGGTGGCGCCGGTGCGGTCCCGGCCGTCGCCGTGGGGGCGAGCACGGATCGCGTGCCGGACGGGAGTCATGCTCCGGGCGAGGGTCACGCGCTGGACGGGGGGCATGCTCCGGGCGAGGGTCACGCGCTGGACGGGGGGCATGCTCCAGGCGCGGCGCGCGATCCGGGCGTCGGCCGCGGGCCAGGGGCAAAGGGGCGTCCCGCGCGGGAAGCCGCCGCCCCCGGCCTTGCCGCCCCCGGCCTCACCGTCCACGCCCGTTGCACCCCCGCCGACAAGGCACGCGTGGTCGCGGAGTTGCGGGCGGCCGGGCACACCGTGGGGTTTCTCGGGGACGGGGTGAACGACGCCCCCGCCCTGCGCGCCGCCGACGTCGGCATCGCGCCGCGCTCGGCCTGCGCGGTCGCCCGGGAGTGCGCCGACGTCGTCCTCGGCGAGAAGGACCTCGCTGCCGTCGGCCACGCGATCGCCGCGGGCCGGCACAGCAGCGGGAACATCGCCTCGTATCTGCGCGTCACCCTCTCCTCCAACCTCGGCAACGTCCTCGCGATGCTCACGGCGGGTCTGCTGCTGCCGTTCCTGCCGATGCTCCCGGCACAGGTGCTCGTGCAGAACCTGTGCTTCGACGCCGCCCAGCTCGCCTTCGCGTACGACCGTCCCGGCGCCGCCGCGCTGCGCCGCCCCGCCGAGCTGCGGCCCCGTGCCTTCCTGCGGTTCCTCACCGGGTTCGGCGCGCTCAACGCGGTCGCCGACCTCGCCACCTTCGGGGTGCTCGCCCTCGCCCTGCACGGCCCGGACGCGGTCGACGACGAGGCCGTCTTCCACTCCGCCTGGTTCACCGAGAACCTGCTCACCCAGGCCCTGGTGATGGTGCTGCTGCGCACCGGACGGGGCGCCGCCGGGACCGGCCCGGTCGGCCGGGCCGCCGCCTTCCTCGGCGCCGTCGGGCTGCTGCTGCCGCCGAGCCCGCTGGGCGCCCGGCTCGGCATGACCCCGCTGCCGCTGCCGTACTACCTGCTGCTCACCGTCGTCCTCGGCCTGTACGCCCTGGCGCTGCGCCGAGGGGCCCGGGGGCCTCTGTACACGGGACCGTCGGGTTGTACAGTTGCGCAACATAGCAACCATTGCTGACGGAGAGGTCTCGAGCATGCTGCGCAATGGACTGGAGCCCTGGCACCTGCTGGTCGTGGCGGCCGTCGTCGTCCTGGTGTTCGGCTCGAAGAAGCTGCCGGACACGGCACGCGCCCTCGGCAGGTCGATGCGCATCCTCAAGAGCGAGGCCAAGGCGATGAAGGAGGACGGCGCCGCGAGCGGCACGGTCTCCGAGGCGCAGACCACGGTCACGACCGCTCCGGCGGAACCGCGGGCCACCGCGTACTGACGTACGGAGACAACCGGCGGGGCCGGGACCCTCCTGCGATGCGCAGGTAGTCCCGGCCCCGCCGGTGTGGTCGAACGCTTGCCTCAGGCGGGCTCGCCCGGCAGCGGAGGCTGGAGCGCCTCGGCGGCCGCCCGGGCCGCCTTGCGCCGCTTGCGGCGGCTCACCCGCGGCTCCTGGTCGGGCAGCCAGCCGAACGTCATGCAACTGCCCACGACGCCCAGCAGCAGGCCGACGAAGAACCCGCCCAGGTTGGACGTGACCCAGGTGGCCAGCGCGAGCAGCACGGCGATCACGGAGTAGAACAGCCGCTGCGCCGGGTTGAAGACGATCAGCAGGCCGCAGACGACCATCAGGGTCGGCAGGAGGTAACCCGCCAGGCCCTGCATACCGATGTGCAGGATGACCGGAAGCGGTGCCTTCATGGTCACCAGGATCTCGGCGCCGCCCAGCGTGAGCAGCACCCCGCCGAGGAAGGGCCGCCGCCCTCGCCATGCGCGAAAGGCGGTGCGCCACTGGCTGGACGGGCTCACTGCGGGCAACCCCCGGTCCCGAACCGCATGTGCAGGTCGGGCAGCTTGAAGACGCCGGCGGTGGCCGCGTAGTTGTGCTGGTACAGGTTCTTGATGAGGACGGTGTCGGCCTGCTGGCCGTAGACGCCCTCGGGACCCTTCACGCCGCCCTTGTTGAAGGTGCTGGCGTCGCCGCCGATCTCGATCCCGTGGAACTCGGCGTCACCCTTGATGACGTCGGAGTCGATGGCCAGGTTCTCCACGTGCACCGGCGTGCCGTCGCCGCCCGCGGTCAGCAGGAGCTGGATGCCGCCGAGGTCGACCGCCTGGCACATGTTGGTGATGTCGCCGTTCTTCACGACCGAGGTGACGACCAGGACCTGGCCGCCGGTGTCGCCCTGGTTGGGGCTGTTCTCGATCATGCTGTCCAGCGCGCCGAACTGCTCGAATCCGGTTCCCTCGAGCTTGTCGCCGGTGACCACGAACGGCATGCCGGAGATGGCGAACTGCACTCCGAGGGCGCCCTCGGCGGTGAGGATCGCGAGGGTGGCGGCGACCGCGGCGGCCGGCACCGCCATCACTGCGGCCCGGCGCGGCCGGACCCGGCCGCGTCTGCCGGAGGAACCGTTTTCCGGGTTCCCGGGGGTGTTGTCGTCGGACGACGTGACGTCCGGGGACGAGGCCATGTCTGCTCCCATGCGCTTGAAGTGGTGCGGGTCGGGCTTCAGTGGCGCGTTGTCCTGGCGCGGACAGCGGCTGCCGCGCACGCCTCCTCGCAACTCCCGGAAGCCGTAAGGGCTTTCACGTTACGCAGCAGTAGCCAACGCAGAAGTTACCGATGGTTACACCAAGGGGTCAAGGGAGATGTGGAAAAAGAGTGTTCATCATGTGCCGCCTGTGGATCAAGTTCGACACATGTTCCCTGCATATATCTGTCGGACCAGCAACTTGCCTTCAACGTATTGACGTTGACGGAATATCAGGTCTACAACTCTCCCTGGCTCAGCCCGGATCCGCGGCTCGGCCCGGATCCGTGGCGCCGGATCCGCCGCGCGGTGACCACCGCGCTCCCGGACCTTCCGCTCCACCTGGGCGGATCCACCCGAGTCCGATCCCACACCCGGCACCGGTACGGCCGCTTCCCCCCGCGGGCCGCTTCCGGTCGCCCCTTCCCGCCCGGCCCGGCCGGAGTCACCGTCCAGTGCCTCCGGTTCGGTCACCGGCCGGCTGCCGTTGCCGGTCCGTCACGTACGGAGAAGGCGTCACGGGCCGGCAACGGCGGACGCCGCGTCGCGTCCCCCCACGTTGCGAACGGCACCCACGATCCACCCAACTCCCCCGAAACACCCCCCAGTTCAGAGAGAGGCACCCGCCAATGCGCATCCGCTCCCTTCTTGCCGTCGCCGGTACCGCCGTAGCGCTCACCCTCCCGGCCGTCACCCCGGCCTCCGCGGCCGGCGCCGTCCTGACCACCGTCAACGGCGATGTCGCGGTCGGCGACGTCCTCAACGCGTCCCTGGCCAGCGGCACCGCCGCCACGCTGTACAACAGCGCGACCGGCACCAGCGGCATCTCCTGTGCCGCGTCCACGTTCACCGCCACGGTCACCGACAACCCGGCCGCCCCGGGCACCGCCACCGAGTCGCTCACCGGCCAGACGTTCAGCAGCTGCACCTCGAACGTCCTCGGTGTCACCGGCGTCACCAGCATCACCGTCAACAACCTGCCCTACACCACCACCGTCACCTCGGACGGCGTCGTCGCGGTGACCCCGCCGAGCGGCTCCACCGTCCAGACCACGGTCGTCCTGCGCACCCTGCTGGGCACCGTCTCCTGCGTCTACCAGGCCTCCGGCCTGAGCGGCACGGCGAGCAACACCGACAACAGCATCGCCTTCGCCAACCAGGCGTTCACCCGCACCTCCGGCTCGACGCTCTGCCCCTCCGCCGGCTACTTCACCGCCAAGTACGCCCCGGTGACCGACGGGACCGCCGCGGTCACCGTCAACTGACCCTCGTAACCGAGGACTTCAGCGCCTGCGCAGGCGCAGCGCCAGGGCGGCGCCACCGGTGAGCACCAGCACCGCGATGGCGCCGCCCGCCAGCAGCGGCGCGGACGGACCCGAACCGGCCCCGGTGGCGGACGCCACCGGGGTGCTCCCGGGTGCGTCCGCGCCGGCCGGTGCGGGCGAGGCGGTGGTGGCCGGAACCGACGGGCTCACGGCCGCCGTGGACGCGGTGACCGACGGCTCCGCCGAGGCCGCAGCCGAGGCCTTCTCCTCCTGCTTCTTCTTGTCCGTGCCCGATGCGCCCGTGTCCGAGGCGCCCGTGTCCGAGGTTCCGGACGCCGTCGAGAACACCACGTCGGAGCACGAGTAGTACGTGTCGGGCGTACTGCTGTTCTGCCAGATCGTGTACAGCACCTGACGCCCCGTCCGGTCCGCGGGCAGCTTCGCGCTGAAGCGGTACGCCCCGTTGCTCAGCGTCGGGTCCTTGATCTCCGCGAACGGGCGCTCCGGCAGATCGGACCAGGTGAGCGGTTCCGTCGGGTCGTAGCCCTGCTTCGTCAGATAGAGCCGGAAGGTCCCGGTGTGCGGGATCGTCGAGGCGTACGTCATCTTCAGCGTTCCGCCCGGTGTCAGCCGGGTCGTCGGCCAGTCGGCGCGCGCGAGGTCCAGCCCCTTGTAGGCGGGCAGCCCGCCGCTGCACAGCTTGCCGTCCGGGATCGTCTGCCGGTCCCGGCCGTTCACGTTCGCCACCCGCAGGTTGTCCCAGGCGGCGAACGACGTCCCGTTGGCGGCGATCGCCGCCTTGCAGGCCGAACTGCCGGTCTGCGTGCCCTCTGGGGAGCAGCCGTAGACCCGGCTGGACGGCTCCGTGGGCGCGCCATGGGCCAGGGCGGGGCCGGCGGCCCACAGGTTCAGCAGTAGCGGGCTCACGGCGGCCGCCGTCAGGGCGGCGATGCGGTGTGCGGTCATCCGGGACATCGGGGACGTCTCCTCGGCCGGCGCGGGAACGGTCTGTTCAGTCCAGTACGGGAACCGGCCCCGGTGCGTTCAGGGTCGGTTCGCGGCTTTCGAGGGTGGGTTTCCGGCCGGATCGAGGGTTTCCCCTGTATCCGGATGACCATTCCTTTGCCTATCGTTCCAGCACAGCTGAACCACAGGTAACCCCTGATGGAACCAGCTTCCCGCGCCTGGCCGGCCATCGCGTTCCACCCCCCTCCGCTTCGACGCCGAAGCGATCGACCGTTGCTCCGCGCTGTCTGCCCGGAGCCGGCCACGAAAGGCACGCCCTTGCGCACCTCACCCGCTCTGCGGCGGAAGCTGATATCCGCCGCGGCCCTCTCCGCGGCCCTTCTCACCGCCGCCTCCACCGCCTCCGCGGTCGCCGCCCAGGACTCCGCCTCCGCGGCCCCCGCCGTGCCCGCCGCCCAGACCGAGGCCGCCCCCGGCACGCCCGCCGAGCGCCTGATCGTCGGCTACAAGTCCGGTGCCACCGAGGCGACTTCGAACGCGGCCGCCGAGGCCGACGCTGCCGCCAAGGGCGAACAGACCGGCGCGGACGTCGACTTCCAGCGCCGTCTCGGCACCGGCGCGGCCCTGGTCGACCTGGGCGAGGACGTCACCAGGGCGGACGTCGCCGACGTCGTCGCGCGCTACCAGGCCGACCCACAGGTCGCCTATGTCGTCCCGGACCGTCTCAACACCCCCCAGGCCGACCCGAACGACACCGAGTACGCCAAGCAGTGGGACCTCTACGAGACCACCGCCGGCATGAACGTCCCCGGTGCCTGGGCCACTTCGACGGGCAGCGGGGTCACCGTCGCCGTCATCGACACCGGTTACGTCGCCCACAGCGACCTCGCCGCGAACATCGTCGGCGGCTACGACTTCATCGCCGACACCGCCGTCTCGGTGGACGGCGACGGCCGTGACAGCAACCCGGCCGACCCGGGCGACTGGTACAACGCGAACGAGTGCGGCTCGGGCATCCCGGCCTCCACCTCCTCCTGGCACGGCACCCATGTGGCCGGCACCATCGCCGCCGTCACGAACAACAACAAGGGTGTCGCGGGCATCGCCTACGGCGCGAAGATCTCCCCGGTCCGCGTGCTCGGCAAGTGCGGCGGCTACGACTCCGACATCATCGACGCCATCACCTGGGCGTCCGGCGGCACCGTCTCCGGCGTGCCCGCCAACACCAACGTCGCCAAGGTCATCAACATGAGCCTGGGCGGCGACGGGGCCTGCACCTCGGCCACCCAGAGCGCGATCACCGCGGCCGTGAACCGCGGCACCACCGTCGTCGTGGCGGCCGGCAACGACAACGACAACGTCGCGAACCACTCGCCGGGCAACTGCAACAACGTCATCTCGGTCGCCGCCACCAACCGGACCGGCGCCAAGGCGTCCTACTCCAACTACGGCTCCCTGGTGGACATCTCCGCCCCCGGCGGCCAGACCAGCACCGGCACCGCCAACGGCATCCTGTCCACGCTGAACTCCGGCAGCAAGACGCCGTCGACCGAGTCGTACGCCTACTACCAGGGCACCAGCATGGCCACCCCGCACATCGCGGGCCTGGTCGCGCTGCTGAAGTCGGCGAACTCCGCGCTGACCCCGGCGCAGATCGAGACCGCCATCAAGAACAACGCCCGTGCGCTGCCCGGCGCCTGCTCCGGCGGCTGCGGCGCGGGTCTGGCCGACGCGGCCAAGACGGTGGCGGCGGTGAGCGGCACCGGCGGCGGTTCGACCGGCGGCACCACGTTCTCCAGCAGCACCGCGGTCGCCGTCCCGGACAACGGCGCGGCGATCACCTCCTCCATCGCCGTCAGCGGGCTGACCGGCAACGCGCCCTCGACCCTGAAGGTCGGCGTCGACATCACCCACACCTACCGCGGTGACCTGGTCGTCGACCTGGTGGCCCCGGACGGCTCGACGTACCGCCTGAAGGCCTCCAGCACCTCGGACTCCGCGGACAACGTCAACACCACCTACACGGTGGACGCCTCGAGCGAGGCCGCCAACGGCACCTGGAAGCTGCAGGTCCAGGACGTGGCCGCGCAGGACACGGGCACCCTCAACAGCTGGAAGCTGACCTTCTGAGACGGCCGCGGGGACACCCCCGCGTGACCTGATACGGGCGGGCCGGCCGGTGTGGATGGACACCGGCCGGCCCGCCGCGCTGTGCTGCGCACACCGTCAGGAGGCGGCCCTCTCCTCCAGCGAGGCCAGCACCCGCACCCCCCGGTCGGCCCGGGTGTCCAGACGGGGCAGGACCCCCGACACGGCGATGCTCGGCAGTATGTGCGCCCACATCACCGACAGCCGGTCGGCGAGGTCCGCGCGGCCGGTCAGCGCCCGCGACATCAGCTGGATGCCGGTGAAGGACCCCACCAGCAGCTCCACGGTCTCCCGGGGCTTCACCGTCGGCAGCAACTCGCCACGCTCACGGGCCAGTTCGAACAGGTCGGTCAGCCGCTCGGCCCACTGCCGGAACGCCTCGCCGTGATCGATCCCGGGCGGGGTCTCCTGGTCCACGGCCAGCCGCACGCTGCCCCGCAACAACGCGTTGCTCAGCAGCCGTTGACCCACCACGAAGGTCATGTCGACGATCTCCTGCAGCTTGCAGGACTGCGGCGGCACCGCGCCGAACGGCACCTGCTCGTTCAGGACCGCGTGGGCGAGCGATTCCTTGGACGCGAAGTGGAAGTACAGGGCGCCCTTGGTGACTTCGGCGCGCTCCAGGACCATGGAGATCGTGGTGGACGCGTAGCCGTGCTCGTCGAAGACCGCGCCGGCCGCCTCCACGATCGCCCTGCGCGTCCGGATGGCGCGCTCCTGTTTCGCCATAAGAGCCCCTTCACGGCACCGAGTTGGCCGGAACGCGTGATCGCCCGCGATTCCGCCCCGATCATAGGATGCCGTCGACTGATCTCATTGAAAACAAACCGGTCGCCTCGTACTCTAACGCTTACCGGAGCGGACGGTTCGCCGTCTGCCATGGCCTTCGGGGGACCGTAGGGAGAGACATGACTCGACCGCGGCAGCTTGCCGACGCTCCGTCCCTGACCACCACCGTGCCTCGCCAGCTCGTGCACCGCGCGGCTCTGTCGGAGACCCTGCTCACCGGCTGGCGACGCGCCGGGGACGACCGGTTCTCGGTCTCCGCGCAGTGGCCACGGGCCCATGGGTTACACGTGTCGCCCGACTGGTCCGCTTATGACCCCCTGCTCGTCGTCGAAACGGTCCGGCAGGCCGGCACTCTGATCACGCACACCGAGTACGACGTTCCCCTGGATTACCAGTTCGTCATGCAGGAGTTCCAAGTCACCACGGTGGCGGGGGAGTTGGGGGTCGGTCCGCTGCCGGCCGAGCCGGAGGTGGACCTGGTCTTCGCCGAGATCCAGTACCGCGGCCGGCGCCTGGCCGGCGCCCGGTACACCGCCCGGGTGCGGCGCGAGGGTGAACCGGTGGCCACCGCGGACGTCGCGTTCACCGTCGTCGGCGGGCCCGTCTACCGCCGTCTGCGCGGCGGGCGGACGCCCGAGTCGGTGACCGCGACACCCCTGCCGGCCGGTCTGGCGCCGACCGACGTGGACCGCGCGCTGCCCACCGACGTGGTCCTCGCCCCGGCCGACGGGCCCGATCGCTGGCAGCTACGAGTAGATACCGCACACCCCGTTTTCTTCGACCATCCGCTCGATCATGTGCCCGGCATGCTGCTTCTGGAGGCGGCCCGCCAGGCCGCCCGGCTGCTCAGAGCCGACGACCGGTCACCGGTGGCCTACCACGCGTTCTTCCATCGCTACGCCGAACTGGACGAACCCGTCTGGATCGAGGCGAAGGGAGGTCACGGGACCGATGTGCAAGTCGTCGGGACGCAAGGGGAGTCGACGGTCTTCGAGTGCCTGGTGGGTACCCTCGCACGGTGAGCTATTGTGTACTGGGGGTAAGAAACAAACGGCATGACCCGTTCTTTACCGGCCCAGGAGAGTCCAGTCGATGGCGAGGCAGTTACGCGCCGAACAGACCCGCGCGACGATCATCACGGCCGCTGCCGATCTGTTCGACCGGCATGGCTACGAATCGACGAGCCTCAGTGAGATCGTCGAGCACGCCCGTGTCACCAAGGGAGCGCTCTACTTCCACTTCGCGGCCAAGGAGGATCTCGCCCACGCCATCATGGAGTTGCAGTCCCAGGCCTCACGCCGGGTCGCCGTCGAGATCGACGACCGGGGCTATCCGGCACTCGAAGCGCTGATGCGCCTCACGTTCGGCCTCGCGCGGCTTTCGGTCGAGGGCCCGATCGCCCGCGCGGGGCTCCGGCTCGCCACCGGGGGAGTCCCGGTGAAGCCGCCCCTGCGCCATCCGTTCGCGGAGTGGCTGGAGCTGATGAGCCGTCGGCTCATGGGCGCGGTGAGGGAGTCCGACATCCATCCGGACGTCGACATCGACGCCGTCGCCCACTCCCTGGTCTGCTTCTTCGTGGGCACCCGGGTGGTGGGCCGCTCCCGCGAACCGGCGGCCCGGCTGCCGCGCCGGATGGCCGAGATGTGGTACGTCCTCATCCGCGGCCTGGTCCCGGTCCCCCGCCGCCCCCGCTACCTCAGCCTGGCAGCACGGCTGGAACGGGAAATCATGGCGGGGTGAGGGGCGGGGCGGGGCGCGGCTGGCGGAGGGCGTGGCTGGCGGCCTCGCGGCCTGGCGGCCTCGCGGCCTGGCGGCCTCGCGGCCTGGCGGCCTCGCGGCCCATTCAGAGGACACGACGAACGAGCGGGTTCCGCTCATACGTCCGGATTCGGTAACAGTCGACACTCAGGAAGCACCCAGGCACGGCCGAAAT
>NZ_JBEXXE010000060.1:0-63758 GCF_040630255.1 Streptomyces sp. NPDC005820
CACCCCGACGACCGCCCGCACCTCTACCGCTGCCGCACCCTGGCCGAGGCGGGGGACGGCGAACCGTCCCGCACCCCGGGGTGTCCGAACGCGTGGTCAGGCCACGATCAGTGAGATCCCGTACGCCACCGCCGCCGCGCAGGCCGCGAAGCACACGTACGCTCCCGTCACCGCGAGGCCGGCCGAGCCGCCCTCCGCGGTGGCCCGCTCCTGGCGGGACAGGCCCATGACGCCGAGGGTGAACAGGGCCACCAGGGCCACCGTGACCACGAGGCTGACGCCGAACACGGAGCCCAGGGCCGCCCAGTCGATGTCCATGCTGTTTCTCTTCCTTAGTACTGAGTACTGGAGTACCGGGTGGGCGGGCTCAGGCGGCCGGAGCCGTCGGCTCGGTGGTGGCGGTCGTGGCGGTGGCCGCCGGGGACGGGATGGTGGCCGTCAGGTCCTCGGCGACCGTGCCCGCCGGGGGCGGGGCGACGGCCGCGATCGCCGTGGTGACCACACCGGGCGGCTCCTCGGTCGCGTTGACGTTCGACGCGTCCACGACCTCCCGGCGGGAGATCTTCCAGATGGCGGCGCTGGAGGCGATCAGGAAGACCGCGACGACCGCGGTGCCCCAGTCGCCCAGGTCGGTGACCGACTCGGCCAGCGCGCCCACCAGGGCGGCCGCCGGGAGCGTCAGACCCCAGGCCACGAACATCCGGGTCGCCGTGGACCAGCGGACCACACCGCCCTTGCGGCCCAGGCCCGCGCCCATCACCGAACCGGAGACGGAGTGCGTGGTGGACAGGGAGAAGCCGAGGTGGGAGGAGGCCAGGATGACCGTCGCCGCGCTGGTCTGGGCGGCGAAGCCCTGCTGCGGCTGGAGGTCGGTCAGGCCCTTGCCCATGGTGCGGATGATGCGCCAGCCGCCGAGGTAGGTGCCGAGCGCGATGGCCAGACCGGCGGAGAGGATGACCCAGGTGGGCGGGTCCGAGTCCGGGGCGACGGCGCCGCCCGCGACCAGGGCCAGGGTGATGATGCCCATCGTCTTCTGCGCGTCGTTGGTGCCGTGCGCCAGGGAGACCAGGCCGGCCGAGGCGATCTGGCCGGCGCGGTAGCCCTTCTCGGCGGCCTTGCCGTCGGCCTTCTTGCCGAGCGTGTAGGACAGCCGGGTGGCGAGCATCGCGGCGACGCCCGCCACGATCGGGGCCGCGACCGCCGGGATCAGCACCTTGGTGACGAGGGCGTCACCGTGCACCGCGCCGAAGCCGGCCGAGGCGACGGTGGCGCCGATCAGGCCGCCCATCAGGGCGTGCGAGGAACTGGAGGGCAGACCCACCAGCCAGGTCAGCAGGTTCCAGAGGATCGCGCCGACCAGGGCGGCGAAGATGACCTCGGGACGGATGCCGGTCTCGTCGACGAGACCCTTGGAGATCGTGTTCGCGACCTCCACGGAGAGGAAGGCGCCCACCAGGTTCAGCGCGGCGGACATGGCCACCGCGACCTTGGGCTTGAGTGCACCGGTCGAGATGGTGGTGGCCATCGCGTTGGCGGTGTCGTGGAAACCGTTCGTGAAATCGAACGCGAGTGCGGTTACCACCACAATCGCGAGGATCAGCGAGAAGTTTTCCATTTACCCAGGCAATCGTTCGAAGTCATTGGTTCGTTGAAGTTAGGTAACCTGAGTGAACGGAAGGTGAACTGAGACGGTCGTCGTGGTGTCCAGATGGACTAGGCCTCGCCAGTTCGTTCGACCGGGCCGTCGTCCCGCTGGCAGGATCGGGGCATGGGTGAACACCTGAGCGACGACGAGCGGCAGGCCTGGGCGGCACTCGTGGCGACCGCCCGCCGCACCGTCACCGACGGCCTGGTCGTCGGCACCTCCGGCAATGTCTCCGTACGGGTCGGCGAGACCGTGCTCGTCACCCCTTCGGGCGTGCCCTACGACCGCCTCGCCCCCGACGACATCACGGGCGTCGACCTCACCGGCCGGCAGGTCCTCGGCACCCTCGTCCCGACCAGCGAGCTGCCCATGCACCTCGCCGTATACGGCCGCACCGAGGCTCGCGCGATCGTCCACACCCACGCCGTGCACGCCACCGCCGTCTCGACCCTCGTCACCGAGCTCCCGACCGTCCACTACATGGCCGGCGCCCTCGGCGGCCCCGTCCGGGTCGCCCCCTACGCGACGTACGGCACCGAGGAGTTGGCCGAGCACACCCTCCACGCCCTGACCGACCGCACCGGCTGCCTGCTGCAGAACCACGGCACGCTCACCTACGGCGCCACCCTCGACCAGGCCTACGACCGAACGGCCCAGCTGGAATGGATGTGCCACCTCTGGCTCACCGCCTCCTCGGTCCCCGGCCGCACCCCGAACCTCCTGACACGGACCCAGGTGGCGGAGGCGGGGGCCCGCCTGCGGGGCTACGGCCAACGGTGAATCCTGGCCGCGCATCCTCCCCCGCCACCACTGGCCGCAAAGAGGAATGGCCAGGACACTGGACGGGTGCGCACTGTCACAGCGACGGCCGCCGCCGTCACCGCAGCCCTGGCCGCCGGCGCCGCCAGTGTCGCCGCCGGCCGACTCGCCAGCGACGCCGCACTCAAGGCGCCGCCCGGCCGTCCCCTGCCCACCGAACCCCGGCTCACCGTGCACGGCACCGCCGCCGGCCAGGTGACCCTCACCCGGCACCTCGCCGCCCTGCGCCCCGGCACCTACGGCCTCGCCGGCGACGGCTCCCACGCGGTCGTCGGCCCCGTCCTGCCCGGCGTCGCCCACTCCGCCGACACGGTCGTCCGCCGCCTCGTACGCGTGACGCACGGCACCCTCGACCCCGGCGACGCGGTCTGGCTCACCCCCAACCTCTACGTCGGCACCCCGAGCGGCACCCTGGGCCTCGACCACGCCGACGTCGACGTACCGGGCGAACTCGGCAACCTGCCCGCCTGGTTCGTCCCCGGCGCCCGCCGCACCTGGGTCATCGCGGTGCACGGCCTCGGCACCACCCGCGAGCAGGCCCTGAACCTCCTCGGCTTCCTGCACCACCGCCGCTTCCCCGTGCTCGCCCTGTCCTACCGCGGCGACCTCGGCGCCCCCCGCCCCACGGACGGCCTCAACCACCTCGGCCAGACCGAGTGGCGCGACCTGGACGCGGCGATGCGCTACGCCGTCCGCTACGGCGCCGAGCGCCTCGTCCTGCTCGGCTGGTCCACCGGCGCCACCATGGCCCTGCGCGCAGCGGCCCGCTCCGGACTGCGCGACCTCGTCTCCGGACTCGTCCTGGACTCCCCGGTGCTGGACTGGCAGTCCACCCTGCGCGCCCTGGCCGCCGCCCGGCACACCCCCGGCGTGCTGCTGCCGCTCGCCGTCCGCGCCGCCCAGGGCCGCACCGGTCTGCACGCCGTCCCCGACGGCCACGGCGACGACCTCGCCGACCCGGCGCGACTGTCCGTCCCGACCCTGATCTTCCACGGCCCCGACGACACCGTGGCCCCCTGGCACGCCGCCCGCCGCCTCGCCGCCCGCCGCCCCGACCTGGTCGCCCTCCACACCGTCGCACAGGCCCCGCACGGCGCCATGTGGAACGCCGACCCCAAGGCCTACGAAGAGGCACTGCGCCGCTTCCTCACCCCCCTCAGCTGAACCGCGCGCCACATCCCCGCCGGACCGGTCCCGACGGTTCCGTTTAAGCCCGTACCACTGGCCTGAACCCGTCTCCTCGCCGCTCCTCGGACCCCGTGCGTTGGCCAGTCCCGTCGCCCGCCGTGACATTCCGTTTGGGTTTTCGGACCGTCAACCGGAAGACTGCACCCGTGACGTCCCGTATCCCGCGCGACTCCAGGCTTCGACTCGTCCGCCCGCGACCCCTGGCCGCCGCCCCCACAGCTGTGAACCAGCGGCGCCCGCGCCGCCCCGCGCCCCGCCCCCCGGAGGGCACTCCGGCCCCGGCGGAGCTGGCCAGAATGGCACGCTCAGGTCTGGCCGCCGCGGCCCGTGTCGCGCGCTGGGCCGACGGCGTCCTCGGCCCCGGCGGCGACGCCGCGACCGCCGACGGCAAGGCCACGCTCTCCGACACGACCGCCGAACGCGCGGCCCGCGATCTGGCCCTGACCCCGGATCAGGTCCGCCACGACTGGGACACCGCCCGGCTGGCGGGCCTCGTCGAGGTGCACGGCGACAGCGCCCGCCCCGGCTGGCGGCTGCGTGCCTGGGACCGCGACGACACCGCCGTACTGCGCGGCTGGGTCGCCCTCTTCGACGCCTGGTCGCTCGCCACCCCGGAACCCGCCGAGGAGGAGCCCGCCGCCGTAGCCGAGGTCGTCTCGGCCATGCCGCAGGTGCTCTCCTTCCTCCAGCTGTCCGCCGGACCCGTCCCCGTGGACCAGCTCCTCGACCTGCTGCGCCAGCGCGTCACCGAGCTGCGCACCGAGCGCTGCGAGGTCCCCTACGCCGCCGACGCGGCCGGCCCGCCGGCCCCCGCCGCCGAGCCCTCCACCGACGACCCGGCGGAGCCCGCCCGGGACGCCGAACTCGCCCCCCTGCTCGACTGGGCCCTCCAGGCGCTCGCCTCGGTGGGCGCCCTCACCTGCGGCGACGGCCAGGCCACCCTCACCCCGCTCGGCAACTGGGCGGTGTGGGTCAAGCTGGAGCAGATCTGCGTCGCCGCGCAGAGCCCGGCCGGCAACATCGAGCAGGCCGCCGAGGACATGCTCCGCGGCTGCGCCCAGCTCCGCCCCAACGCGGCCCGCGCCGAGTACCGCGCCTGGCTCGCCGCCCGCCCCGTCGGCAGCGCCGTCACCGAGCTGCTGGTCGCCGCCCGCGGCGAGGACGCCCTGCTGCGCGGCCTGGCCTTCGAGGCGCTGCGCGTCGTCGGAGCCCCCGCCGAGCCCGACGTACGGGCCGTCGTCGAGGTGGCCGCCCTGCGGCCGTACGCGCTGCTCTGGCTCGCCGAGCACGACGGCGTCGACCCCGAGGACGCCCACGAGGTGCTCACCCGCGAGGAGGCCACCTGGCTGTGGGTCGACACGGCCGCCGCCGTCGCCGACCACGGCGAGGCCCCGATGCTCGTTCGGCACCTGGAGTCCGCGCTGCAGCCGACCGTGCCCGCGCTGCTGGCCGAGGTGCGCGCCGTCGGACACCCCCGCACCGTGCAGGTGCTGGTGGCGCTGGCCGCCGCGCACCCCGACCCGGCGCTGGCCAAGGCCGTCCGCCGGGCCGCCTTCCAGGTGCACACGGGAGGCTGAACCCACACGGTCCGGAGCCTCGATGCAGGGGCCCCGGGCCGTCGGGCCGGTGTCAGGCCTGGATGTCCGGCGCGTACGTGCCGAAGCTCCAGATGTTGCCCTCCAGATCGCGGGCCATGTAGTCGCGGGAGCCGTAGTCCTGGTCCGTCGGGGGCATCAGGACCTCGGCGCCGTGCTCCACGGCCCGCCGGTGGTGCGCGTCCACGTCGTCCACGACGACGTACACGCCGACCGGGCCCGCGTCCTTCATCGCCGTGTCGAACACCCCGCCACGGCCCTTCGTGCCGAGCATCACGGCGCCGTTTCCCTGCACCAGCTCGGCATGCGTCACGGCCCCGTTCTCCCCCTCGTACACCGACAGCTCGGTGAACCCGAAGGCCTCGGTGAGCTGCCGTATCGCCGCCTTCGCGTCGGCGTACAGCAGCGTGGGGTAGACGCTCGGGCGGCCGCTCGTGCGTGTCACGCAGATCACTCCCTCGCCAAGATCGAACACCTGAACCCAGAAAAAGTGCTTGCACGGGCCCGTTAGACTGGCCTCATGGCCATTCTCCTCGCGCATTAGACGGCGGGAACGTCCTCAGCCGCCCAACCCGCCACCGACCCCGCACAGGAGTCTGACCGTGATCTCCGCCTCCGGCATCGAGCTGCGCGCCGGTGCCCGCATCCTCATCGAGAGCGCCTCCTTCCGTGTCGCCAAGGGCGACCGCATCGGCCTGGTCGGACGCAACGGCGCGGGCAAGACGACGCTGACCAAGGTCCTGGCCGGCGAGGGCATCCCCGCCGCGGGCCAGGTCACCCGCTCCGGCGAGGTCGGCTACCTCCCGCAGGACCCGCGCACCGGCGACCTCGACGTCCTCGCCCGCGACCGCATCCTCTCCGCGCGCGGCCTCGACGTCCTCATCCGCAAGATGCGGGAGAACGAACAGCGCATCGCGAACGGCTCGGGCGCCACCCGCGACAAGGCCATGCGGCAGTACGAGCGCCAGGAGACCGAGTTCCTCACCAAGGGCGGGTACGCCGCCGAGGCCGAGGCGGCCACCATCGCCGCCGCCCTCAACCTGCCCGACCGCGTGCTCGGCCAGCCCCTGCACACCCTCTCCGGCGGTCAGCGCCGCCGGGTCGAGCTCGCCCGCATCCTGTTCTCCGACGCGGACACCCTCCTGCTCGACGAGCCGACGAACCACCTCGACGCCGACTCGATCGTCTGGCTGCGCGACTACCTCAAGACCTACCGCGGCGGCTTCATCGTCATCTCCCACGACGTCGACCTGGTCGAGACGGTCGTCAACAAGGTGTTCTACCTGGACGCCAACCGCTCCCAGATCGACGTCTACAACATGGGCTGGAAGCTCTACCAGCAGCAGCGCGAGGCCGACGAGAAGCGCCGCAAGCGCGAGCGGCAGAACGCCGAGAAGAAGGCCGCCGCCCTGCACTCGCAGGCCGACAAGATGCGCGCCAAGGCCACCAAGACCGTCGCCGCGCAGAACATGGCCAAGCGCGCCGACCGGCTGCTCGCCGGCCTGGAGGCGGTCCGGATGTCCGACAAGGTCGCCAAGCTGCGCTTCCCCGAGCCCTCGCCCTGCGGCAAGACCCCGCTGATGGCCGAGGGTCTGTCGAAGTCGTACGGCTCGCTGGAGATCTTCACCGATGTCGACCTCGCCATCGACAAGGGCTCCCGGGTCGTCATCCTCGGCCTCAACGGCGCCGGCAAGACCACCCTGCTGCGGCTGCTCGGCGGCGTGGAGCAGCCCGACACCGGCGAGGTCCGCCCCGGTCACGGCCTCAAGCTCGGCTACTACGCCCAGGAGCACGAGACCCTGGACCCGGAGCGCAGCGTTCTGGAGAACATGCGTTCCGCCGCCCCCGACCTGGACCTCGTCGAGGTCCGCAAGGTGCTCGGCTCGTTCCTGTTCTCCGGCGACGATGTCGACAAGCCCGCCGGCGTCCTCTCCGGCGGCGAGAAGACCCGTCTCGCCCTCGCGACCCTCGTGGTCTCCTCGGCGAACGTCCTGCTGCTCGACGAGCCCACCAACAACCTCGACCCCGCCAGCCGTGAGGAGATCCTCGGCGCGCTGCGTACGTACAAGGGCGCGGTGGTCCTCGTCACCCACGACGAGGGCGCGGTGGAGGCGCTCCAGCCCGAGCGGATCATCCTGCTGCCCGACGGTGTCGAGGACCTGTGGGGCTCCGACTACGCGGATCTCGTCGCGCTCGCCTGATCATCCGTGGTGGATCACCCGTAGTGGATCATTCGGCCCATGGGTGATCCTTCATCTGCGTGAGATCTCCTCGTATCGACGTGTGTCCTACATCCATTTTCCGGCCGATCCCTTTGTCGACAGGGGATCGGCCGTCGTGCGTCTCTGACCTGCTGCTTCGCACGACAACCCGTTCGGCCGTACGAACACCACCGGGCGGAATCACAGGTTCCGGTTGTGCGGACGCGCTCCTGTCGTCAAAACCCTCTCCCACGGACCTTGCCGAATGGGTGGCCATCGGGCCCCGGAGGGGTGATCATGAGGGGACCAGAGCGCACTTCCCATGAGGAGGCACGGGTGGCCGAGACTCTGAAGAAGGGCAGCCGGGTGACCGGCGCCGCGCGCGACAAGCTCGCGGCAGACCTGAAGAAGAAGTACGACTCCGGTGCGAGCATCCGGGCGCTGGCCGAGGAGACCGGCCGCTCGTATGGCTTCGTACACCGGATGCTCAGCGAGTCGGGCGTCACGCTCCGTGGGCGAGGCGGCGCGACACGAGGCAAGAAGGCCGCCTCGTCCTGACCCGGGCGGCCCACCGGCTTCGATGGTGCCACCCGGTCGGTTCTCCGATCGGCCGGGTGGTTACTGTGCAGTCACTTAGCTGTTCACCAGCTGACCGCTGACTGACCGCACGCATCGGAGGCGCCCCATGGCCACGCCCGACCAGGAACTCGTTCCCCTGCTCGACCAGGACGGCGTACGGCTCACCGTCGACGACGCGCTCGCCACGGTGACGCTGACCAACCCGGCCAAGCGCAATGCGCAGAGCCCCGCGATGTGGCGGGCGCTCGCCGAGGCCGGGCGGCTGCTGCCGGGCTCCGTCCGGGTGGTCGTACTGCGCGGCGAGGGCAAGTCCTTCTCCGCCGGCCTCGACCGGCAGATGTTCACGCCCGAGGGGATCGAGGGCGAACCGTCCTTCATCGACCTCGCGCGCAGTGGCGACGCCGAACTCGACGCCGCCATCGCCGGGTTCCAGGAGGGCTTCACCTGGTGGCGGCGCAACGACATCGTGACCGTCGCCGCCGTCCAGGGCCACGCCATCGGCGCGGGCTTCCAGCTGGCGCTCGCCTGTGACCTGCGCGTCGTCGCCGACGACGTGCTGTTCGCGATGCGCGAGACCAGCCTCGGCCTGGTGCCGGACCTGACGGGCACACATCCCCTCGTCTCCCTCGTCGGCTACGGCCGCGCGGCCGAGATCTGCCTGACCGGGCGGTTCGTCGGCGCACAGGAGGCGGTGAACTCCGGGCTCGCCAACCGCGCGGTGCCGGCGGAGGAACTCGACGCGGCGGCACGGGAACTGGCCGCGGCGCTGCTCGCCGCGCCCCGCGAGGCGCTGATCGAGACCAAGGCGCTGCTGCGCGGCGCCGGGGACCGTACCTACGACGAGCAGCGCGCCGCCGAGCGGGCCGCCCAGGCCAGGCGGCTGCGGGACCTGGCCGGCCTGGGCGAATGAGGTGCGCCCGCCGTCAGTTCACCCCCGTCACCAGCACCGTGACCGTCGGGTGATCCGGTAGGGCCCTGCTCACCGCCGCGCGGACCTCCCCGGCCACCTCCACGGCCCGGTGGTCCGCGCGGACCACGATCTCCACGCGGGCGTGCCGGTGCGGCAGGGCCGCGGCGACCGTACCCTCGACGCTCTCCAGGCGAACCGCCCTGCCGAGCACACCGGTCATGCCCGTCACCCCCGGGACGGCCAGAGCCGCCTCCGCCACGACGGCTTCCTCGCCGGTGAGCGGCGGGCCGGCGGGCAGCTGGCCGGCGGGCAGCGGGCCGGCGGGCGGTGCGGCCCGGGGCGGTACGGGCGCCGGGGCGGGCCCGTCGTCGAGCAGGTCCAGCAGGTCCGTCACCCGCAGGTCCACCTCCGTGACCGTCAGACCGAGCCGTCCGGTCGCGGCCGCGGCCAGGGCCTCGCGCAGCCGGGTCGCCGTCGTCGGGAGCGGCACCGTGGCGGACGCCGCGAAGTCCGCCGTCACCCGAAGGGCCCCCGGCGGCAGAGCGCCCGGCGGAGCCGGTACGACCGGTTCGACCCCGTCCGCGGGATCCGCGGCGGACAGCCGCAGCACCCCGAGCCGCACCCCCGGCACATTCCGAACAGCCTCCCGCAGTACGCCGTTCGCCGCCTCCTCCGCGATCCACGCCCCGTCGCGCGGGCCGCCCAGGGGCAGCAGTCTGCCCAGGCCCAGCCGCTGCCGTACCGCACCCGTCGCACTCGTCGACCCATCCATTCCTCCAGCCTGCCGCATCCCCGGAGCGCGGCGGCGCAACCGCGCTTACCGTGGTCGAAGGGACGACGACCGAGAAGGACGTACGGCCATGACTGAGGCAACGGAGCAGGCGCGGACACAGAGCACGGAAGGCGGCACGGAGTCCGTCTCGACCCGCAAGCCGACCCGGCGCGGCGGCGGTGACCCCGCGACCCGGGGACGGACCACCATCGCCGACGGGGTCGTGGAGAAGATCGCGGGCCTCGCGACCCGGGACGTCGTCGGCGTCCACGCGATGGGCAGCGGCATCAGCCGCACCTTCGGAGCCGTACGGGACCGGGTGCCCGGCGGCGGCACCAAGTCCGTGACCCGCGGCGTCAAGGCCGAGGTCGGCGAGGTGCAGACCGCGCTCGACCTGGAGATCGTCGTCGACTACGGAGTGTCGATCACCGAGGTCTCCCGGGACGTCCGGGAGAACGTGATCGCGGCCGTGGAGCGGATGACCGGTCTGGAGGTCGTCGAGGTCAACATCGCGGTGAGCGACGTGAAGCTCCCCGAGGAGGAGGACGAGGAGCCCGAGCCCCGCATCCAGTGACGTACCGGCCGACGAGCGGAGGAACACAGCATGAGCAGGGCCGTGATCGGGATGATCGCCGGCATGGCACTGGGCTTCGCCGGATACTTCGGCGGGTTCGGCGCCTTCCTCCTGGTGGCCGCCCTCGGCGCCATCGGGTTCGTCGTCGGCAGGCTCCTGGAAGGGGACATGGAGGTCGGGGACTTCTTCCGCACACGTGACGACCGACGCAGGTGACGGGCGTGAGCGAGGAGACGGGCGCGGTGGGCCGACGGCCCGCCGACGTCCCGCCGGGTGAGCGCGGCGCGACCCGGATCGCGGACCGGGTCGTGGCGAAGATCGCCGCCCGGGCCGCACTCGAGGCGATCCGCCCGCTGCCCCCCGGAGCGGCCCGCCCGTACGCCACCGTCGTCGTCCGCCCCCACTCCCCACCGAGTGCGAGCGGGGGGACCCCCGTCGACGCCGCGCACCTCCACGTCCACCTGGAACTCGACTACCCCACCGACATCGGCTCCCGCTGCCACGCGGTGCGTCGGCATGTCACCGAGCGGGTAGGCGCGTTGGTGGGAATGCAGGTTCCGGAGGTCGCCGTCCGGGTGGAACGGCTGCACCTGACGACGGCCCCCGGCGCGGCACACGGGAGGACGCGATGAGCGAGCCCCGGGGCTCGGAGGCCACCACACCCCTGCCCGTACTGGACAAACCCACGGAGACGAGCGATCCGCCCGAGGCCGTCGGCACCGGCGAGGTGCACCGCTTCTGGTCCCCGCGCCGCGTCCCGGCGGCGATCGTGGCGGCCGTGCTGGCGGTCGTCACGGGCGCCTTCCTCTACGACGTCTGCGCGGTCCGCGCCGGCCGGTCCGCGCTCGCCTGGCGCCGCGATCTCGCCACGCAACTGGCCGAACGCCCCCTCGACGACACCTGGGTGCTGGTCGGCGCCGGCGTCGCGGCGGCCCTCGGCCTCTGGCTGATCCTGCTCGCCGTCACCCCCGGCCTGCGGGCCGTCCTGCCGATGCGCCGCATCCACCCCGACGTGCGGGCAGGTCTGCACCGGGACGCGGTGGCGCTGGTGCTGCGCGACCGGGCGATGGAGGTCGCCGGCATCCAGTCGGTACGGGTCCGGGCCCACCGGCGCAGGGCCGACGTACGCGCGCTCTCCCACTTCCGCGACCTGGACGCCGTCTACGCCGACCTGGACGCCGTGCTGACACAGGCGATCCAGGGACTGGGCCTGGTCCGTCCGCCGCATCTGTCGGTGCATGTGCGGCGGCCCGGAAAGAAGGGGTGAGGGGCATGCTCGGGACCGTCAACCGTGTGCTGCTCGGCCTCGTCGGCCTGGTGCTGCTCGCCGTCGGCGGCGCGGTACTGGCCGTGGGCCTGGGGGTGTCACCCCCCTCCTGGTGGATCCACGACGGCCCCCACGACGTCCTGCTCAGCACCGCCGAACGCACGAAGTGGCGGGACGAGACCTGGTGGTGGCCGACGGTCATCGCCGTCCTCGCGGTGCTCGTGCTGCTCGCCCTGTGGTGGCTCACGTCCGTGCTGCGCCGCCGTCGGCTCGCCGAGGTCCTGGTGGACACCGGCGACGGCGCGGGCGCGCTGCTCCGGGGCCGCGCCCTGCAGTCCGTGCTCGCCTCCGACGCGGGCAACCTGGAGGGCGTGGCCCACGCCGAGGTCCACCTGACGGGCCGCAGGGACGCCCCCGAGACCCGGGTACGCCTACGCCTGGAACCCCATGTGGACCCGGGAACGGCCCTGAACGACCTGGCCACACAGTCCCTGGCCCACGCGAGGGACTCGGCGGCCCTGAAGAGGCTTCCGGCGGATGTACGGCTGAGGGCGGCGAAACACAAGGCAGCAAGGGTGAGTTGAAACCAACGCTGAGGGGACGCGACGCTCAGAACCCGTGCCGCATCCCGCCGTCCACGGGCACCATGATCCCGGTGAGATAGGAAGCGGCCGGAGACAGCAAGAACGCCGCCACCCTGCCGAACTCCTCCGCCGCCCCATACCGCCGCAACGCGATCCGCGACTCGTTCGCGGCCCGCGTCGCCTCCGGGTCGGCCGACAACCCGTCCAGCTCCCGCACCCGGTCCGTGTCGATCCGCGACGGCAGCAGCCCCACGACGCGGATGCCGCGCGGCCCCAGCTCGTCGGAGAGCGACTTGGCGAAGCCCGCGAGCCCCGGCCGCAGCCCGTTCGAGATCGTCAGCCCCGGGATCGGCTCGTGCACGGACCCGGACAGCACGAACCCGATCACCCCGCCGGGCTCCAGCTCGGCCGCCGCCGCCCGCGCCAGCCGCACCGCCCCGAGGAACACCGACTCGAACGCCGACTGCCACTGCTCGTCGGTGTTGTCCGCGACGAACCCCGGCGGCGGACCGCCCACGCTCACCAGCACCCCGTCGAACGCGCCGAAGGCCTCCCGGGCGGTGGCGATCAGCCGCGCCGCGGCCTGCGGATCGGCGTTGTCGACGGCCACCCCGACCGCGTTCGGCCCCAGCTCGGCCGCCGCGTCCGCGACCCGCTTGTCGTCCCGCCCGGTCACGACCACCTTCGCACCGTCCGCGACGAGCTCGCGCGCCGCCGCGTTGCCCAGCCCGCGCGTGGCCCCGGTGACGACGAACACCCGGTCCTTCAGTCCAAGATCCATGGCCCCTATCCTGCCTTCTCGCCCCCGTACAGGGCGAGGGCGGTGTTCACCAGGCCGAGGTGGCTGAACGCCTGCGGGAAGTTGCCGAGATGACGGCCGGCGACCGGGTCGTACTCCTCCGCCAGCAGGCCCACGTCGTTGGCGAGACCCACCAGCCGTTCGAACAGCTCCCGTGCCTCCTCGGGGCGGCCCGTCTCCTCCAGCGCGTGCGCGAGCCAGAACGAGCAGGCCAGGAAGGTGCCCTCGTCCCCGGGCAGCCCGTCCACCGTCGTACCGTCGGTGCTGTAGCGGCGCACCAGACCGCCGTGGCCGAGCTCGGCGCGGACCGCGTCGACCGTGCCGACCACCCTCGGGTCGTCCGGCGGCAGGAAGCCGAGGCGCGGGATGAGCAGCAGGGCGGCGTCCAGGTCACGGGAGCCGTAGGACTGGGTGAACGTGTTGCGTTCCGGGTCGTAGCCCTTCTCGCACACCTCCCGGTGCACCTCGTCGCGCATCGCCCGCCAGCCCGCGAGGTCCCCGCGCAGCTGCGGGTTCTCCTCCAGCGCGCGGACCGTCCGGTCGGCGGCCACCCACACCATCACCTTCGAGTGCACGAACTGCCGGCGGCCCCCGCGTACCTCCCACAGCCCTTCGTCCGGCTGCCGCCAGTTCTCGCTCAGCCAGCTCATCAGCGCGCACTGGATCGCCCACACATGCGGTTTCGTCGGCAGGCCCGCGGCGCGCGCCAGCGCCAGCGAGTCGATGACCTCGCCGTAGACGTCCAGCTGGAGCTGGTTCACGGCCTCGTTGCCGACGCG
Source organism: Streptomyces sp. NPDC005820 (assembly GCF_040630255.1). Lineage (NCBI taxonomy): Bacteria > Bacillati > Actinomycetota > Actinomycetes > Kitasatosporales > Streptomycetaceae > Streptomyces > Streptomyces sp. NPDC005820. The sequence goes on from NZ_JBEXXE010000060.1 coordinate 13,713, forward strand.
TACGGGGCGGGAGCGGGCGTAGCCGGACAGCCAGGGCAGCTCGAACTCGGTCAGCCGGCGTTCACCCCCGAGCCCGTACATGATCTGCAGGTCGGCGGGGTCGCCGGCGACGGCCCGCAGCAGCCAGTCCCGCCAGGCCTCGGCCTCGTCCTGGTAGCCGGCGGACAGCAGCGCGCCCAGGGTGAGGGTGGAGTCGCGCAGCCAGCAGTAGCGGTAGTCCCAGTTGCGCACCCCGCCCAGCTGTTCGGGCAGGGAGGTCGTGGGGGCGGCGACGATGCCTCCGGTGGGCCGGTAGGTGAGCGCCTTCAGGGTGATCAGGGAGCGGATCACGATGTCCCGGTGCGGGCCGTCGTAGCGGCAGCGCGCGGCCCACGCCCGCCAGTCCTCGACGCTGGAACGCAGCGCCTCCCGCGGGTCGATCAGCGGCGGACGCCGTTCGTGCGAGGGGTGCCAGGTCAGCACGAACGCCACGGACTCGCCCTCCCCGACGGTGAACTCGGAGTGGGTGGCGAAGTCCTCGCCCCAGGTGCGCACGGCCGGTTCGCTGCGCAGCCAGACCGCGTCCGGCCCGGCGATCGCCACCCGGTGGCCGTCCGCCCGGCGCATCCACGGCACGATCGAGCCGTGGTCGAAGCGCAGCCGCAGATCGCTGTGGACGGCGACCCGGCCGCGCAGCCCCTCCACGATCCGGACCAGATCGGGATGGCGGTCGCGCTGCGGCATCAGGTCGGTGACCCGGACGGCGCCCCCGTCGGTCTCCCACTCGGTGTCCAGGACGAGGGTGTCGGGGCGGTAGGCGCGGCGGGTGCAGGCACCCTCGACGCCCTTGGGCGCGATGCGCCAGTGGCCGTTGTGCCGGTCGCCCAGCAGACGGGCGAAGCAGGCGGCGGAGTCGAAGCGGGGCAGACAGAGCCAGTCGACCGAGCCGTCCCGGCCGACCAGGGCGGCGGTCTGTTCGTCGCCGATGAGGGCGTAGTCCTCGATGCGGGGGTGCACGCCATTGCGGGTTCCCGTCGGGCCGGGCGGGCAATCAGGGGTGCGGCCGGGGGAGTGACGCGCCGCGCACGGCGTCCCCCGTCCCGGAGAAGATCACTCCGGGGTGGGCGGGCGCCTGGTTCAGCACCCACAGGCCGATCAGGGTGGCCAGGGCGAAGACGACGGCGATCAGCACGGCCAGCACGAGCCTGCGCCGCCGCTCGCGCCGCAGCCACTCGCCGCGCGCGGTGCGGTAGGCGTCGGGCAGGGGGCGGGCCGGCTGCACCCCTCCGGCCAGCGCTTCCAGGGCGTCCCGCAGCTCCCGCTCGGTCCGGGCGCGGTCGGGTCCGGTGTCGTTCATGGCCTCGGGGCCAGGTCCGGTGTCCTTCATCGCCGGGCCTCCATCGCCTGGGTGAGTGCGGCGAGGCCGCGTGAGGTGTGGGTCTTGACCGACCCGCAGGAGATGCCCATCGCGGCGGCGATCTCGCTCTCCTTCAGGCCCAGCCAGTGGCGCAGCACGAGCGCCTCGCGCTGCCGGGCCGGCAACTGCTGCAGGGCGTCGATCAGCACCCGCTGGTCGTCGCGGAGCAGCGCCGCGCTCTCGGCGGAGGCGACCGTCTCGTCGGGGAGCTCCGGCGGGCTCTCCACATGCCGGCGGGCGACCTGGAGGTGCCGTATCCGCATCCGGGTCAGATTGCAGACGGTCGAGCGCAGATAGGCCTCGGCCGCCTGGACGTCCCGCAGCCGCCGCCACTTCCGGTAGATCTGGTAGTAGGCCTCGGCGACCACGTTCTCCGGATCGTCGGCGCCGAGCAGCACGGCGAGCCGCAGCATCGAGGAATAGTGCAGCTCGAACAGCTGGGCGAGTCCGGCCTCGCGTTCACGTTCCGCCGGATCGGTCACGGCGAGCGCGAGCGGCTCGGCGTACGTCTCCGCGACGGGGGCCGGGATCGGGTGTCTGCGTCTCACGGGTGGTTCGCTCCCGTCGTGCGGGGCCGCCTGACGGTCAGGCGGGAGGGCAGGTCGGTGGTGTCGGCGCCGCGGGCGACGCCTAGGCGTTCCAGGGCCGCGGTGCCGGTCACCGCGACGGTCAGATTGAGCAGCAGGGCGGCGAGCCCGGCGTAGATCTCCAGCGGTCCGAACCCGAGGGTCACGATGGAGGAGAACCCCTCGCGGACGACCAGCACGGTCCCGGCCGCCATGCCGGTCGCCCAGCCGGCGAGCAGCGCGCGCGGATGCAGCCGCCCGGTGAACAGCCCCACGGCCACGGCGGGGAAGATCTGCAGGATCCACACCCCGCCCAGCAGTTGCAGATTGACGGCGTCCTGGTCGCGCAGCCCGAACACGAACGCCACCGCCCCCACCTTCGCGGTCAGCGACACCGCCTTGGCGATGCGCACCTGCCGCTTGGGCGTGGCGGTGGGCTGGACGTACTCGACGTAGACGTTGCGGACGAAGCTCGTGGCGGCCGCGATGGACATCACGGCGGCCGGCACCAGCGCCCCCACGGTGATCGCGGCGAACACCAGCCCGGCCAGCGGCCCCGGCATCAGCCGGTCCACCAGCATCGGTACGGCGGCCTCGGCGCCGCCCGCCGGAGCGCGCACCCCCGCCGCGAGCGCCGCGACCCCGAGGAAGCCGAAGAGAGCCAGCAGCCCCGTCCACGCGGGCAGGGCCACCGACACCTTGCGCAGGGTGCGCGGCCCGTCGGCGGCGAACCCGGCGGTGAGGACGTGCGGGTACATGAGCAGGGCGAGGGCGGAGCCGAGCGCGAGGGTGGCGTACGCGGGCTGCTGGGCGGGGGTGAGGACCAGCGGCGAGTGGGCCACGTCCGTGCCCCCGAGCCGCCGCGCCGCGCCCTCGAACACCGGTCCGGGCCCGCCGAGCTGCCGCAGCACCAGCCAGCACACGGCGGTCACCGACACGAACACCGCCACGGCCTTCAGCGCCGAGATGACCGCAGGCGCCCGCAGCCCGTGCCGGTAGGTCGCCACCGCCAGCCCCGCGAACAGCGCCACCATCACCAGGTCCCCGGCCACGCCGCGCGGGTACACGCCCCCGGCGGTCAGTACCGCCCGTATCCCCAGCAGTTGCAGCGCCAGATACGGCATGGTCGCGAGGATCCCGGTCAGCGCCACGACGAGGGCCAGCGGCGGTGAGCCGTAGCGGCCCCGCACGAAGTCGGCGGCGGTGACGTAGCCGTGCCGCCGGGCCACCTCCCACAACCGGCTGAGCAGCACGAAGGCGAGCGGGCAGAGGATCACCGTGTACGGCACCGCGAAGAACGCGGGCGCCCCGTTGCCGTACGCGAGGCCCGGCACGGCGGTGAAGGTGTACGCGGTGAAGACGGTGCCGCCGAGCAGCAGCCAGGTCCACACGGGGCCGAGGGAACGGTCGGCGAGCGCCCAGCCCTCCAGGGCGGGCAGCCGGTCGCTGGGGTGCAGCCGGCGCGCGGTCACGGCGAGCAGCGACGCTCCGCCGATCACGGCGAGGAACGTCGTCGTCATGGCGCCGTCGGCCATGGGTCACCGCCTTTGGTGTGCCTGAGCCCTCACCGGTCAGTTGCGCGGGAGGCGGATTCGGTTGACGGGAACCGGCGGGAAATCCTGCGGAAAATCCTCTGGAAATTCGCTGTCAACCGCTGTCGGGGGGTGGGCAACTCTTGCACAGACCGACAGCGAACGGGAGAGCCGTCCTCGCTGGTACCGGTCGTCGATCTCGCCCGCCTCGGGTCCCGAGGCGTACCGCACCGCCCAGGTGAGGAGCCGCCATGCCTGCGTCAGCCCTGCCCGAAACCGGCCGTCCCGCGCCGGAAAAGTCACGTATGTCACTGAAGTCCCTTGCGCTGTGGACCGGTGTCGCCCTGCTCGGCGCCGTCGCCTGGGGCGTCCTCGCGCTCTCCCGCGGGGAGGAGATCTCCGCGGTCTGGCTGGTGGTGGCCGCCCTCGGCTCGTACGCCATCGCCTACCGCTTCTACTCCCGGTTCATCGCCCGCCGGGTCCTTCAGGCCGACGACAGCCGCGCCACCCCGGCCGAGCGGCTGGAGGACGGGGTCGACTACCACCCCACCGACCGCCGGGTCCTGTTCGGCCATCACTTCGCGGCCATCGCGGGCGCGGGCCCGCTGGTCGGACCGGTGCTGGCCGCGCAGATGGGCTATCTCCCGGGCACGATCTGGATCATCAGCGGGGTGATCTTCGCCGGCGCGGTCCAGGACATGATCGTCCTGTTCCTCTCCATGCGCCGGGACGGCAAGAGCCTCGGCCAGATGGCCCGGGACGAGATCGGCCGGGTGGGCGGGGCCGCCGCGCTGATCGGCGTCTTCGCCATCATGATCATCCTGCTCGCGGTCCTGGCGATGGTCGTCGTCAACGCCCTGGCGGAGTCCCCCTGGGGCACCTTCTCGGTCGCCATGACCATCCCGATCGCCCTGTTCATGGGCTTCTACCTGCGCTATCTGCGGCCCGGCCGGGTCGTGGAGACCAGCGTCATCGGCGTGGCGCTGCTCCTGCTCGCCATCCTCGGCGGCGGCTGGGTCCAGAACTCCTCCCTGGCCCACTACTTCGTCTGGAGCCCGGAGACCCTCGTCTTCTGCCTGGTCGGCTACGGCTTCGTCGCCTCCGTGCTCCCGGTGTGGATGCTCCTGGCGCCCCGTGACTACCTGTCGACGTTCATGAAGGTCGGCACCATCGCCCTGATGGCCGTGGGCGTGGTGATCGCGGCCCCGACCCTCAAGGCGGGCGCGGTGACCGAGTTCGCCTCCACCGGCGCCGGACCCGTCTTCGCCGGATCCCTCTTCCCCTTCCTCTTCATCACCATCGCCTGCGGCGCCCTCTCCGGCTTCCACGCGCTGGTCTCCTCCGGCACCACCCCCAAGCTCATCCAGAAGGAGTCCCAGGTCCGGCTCATCGGCTACGGCTCGATGCTCACGGAGTCCTTCGTCGCCGTGATGGCGCTGATCGCCGCCTGCGTCCTCGAACCCGGCCTGTACTACGCCATGAACTCCCCGGCCGCCCTGCTCGGCCCGACCGCGCAGAGCGCCGCCGAGGCGGTCAAGGGCCTCGGCTTCGCCATCACCCCGGACCAGTTGACCGCCGCCGCCAAGGCCGTCGAGGAGCAGACGCTCGTCGGCCGCTCCGGCGGCGCCCCCACCCTCGCCGTGGGCATGTCGGAGATCTTCTCCAGCGTGTTCGGCAGCGGACTCAAGGCCTTCTGGTACCACTTCGCGATCATGTTCGAGGCGCTGTTCATCCTCACCACCGTGGACGCGGGCACCCGGGTGGGCCGCTTCATGCTCCAGGACATGCTCGGCAACGTCTGGAAGCCGATCGGCCGCGTCACCTGGAAGCCCGGCATCTGGATCACCAGTGCCCTCGTCGTCGGCGCCTGGGGCTACTTCCTCTACGCCGGCGTCACCGACCCCCTGGGCGGGATCAAGCAGCTGTTCCCCCTCTTCGGCATCGCCAACCAGCTGCTCGCCGCGGTCGCCCTCGCCGTCACCACGACCATGCTCGTCAAGGCGGGCAAGGCCCGCTGGGCCTGGGTCACCGGCGCCCCGCTCGCCTGGGTCGTGGCCATCACCTTCACCGCCGGCTGGCAGAAGGTGTTCTCCGACAACCCGAAGATCGGCTTCTTCGCCCAGCGCGACGTCTACGCGGACGCCGCCGACGCGGGCAAGCTCCTGCCCGGCGCCACCGACCTGGACGACATGCACACCATCGTCCTCAACAACACCGTCGACGGCGTCCTCATGGCGGTCTTCCTGCTGCTGGTCACGATCGTCCTGGTCAACTGCGCGGTGGTCTGCGTACGGGCCCTCAGGGCGGCCGAGCCGCTGCCGACGACCGAGACGCCGTACGTCGCCTCCCGCATCGACGTCCCGGAGCAGCGCGACAGCGAGCCGCTGGTGGGGGCCGGCTCATGACCGCCGTACGCAAGGCGGTGAGCGCCCTGCTCTGGTACGCGCGCGAACTGACCGGCGAGGCCGAGTACGACCGCTACTGCGCCCGGCACCGCCGCCACCACCCGCACGCACCGCTACCGACCCGCCGGGAGTACCAGCGGATGCGCACGCTGTGGCGCGAGACCGAGTCCCCGGGCCGCTGCTGCTGACGCTCCTGCGGGGCGGGCGTGCCTCCGGACGGCACGCCCGCCCCCTGCCCTGCGCCGCCCGGGAACGCGATGCGGTGGCGAACCGGGACCGTGATGCCGAGGTCGTGATGGGGAGATGACCGAGACCGTGATGCCGAGGTCGTGATGGGGAGATGACCGAGACCGTGATGCCGAGGCGATCGAGATGCTGAGACGCCGACCCTCCCTGCTGATCCGGCCCGCGCTGGACGACGACCTGCTCCACACGACCCTGGCCGAACTCCGGCCCGCCCCGCAGCTCCACGGGCTCGGCGCGGGCAGCGCCCGCCCCGTCTGGGAGCCCGCGGCCCGGCTGCTGCGCGCCACCGGACGGGACTGGGACCGCAGGGCGCACCGGGTCTCGGTCCTGGCCGGGCAGCTGCCGGCCGTGGTCTCGCAGCGCTGGGCCGCCGACCGGCCCGGCGACGGGGACGCCCTCGTCCTGCGGGCCTGCGTGGAGACGCTCCGCGCGCCCGCCGAGGGCCACGCCGCCGTGCGCGCTGCCGAGCGGACCTGTCTGCGCGCCGCCGACGCCTGTCCCGAGGACCCGACGCCGTGGCTGGCCCTGCTGTCCCTGATGCACTCCTGCGCCGTACCGGTGAAGGACGCGGTGCCCGTGTGGAGCGAGGCGGTCCGGCGGGCGCCGTGGCACCGGACCGCGTACCACCGGCTCCTGGAATACCTCTCCCCGCGCGGACACGGGACGCTCCCGGACATGATGGAGTTCGCCTGGCAGGCCGCCGCCCGCGCACCGCACGGTTCACCCGTGGCCCTGCTCCCCGTCGCCGCCCGCGTCGAGCTGACGGCCCATCGCCGAGCGGCGTCCCCCCTCGACGCCCTCGGCACGAACGTCAACTGGAGCGAGCCGCGCGCGGTCCAGGAGATCGACACGGCCCTCACGGGCTGGTTCCGCACCGCCGCCCCGGCCCACGCCGAGGCCGTCGCCGACCTCAACGTCCTCGCCTTCGCCCTCACCCGCGCCCACCGACCGGACGAGGCCGCCCCCGTCTTCCGGCGCATCGGCCGCCATATGACCCGCCACCCGTGGGACCTGCTGCCCGATCCGGAACGCACCTTCGTGTACTGGCGGGACAGCCTGGCGAGCCACCGCCGGGCCTGAGGGCGCTACACCGGCGCCGGCGCCGCTTCCTTCTCCTGCGCCGAGGCGGCGGCCGCCGCGTCCCGGTCCCGCCGCTCGCGGCGGACCAGGACCACCCAGCCGACGGGGACGCCCGCGGCGAACAGCCACCACTGGATGGCGTACGCGTAGTTCAGCGCCGCGTCCTCGCTGCCGGGCTTGCCGACCAGCTCCGGGGTGTCGCCCTTAGGCTCGGGCGCCGTCTGCGCGATGTACCCGCCGAGCACCTCCGCGCCGAGCCGCTTCGCCTGCTCCTCGCTGTTGATCAGCATGATCTGCCGGTCCGGCAGCCCCTTGAGGTCCTTGATCCCGCTCGCCGCGGTCGTCTCGTCGGGCATCAGCCGCCCGGTCACGGTGACCTGGCCGGCGGGCGGCGCGGGGACCTTCGGGAACGCGGTCTGGCTCGGGCCGTTCGCGGGGATCCATCCCCGGTTGACCAGCAGCACCTTGCCGTCCGTCAGCACGAACGGGGTGAGGACGTGGAAGCCGACCGTCTCGTCGGCGTTGACCCGGCGGCGTACGACGACCTCGTGCGCGGTGTCGAAGGTGCCCGTCGCGGTCACCGCGCGGTAGCGCTCGTCACGGGTGACGGTGTGTCCCGGGGACGTCATCCGCTCCACCGGCACCGGCTTCGCGGACAGCGCGTCGGTGACGAGCTGGTTGCGCGCGGCGCGCTCGTCGTGGCGGTGCATCTGCCAGAAGCCCAGCCGGATCATCGTGGGGATGAGCAGCAGGGCGACCAGCGTGAGGATCACCCACTGCCGGGACAACAGGAAGCGGTACACCCCACGACCGTACCTCCCGGCCGTGGGGCGCTCTCAGCGGGGTGGCGGGTCACACCCGGTCGACGATGCCCGCCCTCCCCTCGGCCCGTGCGCAGTGGGCGCCGCAGTACCAGTGGCCCTCGACCTCGACCCCCTGGCCGATGATCTGGACCCGGCAGTGCTCGCAGATCGGGGCCATGCGATGAATCGCACAGGAGAAGCAGTCGAAGACATGCACGGCGCCCTGCGCGTGCACCTCGAAGGTCATTCCGTAGTCATTGCCGCAAACTTCGCATCTCGCCATGCGCCACAGGGTGAGCCGTCGCCCCGGCGGGGGCGAGTGGGCGGCGGGCGAGTCGCCCGGCAATCACCCGTACGTACGGCTCACCCGCGGGCTCGCCCGCCCACTCACTCGTCGGCCGCCTCGACATCCCGCAGCAGCTGCCCGAACGCCGCCTCGTCCACGACCGGCGTCCCGAACTGCCGCGCCTTCACCACCTTCGACGTACCCGAGTCGGGGTCGTTGGTGACCAGCAGACTGGTCAGCCGGGACACGCTGGTCGCCACATGCAGCCCCGCCTCCGTGGCCCGGTCCTCCAGCAGCTCGCGGTCCACGGACGTGTCGCCCGAGAAAGCCACCCGCATGCCCTGCTTGAGCCTTTTGCCGTCTTCGTACCGCCCCGGGTTCGGGTGCGGACACGCGGGCCGTCTGCGCGACGGCCGCCAGCTGCTCGGCCGGTGGCCGCCGTAACCGCCGCCGCCCTGGCGGCCGATGCGGGGCGCGGGCCCGTCGTTCCATTCCGTCAGCGGCCGGCACTCGTGCAGCGGCAGCCGCACCCCGTCCGCCGCCGCGGCCCGCAGGCTCGGCCGGAACGCCTCCGCGAGCACGCGCGCGTCGTCCAGGGCGTGGTGCGCCTGCCGCTGGACCACACCGAAGTGGGCCGCGAGCGACTCCAGCTTGTGGTTGGGCAGCGGCAGCCGCAGCTCCTTGGAGAGCGCGATGGTGCACAGCCGCTGCTTCACCGGGGCCTCGCGCTCCGCGCGCGCGTACTCCCGGGCGATCATCTGCCAGTCGAAGACCGCGTTGTGCGCGACGAGCACCCGCCCCGCGAGCCGCGCCGCGAACTCCTCGGCCACCTCCCGGAAGAGGGGCGCGCCCTCCAGCACCTCGCTCGTCAGACCGTGTATCCACACCGGCCCCGGGTCGCGCTCCGGGTTGACCAGCGTGTACCAGTGGTCCTCGACCTCACCGCGCGCGTCCAGCCGGTAGACGGCGGCCGAGATGATCCGGTCGTCCCGGGCCAGCCCGGTGGTCTCCACGTCAACGACCGCGTACCCCTGGGGATAGGCGGCCGGCCACTCCGTGGGGGAGGACGCTGTCGTCGTGCGGTCTGCGAGCATGGTCATTGAGGATACGGGGCGCCACCGACACCGCCGACGCACCGGATGCCATCCTCCCTCCCGTGACGGAACGTGAGACGCGACCTGAACCTCCCCACGGCGAGGCCCACGGGGGCACCCTCGGCTCCCGGTTGAACTGGCTGCGCGCCGCCGTGCTCGGCGCCAACGACGGCATCGTCTCCACCGCGGGCCTGGTCGTCGGCGTGGCCGGCGCCACCGACGACCGCGCGGCGCTGCTGACGGCGGGTCTGGCCGGTCTGCTGGCCGGCTCCCTGTCGATGGCGGCGGGGGAGTACGTGTCCGTGTCCACCCAACGCGACTCCGAGAAGGCGGCCCTCGCGCAGGAGCGGCGCGAGCTGCGCGAACAGCCGGAGGCCGAACTGGAGGAACTCACCGAGCTGCTGGAGGAACGCGGCCTCACCCGCGAGGTGGCCCGCGAGGCCGCCGTCCAGCTGACGGAACGTGACGCCCTGCGGGCCCACGCGCGCGTGGAGCTCGGCATCGACCCCGACGACCTCACCAACCCCTGGCACGCGGCCTGGGCGAGCTTCCTGGCCTTCACGGCCGGCGCGCTGCTGCCCCTGCTCGCGATCGTCCTGCCGCCGGCCGACCGGCGCGTGCCGGTGACGGTGGTGTCGGTCCTGGTGGCCCTGGCCTGCACGGGCTGGAGCAGCGCCCGGCTGGGGGCGGCCGCACCGGGGCGGGCGGTCCTGCGGAACGTGTGCGGGGGAGCGTTGGCGATGGGGGTGACGTATGGGGTGGGGGCCTTGTTGGGGGCGGCGGGGGTGTGAGCGCGGGTCCGTCATTCGATGTGCAGGCGGTCCGGCGGAAGGAGCTCGGTGCCGACGACCTGGTCGCAGTCGTACCCCGATCGGTCAACCTCTCCGGCCCCGACAGCAGCTCCACCACCAGCTCCCCGACCCTGGCCAGGGACTCGGCCTGCCTGCTGGTCCGCGGCGGCATCAACTCCCCCGTCCGCGCCTCCACCTCCCCCCGCACCGCCGGATCCAGCTCCGGCGCATGCTCCAGGCTCGCCGCCGCCAGCAGCACGAGCCGCTCCCGGTGCCGGCGCACCTTGTCCGCGCGGCGCAGCAACTGCCGTAACAGCCGACCCCGTTCCTCCACGCGCGCGTGCCCGACCGCCATCCGCACCACGTCGTCCCACTGGTCGTCGTGGGCGTTGCGCACCAGCACCCCGAAGTCGCGGGCCTCGACCGCGGCCTTCGCGCCCAGGTAGTCCTGGAAGGTGCGGTGGACGAAGTCGACGTATCCCGGGACCGGCTCGCGCAGCAGCCCGCTGCGGATCAGGAGGTGGGCGAAGACCTGCTCGGCGTCCCCCTGCTCCCGTACCTGCGGCATCGCCGCCAGCCACTCGTCGAGCAGGGCGACGACCTCGTCCCGGGAGGCCTCCACCTGGCCGTTGCGGATGAGCCAGTACGCGAGGCGCTGGAGCAGGGCCGTCTGCTCGTCGCGGGAGAGGACCACGCCCTCCACGGAGGCGATCTCACGCTCGGTGTCCCGCCGCACCAGCAGCATGTCGAGCGCCGCGTCGTACAACTCCTTGCGGGCCCGGGGCAGTTGCATCGTAGGCGGCAGCCGCCCGGCTCTTGGCGGAGATCGCCAACAAGCAAGCGCATACCCCCGTAAATACTTGTGGGTAACAACGTCTAGCCCCGGCCGACCTGCGGTTCTACGGTGCCCCCATGCCGAACCTGCCCGATGTCGTGCTGTGGTCGATACCCGCCTTCGTGCTGCTCACCGTGGTCGAGATGATCAGCGTCCGGATCCACCCCGACGACGATGCCGCCGGATACGAGGCGAAGGACGCCGCGACGAGCGTCGGCATGGGGCTCGGGAGCCTGTTCTTCGACTTCTTCTGGAAGATCCCGATCGTCGCCCTCTACACGGCGATCCACGAGCTGACCCCGCTGCGCGTGCCCGTCCTGTGGTGGACCGTCCCGCTGATGCTGCTCGCCCAGGACTTCTTCTACTACTGGTCCCACCGCGGCCACCATGTCGTCCGCGTCCTGTGGGCCTGTCATGTCGTCCACCACTCCAGCGAGAAGTTCAACCTCACCACCGCCCTGCGCCAGCCCTGGACGACCCTCACCGTCTGGCCGTTCTACGTCCCCCTCGTCGCCCTCGGCGTCCACCCGGCCGCGCTCGCGTTCTGCTCCTCCGCCAACCTCGTCTACCAGTTCTGGATCCACACCGAGCGCATCGACAGGATGCCCCGGTGGTTCGAGGCGGTGTTCAACACGCCCTCCCACCACCGCGTCCACCACGCCTCCCAGGGCGGCTACCTCGACCGCAACTTCGGCGGCATCCTCATCGTGTGGGACCGGCTCTTCGGCTCCTTCGTGCCGGAGGTGGAGCGGCCCGTCTACGGGTTGACGAAGAACATCAACACGTTCAACCCGATCAAGGTCGCCACCCATGAGTACGTGGCGATCGTCAAGGACATCAAGACGGCGAACAGCTGGCGCGAGCGGGCGGGGCGGGTGTTCGGGGGACCGGGATGGCAACCGGCCCAGGCTCGCGCCGACGCTCCGGCGCCGGTCGAGGAGAGCAGCGCCGCATGACCCTCCGCCCCGGCTCCCTCCGCCCCCGCTCCCTCCGCCCCCGCCCCTTCCTCGCCGCCTTCGTCCTCGCGACCGCCGTCGACCTCGGCTTCCTCGCGGCCGGCTGGCACCCCGGGCACACCGTCGCCAAGCCGCTCCTCATGCCCCTCCTCGCCGTCTGGGCGGCCGCGAGCGGCGCACCACGACTGCTCCTCGCCGCCGTCATGTGCGGCTGGGGCGGCGACGTCCTCCTCCTGTCCGACGCCGACCCCGCCTTCCTCGCCGGCATGGCGTGCTTCGCCGCCGGACACCTCTGCTACCTCGTCCTCTTCACGACCGGCGCCCGGTACGGCCGCCCACACGCGCGTGCCGGCCTCCTCGCCCCCGCCTACGCCGCCGTCCTGATCGCCACGCTCACCCTCCTGTGGCCCGGTCTCCCGCCGGACCTGCGCGCCCCCGTCGCCGCCTACAGCACCCTCCTCACCGCCGTGGCGTACACCGCCGCCACCCGCCTCGGCCCCCTCGCCGGCGCCGGCGGTGTGCTCTTCCTGCTCTCCGACACCCTCATCGCGACCGGCGTCGCCGACTGGCCGCAGCCCCCGCGCCCCGATCTGTGGATCATGCTGACGTACGCCGCCGCACAGTTCCTGCTGGTACGGGGCGCTCTCGAGGAACGGGCGGCGCCGCCGACGGCGTACCGTGAAGTGCGCTCGACCACCCCCTGAGCGCACCCACGCACCCGCACGAGAAGGACCCTCGCCATGCGCGCCACCACCATCCACGCCCCCTACGACATGCGGGTGGAGGACGTGCCCGACCCCGTGGTGCAGCTGCCCACCGACGCCGTCGTACGGGTGCTGCGCGCCTGCATCTGCGGCAGCGACCTGTGGGCGTACCGGGGCGAGGCGGCACGGCAGCCGGGGCAGCGGATCGGGCACGAGTTCCTCGGCGTGGTCGAGGAGACCGGCTCCGAGGTGAGCACGCTGCGCGCCGGTGACCTGGTCGTCGCGCCCTTCATGTGGTCCGACGGCGTGTGCGACTACTGCCGCGAAGGCCTCACCACCTCCTGCGAGCACGGCGGCTTCTGGGGCTCCGTCGGCTACGACGGTGGCCAGGGCGAGGCCGTCCGGGTGCCCTTCGCCGACGGCACCCTCGTCCGGTTGCCGAAGGAGGCGGCCTCCGACGACCACCTGCTCTCCGCGCTGCTCACCCTCTCCGACGTGCTGGGCACCGGCCACCACGCCGCCCTCGGCGCGGGCGCCCGCCCGGGCGCCACCGTCGCGGTCGTCGGGGACGGCGCCGTCGGCCTGTGCGCGGTCCTCGCCGCCAAGCGGCTCGGCGCCGAGCGGATCATCGCCCTCGGCCGCCACCGGGTCCGTACGGACATCGCGCGCCGCTTCGGCGCCACCGACGTCGTCGCCGCGCGCGGGGACGAGGCCGTCGCGGCCGTCCGCGAACTCACCGGCGGCCAGGGCGCCCACGCCGTCGTCGAGGCCGTCGGCACGGAAGAGTCCATGCGCACGGCAGTCGGCATCACCCGCGACGGCGGCGCCATCGGCTACGTCGGCGTCCCGCACGGCAGCGGCACCGGACTCGACCTGGGCGTCATGTTCGACCGCAACCTCACCCTGCGCGGCGGCGTCGCCCCGGTCCGCGCCTACATCCCCGACCTCCTGCCCGACGTCCTCGACGGCACGATCGACCCGTCCCCGGTCTTCGACCTCACCGTGGGCGTCGAAGCGGTACCGGACGGCTACAAGGCGATGGACGAGCGCACGGCACTGAAGGTCCTGGTGACGAACTAGACGGCGGCCGGGCAGCGCCCCGAAAGGGGCGCGGGGAACGGCGCGACGAGCCACGACGGCGCATCGGACGCAAGACGGCACGGCACGCCACTCTCGGAGGCGCTCAGACCCACCCCACCGCATCGCTTCCCCAACGGCCCGGCGGCCGCGTCCAGTCGCTCGGGCCGCCCTCAAAGGCCACCGGCGGCAACGCGTACCGCAGCCGCCCCACCGCACTGTCCGTCTCCCCGAGCCACTCCTCGGCCCGGGGGCCAACCGCCCCGACCTCACCTTCACTCCTGACACCCCGCATGAGCCACGCAGCGGTCCGCGCCAGCGCCACCCGCACGACCCGCCCCCCACCGTCGTACGACTGCTCGGTCAGCGCCCGCAGCACACCCGCCGCCAGCAGATAACCCGAGCCGTGATCGAGGGCCTGCGCCGGCAGCGCACCGGGCCGCCCGGCCGCCCCCTCGACGGCCGCGATGCCGGTGGCCACCTGGACGAGGCTGTCGAACCCCCGGCGATCCCCCCACGGCCCGTACGCACCCCACGCCGACACCTGCGCCACCACCAGCCCGGGCCGCCGCTCGGCCAGCGCCTCGGGGGAGAGGCCGAACCGGTCGAGGGCGCCCGGCCGGTAGCCCGTGACGACGACGTCCGCGTCCGCGAGCAGCTCCTCGAAGCGGCGCCGGTCGGAGTCCAGGTCCAGCAGGGCCGAGCGCTTTCCGAACCCGGTGTCGATGTGCTGGTCGGGAAGCTCGGGCAGCCGGGGCGCGTCGAGCCGCAGGACGTCCGCGCCCAGCAGGGCGAGCGTACGGGTGGCGACCGGCCCGGCCAGCACCCGCGTGAGGTCCAGGACGCGCACACCGGCGGCGGGCAGCAGGTGTGCCCCCGCGAGATCCGGGAACGCACGCGCACGTGCGGTGTCCAACCGGCCGCGCTCGACGAGAGGCCGCGCGGCGACCTCGGCCGCCTGCCCGTGCGCGGCCCACTCCTCGGGCGTGCGCAGCGCGACGGCGAGCCCGCCGGCTGCGTACACCGCGTCCTCGACGTCCCGCGCGGACCGCTCGGCCAGGGCGGCCCCGACGACGGCCGGGTCGCCGGGCACACCCAGCGCCCGCAGCAGCCGCTCGCGGTGGTGCGGGTAGTTGGCGTGCGTCCGCACCCACCCGTCCGCGGTCCGCCAGAACCGCGACAACGGCGCGAACGGCACCGGCGCCCGCCCGTCGACGAGCAGGTGCCGCTCACTGGTGAACGCGGTCGCCACCGCCCCGTCGTCCACCCGCACCCCGGGCACCCGCGCGAGCCCCGCCCGCCGCGCTCCCAGCTCCGCCCCGGCCAGCGCACACGCACCCACACAGGCCCGCGCCAGCTCCCGCACGGGCAGCCGCGCCGACAGCGCGCCGTCGCGTACGACGGTCGACACGCGTGCGAGCTGGACGGGATCGCCGCCCAGCTCCGACCACACGTACTTGATTGATGTCATGACTGCATTGTGCAGTATTGATTCAATCAATATATGGACTTATTTCATGGACGCTGTGCGGGCGCTACTTGACGGCCCGCAGCGCGTTCACCACGCCGTACCCGAAGAACCCGTTGACGCGCTTGCCGCCCACGCAGGTCGCGTCCACCACGCCGTCGCCGTTGCCGTCGTACGGCTCGGCCGGGCAGCCCGGGTTGTCCGCCTGCGCCTTGAGCAGCGCCTGCAACTGGGCCGGGGACGCGAACGGGTGCGTCGACTTCAGCAGCGCCGCCACCCCGGCCACGTGCGGGGACGCCATCGACGTGCCCTGCAGGAAGCCGTACGTGTTGTTCGGCAGCGTCGACAGGATGCGGCCGTTGGCCGACGGCGTGTCCGGGATCTGGTACTTGTCGCCGCCCGGACCGGCCACGTCGACGGCGCCCAGACCATAGCTGGAGTAGTACGACTTGGTGCCCTTGACGCCCGTGGCGCTGACCGTGACCACACCGGGCAGCTGCGTCGGCACGTCGAAGCACTCGTGCGGGTCGACGGTCCGCGTCACCGGCGTGGAGTCGTCCGGGCTGGACGAGTCCTCCAGCGCGTCGGAGTCCAGGTCGTGGTTGGAGTTGCCCGCCGAGGCCACATTGAGCGTGCCCTTCTTCTGGGCGTACAGCTGAGCCCTGTTGACCGCGTCAACAATGGCCCTCTGGTCGGGGTCGTCCATGCAGTTGTACAGCCACGGATCAACGTAGTAGCTGTTGTTCGTGATCTCCACGCCGTGGTCGGCGGCGAACACGAACGCGCAGACGACGTTCTCCGGGTAGAAGAGGCCGTCCTTGGGGTCGCTCACCTTGATGCCGGCGACCTTCACGCCCGGCGCGACACCCGCCACGCCTATGCCGTTGCGGGCCGCGGCTATCTCACCGGCGACATGCGTGCCGTGGTAGTCGGCCGCGGTGTACGGCCGCCAGGCGCCCTCGCTGGTGTCCGCGACACCGCCCACGCAGTTGGCCGACTGGGACGCCGAGAAGTTCGGCGCCAGGTCCGGGTGGGTGTCGTCCACGCCGGTGTCGATCACGGCGACGGTGACCTTCTTGCTGCCCGGGTTGATCCCGGCGGCCTTGTCGGCGCCGATCGCCCGCAGATCCCACTGGTCGGCCTCGAGCGGCTCGCTCTGGCCGGCCGCGTCGGACGCCTTCTCGATCTTCGCGGCCTCCGCCTTCGACAGGACCTGCGCGGCCCCCTCGTCGGTGGTCCCCGCGGCGCTCAGCGGCGCGGTACGCGTCGCACCCGCCGACTGCACCCCGCGCACCGCGCGGATCCGCGGCCCGAAGTCGGGGTTCGCCGAGTGCACGACGAGCACGCCGATCCTGTCGTACGACGCCACCAGGGTGCCGTCGGCCGCGGCGATCGCCTTCTTCACCGACGCGATCGTGCGGTGGTTCACCTTCGTGTTGACGACATACGCCAAGGTCCCGGCCTCGGCCGCCTCGGCGGTCGACACCGCGGCCGGAGCCGTGGCGGGCGCCGCGCCGGCGGCCGTCGGCAGGAAGCCGACGGCGGCGGTCAGGGACAGCACGACGGGCACCGCGAGAGCGAGGCGGCGTCTGGAAGGCAGATGAGCCATGGGGTCTCCACATCATCCGGAAACGAGACCGGCCCGGACGCGGGTCCGCGCCTGGGCAGGTACATGACGGGTGGTGCTGCGCCGAAGCTATCTCCCCGACTCACCGCCCAGCAACGGCCGCACGTCGATCAAGGCGACGACTTACGAAAGAACCCGATCGGGTTGAACCCGCCCTAGCGTGCCGCCGTGCCCTTGGACAGGGAGCCCGTGCACGATCGAGCCCCCGCCCGACCCACCGCCCGCAAGCGAGGAGACTCCGTGGCCACCGAGACACCGCCCCCCTCGAAAACCCAAGCCCAACTCCCCTCCACCGAGGAGTTCGTCGCGGTGCAGGAGAGCGCGGAGTTCGGTGAACTGCGCGGCTCCTACCGCGGCTTCGCCTTCCCGCTGACCGTCGGCTTCATCGCCTGGTACCTGCTCTACGTGCTGCTCTCGAACTACGCGGGCGACTTCATGGGCACCAAGCTCGTCGGCAACATCAACGTCGCGCTCGCCCTGGGCCTCGCCCAGTTCCTCACCACGTTCCTCATCGCCTGGTGGTACGCGCGCACCGCCGCCGCCAAGCTCGACCCCAAGGCCGAGGCCATCAAGTCCCGGATGGAGGGCGGCGCATGAGCCCCGCACAGCACACCACCCTGCTCGCCGCCGGTGAGGCCAGCGAGCACCGGCCGCTGATCATCACCCTGTTCGCGATCTTCGTCGCGGCCACCCTCGTCATCACCGTCTGGGCCGGCCGCCAGACCAAGGACGCCGCCGACTTCTACGCGGGCGGCCGCCAGTTCACCGGCTTCCAGAACGGCCTCGCCGTCTCCGGCGACTACATGTCCGCCGCCTCCTTCCTCGGCATCGCAGGCGCCATCGCCCTCTTCGGCTACGACGGCTTCCTGTACTCCATCGGCTTCCTGGTCGCCTGGCTCGTCGCCCTGCTCCTGGTCGCCGAGCCGCTGCGCAACTCCGGCCGCTACACCATGGGCGACGTCCTCGCGTACCGCATGCGCCAGCGCCCGGTCCGCACCGCCGCCGGCACCTCCACGATCGTCGTCTCGATCTTCTACCTCCTCGCCCAGATGGCGGGCGCCGGCGTCCTGGTCTCCCTGCTCCTGGGCATCACCAGCGACGGCGGCAAGATCGGCATCGTCGCCCTGGTCGGCGTCCTGATGATCGTGTACGTCACCATCGGCGGCATGAAGGGCACCACCTGGGTCCAGATGGTCAAGGCGGTCCTGCTGATCGCCGGCGCCCTCCTGCTGACCTTCCTGGTCCTGCTGAAGTTCGACTTCAACGTCTCCGACCTGCTCGGCTCGGCCGCCGACAACAGCGGCAAGGGCGCCGCCTTCCTGGAGCCCGGCCTGAAGTACGGCGCCACCGGCACCACCAAGCTGGACTTCATCTCCCTCGGCATCGCCCTGGTCCTCGGCACCGCCGGTCTGCCGCACATCCTGATCCGCTTCTACACGGTCCCCACCGCCAAGGCCGCCCGTAAGTCGGTCATCTGGGCCATCGGCCTGATCGGCTCCTTCTACCTGATGACCCTCGCCCTCGGCTTCGGCGCCGCCGCGCTGATCAAGCCGGAGGAGATCGTCGCGTCGAACAAGGCCGGCAACACGGCCGCACCGCTCCTCGCGCTCCACCTCGGCGGAATCGACTCCAACTGGGGCGCGATCCTGCTCGCCACCATCTCGGCGGTCGCCTTCGCCACGATCCTCGCGGTCGTCGCGGGCCTGACCCTGGCCTCGTCCTCCTCCTTCGCGCACGACATCTACGCGAACGTGATCAAGAGGGGCCAGGCCTCCGAGAAGCAGGAGATCAACGCGGCCCGCTACGCCACGGTCGGCATCGGCGCCGTCTCGATCCTCCTCGGCGCCCTCGCCCGCGACCTCAACGTCGCCGGCCTGGTCGCCCTCGCCTTCGCGGTCGCCGCCTCCGCCAACCTCCCCACCATCCTCTACAGCCTCTTCTGGAAGCGGTTCACCACCTCCGGAGCCCTCTGGTCGATCTACGGCGGCCTGGTCACCGCGGTCGGCCTGGTGCTGTTCTCCCCGGTCGTCTCCGGCAAGCCCACCTCGATGTTCCCGGACGCCGACTTCCACTGGTTCCCGCTGGAGAACCCCGGCATCATCTCCATCCCCGTCGGCTTCCTCCTCGGCATCCTCGGCACCCTCCTGTCGAAGGAGGAGCCCGACCACGGCAAGTACGCCGAACTGGAGGTCCGCTCCCTGACGGGCACCGGAGCCCACTGATTCCCCTCCGGGAGCGCGGCCGCGTCGTGGATGCCCACGACGCGGCCGCGTCCTACGCCGTGGGATCGGCCTCTTTCGTTGTCAGTGGCGTCACGTAGGCTCGCAGGTGACGAGAGAAGAAACGCGATCCGCAAGGGGGAGGGGGCCCACGTGCTCATCGACACCTACGGCCGGGTGGCCACCGACCTGAGAGTCTCGCTGACCGACCGCTGCAATCTGCGCTGCACGTACTGCATGCCCGAGGAGGGCCTGCAGTGGCTGGCCAAGCCCGACCTCCTCACGGACGACGAGATCGTCCGCCTCATCGACATAGCGGTCTCCACGCTCGGCATCGAGGAGGTCCGCTTCACCGGCGGCGAGCCGCTGCTGCGCCCCGGCCTGGTCGGCATCGTCGAGCGGGTGGCGGCCCTGACCCCGCGCCCCCGGATGTCCCTGACGACGAACGGCATCGGCCTCAAGCGCACCGCGACCGCCCTCAAGGCGGCCGGCCTGGACCGGGTCAACGTCTCCCTCGACACGCTCCGCCCGGACGTCTTCAAGACCCTCACCCGCCGCGACCGCCACGGGGACGTCCTCGACGGCCTCCGGGCCGCCCGCGACGCCGGCCTCACCCCGGTCAAGGTCAACACCGTCCTCATGCCCGGCCTCAACGGCGACGAGGCCCCGGACCTCCTGGCCTGGGCGGTGGAGCACGACTACGAACTGCGCTTCATCGAGCAGATGCCCCTGGACGCCCAGCACGGCTGGAAGCGCGAGGACATGGTCACCGCCGGCGACATCCTCGCCTCGCTCCGCACCCGCTTCGACCTCACCCCCGAGGGGCAGGACGAGCGCGGTTCCGCCCCCGCCGAGCGCTGGCTGGTCGACGGCGGCCCGCACCGCGTCGGCGTCATCGCCTCCGTCACCCGCCCCTTCTGCGCGGCCTGCGACCGCACCCGCCTCACCGCCGACGGCCAGATCCGCACCTGCCTCTTCGCCCGCGAGGAGACCGACCTCCGCGCAGCCCTGCGCTCCGGCGCCCCCGACGAGGAGATAGCCCGCATCTGGCGCCTGGCGATGTGGGGCAAGAAGGCGGGAGCGGGCCTGGACGACCCGACGTTCGTCCAGCCGGACCGACCGATGTCAGCGATCGGGGGCTAGGGCAGCGCCCCGAAAGGGGCGCGGGGGAGGGTGACGGCGCGAGAAACACGTGCGGCCCGCACCCGGAAAGGCACCTCAGCCCCGCTGCTCCGGCTCCCACTCCTCCAGCAGCACGACATCCTTCAGAAACCCCCGAACACCGAGGAACTGGGACAGATGCTCCCGGTGCTCCTCACACGCCAGCCACGTCTTGCGCCGCTCCGGCGTATGAATCTTCGGGTTGTTCCACGCCAGCACCCACACCGCATCGACACGGCACCCCTTGGCGGAACAGATAGGAGTCTCGTCAGTCACAGTTCCGTCGTTCCGTCCCACAGATACCCACACAAAAGGCGACGCCGAGCAGCCACGGGGGGAGCTGCCCGGCGTCGGTCCGTCGCTCCGACGGGGGATGCGGAGCGCGTACGAAGTATGTCACGGCCGACCCTTCGCACGGCACTGGAACAGCATGATTGATCTGAGCTTTTCTTGAGCTTGGCGCACAGGCACGTCAGGGCCGCTGCTCGGCCCGGTCCTCCGGAACCGATTCCGTCCCGGAACCGTCCGCACCGTCCGCCCGGGGCGGAGTGATCATGGGCCGCACCTGAGCGGTGACGAACGTGGAGGGCAACCCCGGCGCGTTCTCCCGCCCCGCATTGGCGATCACCACCGCGATGTACGGCAGGACCGCCCCCAACACCAGGGCCACGAGGGCGACATGACGCTCCACGTTCCAGAGGGTCGCCGCGAGGATCACCGACACGGTACGGACCGTCATCGAGATCACATACCGCCGCTGCCGGCCGCGCACATCCTCCTGGAGCCCCTGCCGGGCCCCGGTGATCCGGAACACCTGGGCTTTTCCGCCGCCACCCTGCTTCCGCATCCCATTCCACCGTCCGCCCACATCGAACTCTCCCCGGCACTCCACGTTACGCCGGGGCTGCGCCGCCTTCGAGACCGGGTCGCCTCCCGCCGGGGCGAACATCCTGCGCCGTACCGCGTACGGCCGTGCCCGACATGCGCCGTACGGGTCACGGAACAAGACTGAGGGCAATGCTCACGTCGAGCCGTACGAGGAGGCAGCCATGGGCTGGTTGTGGGCGATCATCGTGGGATTCGTACTGGGTCTGCTCGCCAAGGCGATCATCCCGGGCAAGCAGCACAGCCCCCTCTGGCTGGTCACCATCTTCGGCATCATCGGCGCGGTCATCGGCAACGCGATCGCCCGGGGCTTCGGCGTAGAGGAGACCGCCGGCATCGACTGGTGGCGTCACGTCTTCCAGCTGGTGGCGGCGATCGTGGTGGTGGCTCTGGGAGACAGGGCGTACGTGGCGACCCTGGGCAAGAGAAAGCAACGAGCCTGAGGGGGTGCGCCCCGAAAGGGGCGCCGCCCTCAGGGGCGCGGGGAACCGCGCGACAAGCCACAACGGACCCTCGGCCCGCAGCGACCCGCACCCCTACGGCGCTTACGCTCCCGTCACCTCGACGGCGGCCAGATTCTTCTTCCCCCGCCGCAGCACCAGCCACCGCCCGTGCAGAAGCTCCTCCTTCACGGGAACCGCGTCCTCGGCCGTGACCTTCACGTTGTTCACGTAGGCCCCGCCCTCCTTCACGGTCCGCCGCGCGGCGGACTTGCTGGCCACCAGCCCGACCTCCGCGAACAGGTCCACGACCGGAGCCGGCTCGGCGACCTGGATGTGCGGCACCTCGGAGAGCGCCGCCGTCAGCGTCCGCTCGTCGAGGTCGCCCAGCTCGCCCTGCCCGAACAGCGCCCGGCTCGCGGCGATCACCGCGGCCGTCTGGCCGGCGCCGTGCACCAGCGTGGTCAGCTCCTCCGCCAGCGCCCGCTGGGCGGCCCGCGCCTGCGGCCGCTCCGCGGTCTCCCGCTCCAGCTCCTCCAGCTCCGCACGGGACTTGAAGGACAGGATCCGCAGGTAGCCCGAGATGTCCCGGTCGTCCACGTTCAGCCAGAACTGGTAGAACGCGTACGGCGTCGTCATCTCGGGGTCGAGCCAGACCGCGCCGCCCTCGGTCTTGCCGAACTTGGTGCCGTCCGCCTTGGTCATCAGCGGCGTCGCCAGCGCGTGCACGTCGGCCTGCGGTTCCAGCTTGTGGATCAGATCCAGACCGGCCGTGAGGTTGCCCCACTGGTCGCTGCCGCCCTGCTGGAGCGTGCAGCCGTGGCGCCGGTAGAGCTGGAGGAAGTCCATGCCCTGGAGGATCTGGTAGCTGAACTCGGTGTAGCTGATGCCCTGGTCGGACTCCAGGCGCCGGGCCACGGAGTCCTTCGTCAGCATCTTGTTGACGCGGAAGTGCTTGCCGATGTCCCGGAGGAACTCGATCGCGGACAGCCCCGCGGTCCAGTCGAGGTTGTTGACCATCACGGCCGCGTTCTCGCCCTCGAAGGAGAGGAACGGCTCGATCTGGGAGCGCAGCTTGCCGACCCAGCCGGCGACCGTCTCCGGGTCGTTCAGCGTGCGCTCCGCCGTCGGGCGCGGGTCGCCGATCAGTCCCGTGGCCCCGCCGACCAGCGCCAGCGGCCGGTGACCGGCCTGCTGGAGCCGTCGCACGGTGAGCACCTGCACCAGGTGCCCCACGTGCAACGAGGGCGCGGTCGGGTCGAAGCCGCAATAGAACGTGACGGGGCCGTCCGCGAGCGCCTTGCGCAAGGCGTCCTCGTCGGTGGACAGGGCGAACAGGCCCCGCCACTTCAGCTCGTCGACGATGTCCGTCACGGTTCTCGTATCTCCTTGGAATGGGCTCGTGGTCAGTACGAGGTTATACGCCCTGACTGACAGAGCTCATATTGAAGTCCGGCACCCGCAGCGCGGGCATCGCAGCCCTAGTGAACCAGTCGCTCCACTCCCGGGGCAGCGTCTTTTCCGTGCGTCCGGCCTCGACGGCCCGGCCCAGCAGATCGACCGGCGACTCGTTGAACCGGAAGTTGTTCACCTCGCCCACGACCTCGCCGTTCTCGACGAGGTACACGCCGTCCCGGGTCAGACCGGTCAGCAGCAGGGTCGCCGGGTCGACCTCGCGGATGTACCACAGACAGGTCAGCAGCAGCCCGCGCGTGGTGCTCGCGACCATCTCCTCCAGGGAGCGGTCCGCGCCGCCGTCGAGGATGATGTTGTCGATCGCCGGCGCGACCGGCAGCCCGGTCAGGGCGGCGCTGTGCCGACTGGTGATCAGGTTCTTCAGCCGGCCCTCGCCGACCCACTCGGTGGCCGTCAGCGGCAGCCCGTTGTCGAACACCGACGAGTCGCCCCCGGACGAGTGGGCGAGGACGAAGGGCGCCGACTCCAGGCCCGGTTCGTTCGGGTCGCTGCGCAGGGTCAGCGGCAGCTCGGACAGCCGCTCGCCGAGGCGGGTGCCGGCGCCGGGCTTGGAGAACACCGTCCGGCCCTCGGCCGCGTCCCGTCCCGACGCCGACCACATCTGGTAGATCAGCAGGTCCGCGACGGCGGTCGGCGGCAGCAGCGTCTCGTACCGCCCGGCGGGCAGCGCGATCCGCCGCTCCGCCCAGCCGAGGCGTACGGCGAGCTCGGCGTCGAGCACCGCCGGGTCGACGTCCTTGAAGTCCCGCGTGGAGCGCCCCGACCAGGCCGAGCGGGTACGGTCCGGGGACTTGGCGTTGAGCTCCAGGGTGCCGTTCGGCTGGTCGTGCCGCAGCCGCAGCCCCGTGGACGTGCCCATGTACGTCGACACCAGCTCGTGGTTGGCGAAGCCGTACAGCTCACGGCCGCCCGCACGCGCGCGTGCGAAGGACTCGCCCAGCGCGGGCGCGAAGTCGGCGAACACGGCCGACGAGGTCTCCGCCGGCGCCTCGACGAACTCGGGGTGCTCGAGGGCCCCGGCCACCCCGGTGACCAGGGGCTGCGCGTCCTCGGCGGGCCCGGCACCGCGCGCGGCGGCCTCGGCGGCCCGCACCAGCGGCTCCAGCTCGTCGGCGGTCACGGCGGCCCGCGAGACGACCCCGGAGGCGGTGCCCTCCTTGCCGTCGACCGTCGCGATCACGGTGAGCGTGCGCGAGCGGGTGACGCCGTTCGTCGTCAGCGCGTTGCCGGCCCAACGCAGGTTCGCCGTCGACTGCTCGTCGGCGATCACCACGCACCCGTCGGCCCGCGACAGCTCGAGGGCGCGCTCGACGACCTCGTGCGGCTTGTTGGTACGGGCGCTCATCGACCGGCCTCCTGTGTGGTGTTCAGAATGTTGACGCCCTTGAACAGGGCCGACGGGCAGCCGTGCGACACCGCCGCGACCTGCCCCGGCTGGGCCTTGCCGCAGTTGAAGGCACCCCCGAGGACATAGGTCTGCGGGCCGCCCACGGCCGCCATGGACCCCCAGAAGTCGGTGGTCGTCGCCTGGTAGGCCACGTCCCGCAGCTGCCCGGTGACCCGCCCGTTCTCGATCTTGAAGAACCGCTGGCCGGTGAACTGGAAGTTGTACCGCTGCATGTCGATGGACCACGACCGGTCCCCGACCACATAGATCCCCCGGTCGACGCTCCCGATCAGGTCCTCGGTCGACATCCCCGCCGGATCCGGCCGCAGCGACACGTTCGCCATCCGCTGCACCGGGACGTGCCCCGGGGAGTCGGCGAAGGCGCACCCGTTGGAGCGGCCCAGGCCGGTCAGCTTCGCGATCCGCCGGTCCAGCTGGTAGCCGACGAGCGTGCCGTCCTTCACCAGGTCCCAGGACTGGCCCTCGACGCCCTCGTCGTCGTAGCCGACCGTCGCGAGGCCGTGCTCGGCGGTGCGGTCACCGGTGACGTTCATCAGGTCGGAGCCGTAGCGCAGCTTGCCGAGCCGGTCGAAGGTGGCGAAGGAGGTGCCGGCGTAGGCGGCCTCGTAGCCGAGGGCCCGGTCCAGCTCGGTGGCGTGCCCGATGGACTCGTGGATGGTCAGCCACAGGTTGGACGGGTCGACGACCAGGTCGTACAGCCCGGGGGCCACGCTGGGCGCCCGCATCTTCTCGGCGAGCAGCTCCGGCATCCGCTCCAGCTCGTCGTCCCAGTCCCAGCCGGTCCCGGTGAGGTACTCCCAGCCCCGGCCCACGGGCGGCGCGATCGTCCGCATCGAGTCGAACTCACCGCTGGACTCGTCGACCGAGACCGCCGTCAGCGAGGGGTGCAGCCGCACCCGCTGCTGGGTGGTCACCGTCCCCGCCGTGTCGGCGTAGAACTTGTTCTCGTGGACGGTGAGCAGCGAGGCGTCGACATGGTTGACGCCGTCGGCCGCCAGCAGCCGGTTGCTCCAGTCGGCCAGCAGCGCGCTCTTCTGCTCGTCCGGCACGGTGAACGGATCGATCTCGTACGACGAGATCCACGTCCGGTCGGCGTGCACCGGCTCGTCGGCCAGCTCCACGCGCTCGTCGGACCCGGCGGCCTTGATCACTTGTGCGGACAGCTTGGCCATCGCCACGGCCTGCGAAGCCACCTTGGCGGCCGCGTCCATCGTCAGGTCCACGCCGGACGCGAACCCCCACGTGCCGCCGTGCACCACCCGCACCGCGTACCCCAGGTCGGTCGTGTCCGACGACCCGGACGGCTTGGCGTCCCGCAGCCGCCACGACGCACTGCGCACCCGCTCGAACCGGAAGTCCGCGTGCTCGGCCCCGAGCGCACGCGCGCGTGCGAGAGCGGCGTCGGCGAGGGCGCGTAGAGGTAGGGCCGTGAAGCTTTCGTCGATGGTATGAGGCACCTACGTATCTCCCTGGTGTCGTCGCGTGTGTCATCGCGCGTGTGGCCCCGATCATGTCGCGCCCGGCGCCTGTCGGACCACACCTTTCGGAGCGCCTCCTCCAAAGTTTCTGTAGGGACCCCACAGTCAGCCCCCTGCCCCACTGTCGGTGCCCGAATGTCCGCGCGCGTGGCCGGACCGATAGGTTTCGAGGGAAGCCGCCTGCCGTCAAGGTCCCGGGCAGGTGTGTCAGACCCCTATCGAAAGGGTGATCCGTTGAGCCGCTCGGTTCTCGTCACCGGAGGAAACCGGGGCATCGGCCTCGCCATCGCCCGCGCGTTCGCCGACGCCGGCGACAAGGTCGCGATCACATACCGTTCGGGCGAACCGCCCCAGGCCCTCACCGACTTGGGCTGCCTGGCCGTCAAGTGCGACATCACCGACGCCGAACAGGTGGAGCAGGCCTACAAGGAGATCGAGGCCGAGCACGGCCCCGTCGAGGTCCTGATCGCCAACGCCGGCGTCACCAAGGACCAGCTCCTGATGCGCATGTCCGAGGAGGACTTCACCTCGGTCGTCGACACCAACCTCACCGGCACCTTCCGCGTCGTCAAGCGCGCCAACCGTGGCATGCTGCGCGCCAAGAAGGGCCGGGTCGTCCTCATCTCGTCGGTCGTGGGGCTCTACGGCTCGCCCGGGCAGGCCAACTACGCCGCGTCCAAGGCCGGACTCGTCGGCTTCGCGCGTTCCCTCGCCCGTGAGCTGGGGTCGCGCAACATCACCTTCAACGTCGTCGCGCCCGGCTTCGTCGACACCGACATGACCAAGGTGCTCACCGACGAGCAGCGCGCGGGCATCGTCTCGCAGGTCCCGCTCGGCCGGTACGCGCAGCCCGAGGAGATCGCCGCGGCGGTGCGGTTCCTCGCCTCGGACGACGCCTCGTACATCACTGGAGCCGTCATCCCCGTTGACGGCGGACTGGGAATGGGTCACTGATCACCATGAGCGGAATTCTCGAGGGCAAGCGCGTCCTGATCACCGGTGTGCTGATGGAGTCCTCCATCGCCTTCCACGCCGCCAAGCTGGCCCAGGAGCAGGGTGCCGAGATCATCCTGACCGCGTTCCCGCGGCCCACGCTGACCGAGCGCATCGCCAAGAAGCTCCCGAAGCCCACCAAGGTCATCGAGCTCGACGTGACCAACGCCGAGCACATGGGCCGGCTGGCCGACGTCGTCGGCCAGGAGCTCGGCGGCCTCGACGGTGTCGTGCACTCCATCGGCTTCGCGCCGCAGGACGCGCTCGGCGGCAACTTCCTGAACACGCCGTTCGAGTCCGTGGCCACGGCCATGCACGTCTCGGCGTACTCCCTGAAGTCGCTGACCATGGCCTGCCTGCCGCTGATGCAGAACGGCGGCTCGGTCGTCGGCCTCACCTTCGACGCGCAGTTCGCCTGGCCGCAGTACGACTGGATGGGCCCGGCCAAGGCCGCCCTGGAGGCCACCAGCCGCTACGTCGCCCGCGATCTGGGCAAGCAGAACATCCGCTGCAACCTCATCTCCGCGGGCCCGCTCGCCTCCATGGCCGCCAAGTCCATCCCGGGCTTCGCCGACCTGGCCTCCGTGTGGGACACCCGCTCCCCGCTGGAGTGGGACCTCAAGGACCCGGAGCCGGCCGGCAAGGGCATCGTCGCCCTGCTGAGCGACTGGTTCCCGAAGACCACCGGCGAGATCATCCACGTGGACGGCGGTCTGCACGCCATCGGCGCCTGACGCCCTCCCCGTTTGCCGTGTCACCCGTCCGGCCTATCCGGCCGGGCGGGACACGCCCGCGAACAGGCACGATGAAGTGCGCGTTCCTCCCACGCGCCGCCCTCCCCAGCTCTGCCGAGGAGGTTCCGTCGTGCGTCTGTTCCGTGTCCTCGCCCCCGTGACCGCCGCCGTCGCGCTCGTCCTCTGGGCACCCCACGAGGCGCTGCCCCACGAGCGTCCCGAACCCTTCGGCGCGGAGTGCCGCACCGCCGTCGACGGCTCCCACGTCGTCGCCCACTGCCACAACCCCTACGCCGACACCGACCGCGTCACCCTGCACATCGAGTGCGCGCGCTGGTGGGACCTCGACACCGACGGCACCCCCGTCGACGCCGGGCCCGCCCTGACCGTACGGCTCACCGGGCGCTGCTGGAAGGAGGTCGGCAGGGCCTGGGTCACCCACGAGAAGGTGTGAGCCGGTCCCCGCTCAGCCCGCGCCGGATCCGGCGATCCGGCCCGGGCGGCAGGACAGCGGATAGCCGGCCGCCTCCGCGGCGGCAGTCTCCGCGTCGCCCGCGCGGATCGCGTCCACCAGCCGCGTGTGGTCCATGTACGTCTCCGGCGTCAGCGCGTCGCCGACGTCCTCACGCAGCCAGTCCCGCAGCACCTCGCCCAGGTCGGCGTGGAGCGCGGTCATGACGTCGTTGTGGGAGGCGGCCACCACCGCCAGATGGAACGTCGCGTCGGCCGCCACGAAGGCCTCCGCGTCCCCCGACTCCCAGGCCTCCTCGCGCCGCAGCAGCAGCGCGTCCAACTGCTTGAGGTCCCGCTCCGTGCGCCGCTCGGCCGCGAGACGTGCCGCGCCCGACTCCAGGTTGGAGCGCAGTTCGGCGATGTGCCGGGGGTCGGCCCCCGCGAACCGCCGGTGCATCACGCCCGCCAGCTCACTGGTCGCCACGACATACGTCCCCGAGCCCTGCCGGATGGCCAGCAGCCCGTTGTGCGCGAGGGCGCGGACGGCCTCACGGACCGTGTTGCGGGCGACGCCCAGCTGCTCGACCAGCTCGGGCTCGGTGGGAATCCGCGAGCCGACCGGCCACTCGCCCGAGGTGATCTGGTGGCGCAGCTCGGTGATGACCTGCTCGGAGAGGGCCGAGCGACGGGGATGGCTCAGGGGCATGGCACACCTTCTCACAGGACTGGACAGATATTCATCCTATGATTCTATGATGGGCGGCATGGTCAGTGAGGACACGAGGACGACGACACCCCCGCCCACCCGCACGCCGACGGTCGCCGAGCCCCCGCGTACGGCCACGCGCGCGTGGCGCACCCGGCTGCTCATGGCCGGCATCGTGCTGGCCGCACTCAATCTCCGGCCCGCCATCACCAGCCTCGGCGCGCTCCTGGAGGAGGTGCGCGACGGGCTCGGCATGAGCGGCAGCATGGCCGGACTCCTCACCTCCGTGCCCCCGCTGTGCTTCGCCGTGTTCGGCGTCATGGCCCCGCGCCTCGCCCGCCGCCTCGGAGCGGGCGCGGTGGTGTGCGCGGGGATGGCGGCGATCACCGCGGGCCTGCTCATACGGCCGTACACGGGCGGAACGGCCGGGTTCCTGGCCGCCAGTGCCCTCGCCCTGATGGGCATCGCCGTCAGCAACGTCCTGATGCCGGTCATCGTCAAGCGGAACTTCCCCGACCGGGTCGGCTCCATGACCGGCCTCTACTCGATGGCCCTCGCCCTCGGCACCTCGGCCGCCGCCGCGCTCACCGTCCCCCTGACCGAGACGCTGGGCGGCGGCTGGCGGCCCGGCCTCGCCCTGTGGGCGGCCCTGGCCGCCGTTGCCGTTCCACCGTGGCTGCTCTTCGCACGCGAAGGGCGGGGACGGCAGGAACAGCGAGAGCAGCGAGAACAGCGAGAACAGCGAGAACAGCAGCAGGAACAGCCGGAGCGACCGGACGGACTGCGTATCACCCGCAGTCGCACCGCCTGGGCGCTCGCCTTGTTCTTCGGGCTCCAGGCCACCGCCGCCTACGTCACCATGGGCTGGATGGCCCAGATCTTCCGGGACGCGGGCGTGTCCGCGGGCGAGGCCGGTCTGCTGCTCGCCGTCACCATGGCGATGGGCGTGCCCCTGGCCTACGTCATCCCGCGCGTCGCCGCCCGGCTCCCGCAGCAGGGCCCGATCGTCGTCGTGCTCGGCGTCTGCGGCCTCGCCGGCTACACCGGTCTGTACCTCGCGCCCGCTCAGGGAGCCTGGGCCTGGGCCGTGCTGCTCGGCGTCGCCAACTGCGCCTTCCCACTGGCCCTCACGATGGTCGGCATGCGCGCCGGGACCGGCGCGGGCGTGGCCCAGCTGTCCGCCTTCGCGCAGAGCACCGGCTATCTGATCTCGATCCCGGGGCCCCTCCTGGTCGGGGTGCTCTACCAGCACAGCGGCGGCTGGGGTCTGCCCCTCGCGCTCATGGCGGCGCTGATGCTCCCGCAGATGGCCGTGGGCGTCCTGGCGGGCCGCCCCCGCACGGTGGAGGACGAGGCCGCGGCCCGCTGACCCCGGCTGCCGTGCGGCGGACCACGGGTGCGACACTGGGCCCATGGTGCTCGACCCGAACCCCCAGAACGGCCAGAAGAAGATGTTGATGGTCTTCGGCTCGTTCCTCGCCATCTTCGTGATCATCGCCGTCATCGCCACGATCGCCGCACCCTGAGGGTGGGGTTAACCCCCCTGTCCCCTAGGGGGTGAGGGTCAGGGTCAAGTGGGTGGATCACCGGATGGGCTGCGGGCCGCCGATTCCGTAGCTTCGAGATGTGGCCGTACGACGCGGACCACGGACCGCTCGAAGACGACCGGAGGCATCCATGTCGGCCCCTGTGCTCACCCGGCCCCGCCCGACCGCCGCCCGGGCCCGGCTCGACACCCGGCTGCCCTGGTGGGCCCTCGCCCTGCCGACGCTCGCCTTCATCACTCTGCTCGCCCTGATACTGAACCCCTCCGACGCCCACGCCGCCACCGGCGACCCGGCGATCACCCACCTCGTCGAGCGCGTGCAGCGACTGCTCGCGCGCCAGCCGTGACGAGCACGCCCCGGACGCACTCCACACACCCGGGGCGAGCGGCAAAGCCCCATGTCAACTCCCTGCGCCCCATGGCCTGTTTCATGCGAAGCTGGGACGCATGAGCGTCGCAGAACCCCGCAGGATCGTCCTCTTCCGGCATGCGAAAGCCGACTGGCCACAGGTGACCGACCACGAGCGCCCGCTCGCCGAGCGGGGCCGGAAGGACGCCGCCGTCGCCGGACGCAGACTGGCCGACAGCGGCATCCCCCTCGACCTGGCGCTGTGCTCCACCGCGGCCCGGACCAGGGAGACGTGGAAGCTCGCCGTCCATGAACTCCCGCACCGGCCGAAAACGGTCTACGAGGAGCGGATCTACGAGGCCTCCCCGGGCGAGCTGATCGCCCTGCTCAACGAGACCCCGGACGACGTGCGCACCGTCATCCTGATCGGCCACAACCCGGGCGTCCACGCCCTCACCGACATCCTGACCGACTCGGCCGAGAGCGAGCCCCGCGAGCGGATGACCCGCCGCGGCTTCCCGACCTCCTCCTTCGCCGTCCTCACCTTCGACGGCTCCTGGAAGTCCCTGGAGCCGGCCGTGGCCACACTGACCGACTACTGGGCGCCCGAGGAGTGACCGTCCGGCACGCACGAGGGCCCGGCGCCACTTCGGCACCGGGCCCTCCGTGTCCTACGAGGCCTCCACGTCGTACGAGGCGCCTCTCGCTCTGGTGCTACTCCGTGTGGGTCTCCGCCGCCTCGACCTCTTCACGGGTGATGCCCAGCAGATACAGGACCGTGTCGAGGAACGGCACGTTCACCGCCGTGTGCGCCGCCTCGCGCACCACCGGCTTGGCGTTGAAGGCCACCCCGAGACCGGCCGCGTTCAGCATGTCCAGGTCGTTGGCGCCGTCGCCGATCGCCACGGTCTGCGAGAGCGGCACGCCCGCCTCCGCGGCGAACCGGCGCAGCAGCCGCGCCTTGCCCGCCCGGTCCACGATCTCGCCGGTGACCCGGCCGGTCAGCCTGCCGTCGACGATCTCCAGGGTGTTGGCCTGGGCGAAGTCCAGCCCCAGCCGCTCCTTCAGATCGTCGGTGACCTGCGTGAAGCCGCCGGAGACGACCCCCACCTGGTAGCCGAGCCGCTTCAGGGTACGGATCAGTGTGCGCGCGCCCGGCGTCAGCCGGACCTCGGCGCGCACCTTGTCCACCACGGAGGCGTCCAGCCCCTCCAGCAGGGCCACGCGCGCGTGCAGCGACTGCTCGAAGTCCAGCTCACCGCGCATCGCGGCGGCCGTCACCTCGGCGACCTCGTTCTCGCAGCCGGCGTGCGCCGCGAAGAGCTCGATCACCTCGTCCTGGATCAGGGTCGAGTCGACGTCCATGACGACGAGCCGCTGGGCACGCCGGTGCAGACCCGCGTCCACGACGGCGACGTCCACCCCGAGCGCCCGCGCGTCCGTGACCAGCGCGGTGCGCAGCGGCTCGGTCTCCACCCCGGAGATCGCGAACTCGACGGCCGTGACGGGGTACTTGGCGAGCCGGAAGATACGGTCGATGTTGCCGCCGGCCTTGGTGATCTTGGCGGCCACCTTGGCGGTGGCCTCCGCGGTCAGCGGATGGCCGAGGACGGTCACCAGGGAGCGGCCGACGCCGCGAGGACGGTTGTCACCGAGACCCGAGATGATCTCTGCCTGCATCTTGATCGACTCGGCCCAGTTGTGGACCGTGCGCCGGAGGTCACCCTCAAGCGACCGCGGTGGCGCGGTCACGAGCGCGCACAGCACCATCCGGCCCCGGGTGACCACCTGCTCGATGTCGACCACGTCGACGGAGTAGGCCGCGAGGGTGTCGAAAAGACCGGCCGTGATGCCAGGCCTGTCCTTGCCGAAGATCTTGACAAGGAGCGTGGGGACATCAGAGGACGAGGTCGGCGAAGTCTGCGAAGCTCTCATGATGTATCCCACCGTATCCGGCACCCAGTGCCTTTCGCCGCAGAGGTCCGTCTAGCGGACACGGAACACTGGGCGAACCGGTGATGTCGGTTTTATGAAGTCCCTTCATTTTGTCGCGCGAGCCGGTGCGGGGCCCGTCGCCGAGCCGGTCACCGGGGCCGCCTGGGCCGTTTCGGGGGCAGCGGGGGAGGGGGCGGCGGAGGCGGCGGCGGCCCGTCGTCCCCGGTGGAGCCGCCCCCGGGCCGCCGAGAAGCCGGCCCGACCGGCCCGACTGGGCCAACTGGGCCCACGACGGTCGGCGCACCGTACACATTCCCCTGGCCGTCATTCCCCTGCCGTCCCGTGCCCCGCCCTCCGCCGTCCCGCCGCTCCCCGACCTGGGACTCACCCGATCCCTGCGCCGGCCCCGAAGGGGCTTCGCCGGACCGAGCACTCCCGCGAGGCCCTGGCCGACCACCCGCCCCGCGCTTCTCCCCGGACGGGGGCTCACCCGCATGCCGCCCTCCCCTGGACGGGGGCTCACCCGCATCCCGCCCCTCCACAGGAGGGGACTGACCCGCTCCACGCCCCTCCCCGGACCAGGGCTCACCCGGACGTCCGCCCCGGTACCGCCGCCCCGCTCCACCCGCCCCGCCGGGCTCCCCCCGGGGCTCCTCGCCGGGCCGGGCGTCCTCCGGCTCCCGCAGTTCGTCCGGTACCCGGAGATACGGATTGGTCGCGGGGTTCGGCGCCCGGTACGACGCACTCGGGGCGTACGGCCCCGCCTCCGCCCCGCTGTACCGCGCGGCCCCGCCCTCGCCCCCGTACTCCCCGCCCGCCCCCGTCGCGTCACCGAGTGCCAACGGCGCGGCACGCCGTCCCGCCGCCCCCGTGGCGCACGCCAGCAGCGCCCCCGCGGCGCCCGCTCCCGCCCCCCACACGGCCCCGAGGAGCAGCGCCATGCCGAGGTGCGCGTGCAAGTCGATCCCGGCCCCGAACGCGTCGAACCCCAGCACGGACAGCGAAGCGTCCACGGACAACCCCGTCAGCAGCCCGAGGAAGGGCACCGCCACCGCGGTCGCCACCCCCAGCCGCACGGCACACCGCCCGACGAAACCCCCCACCCCGGCCCGCCGCGCGGCCCCCACCCTGGCCCGTCCCGCACTCCGCCCCCCGGCCCCCGCCGTGACCGGCGTCCGTACCGCCACCAGCACCCCCGCGAACAGCATCGTCACGGCCATGGCCACCGCGAGCAGCCACACGCGGCTCTCCAGGTCGGCCAGCCGGCCGAGGGTGACCGGCTGGTCGGTGCCGACGGAGAGGAGCTTGTCGAGAGGGTCCGGCAGGACCTGTACGAGGGCGCCCGTGGCGCGGCCGTCCCAGGGGACGAACAGGCCGACCGAGACGCCCAGCCACACCCCGTTCGGCGCGCCGAGCAGCGCCGCTCCCGCGATCCGCTTCGGGTGGTCGTCGCCGATCGCCGCGTACGCCGCCGCCGCGAGCCCGGCCGCCACGGCCACCAGCAGCACGGTGACGACGGCGGACACCGCGGGCCGCACCACCCGGTGCACCGCCTCCCATCCGCGCGGCAGCGGGGTGCGGCGCGAGGCCAGCAGGGCGATCAGCAGGATCCCCGCCGACCAGAGGAGCCCGCCCCACAGGGTGGGCGCCGTGTCGACGGTGAAGCCGACCGCCGCCTTCGCGTCGATCAGATCCCCGATCCGGTCGGGCAGCAGCCCCCCGATGTCACCGAGCCCGGGGATCTCCAGGCCACCGCCCCCGCCGCCACCCCCGCCGGGCAGGTCGTCCAGCCCCAGCGCGCCGCCGTCGAGCGTGATGACATCGTGCCCCGCCCAGGCCAGAGCGCCCAGCATCGCGACGAACAGCGCGACCACCGCGCCCGCCCGCGCGAGGAGTTCGGCCGGCGCGATGACAACTCCGGCGGCGCGCAGGGACCGTAGAAAACACCACGACAGCAGCAGCGCCCCGACCAGGCTCACCCCCAGTGGCGTGATCTCGATGGCGGTGTTTGCTTCGGCTCCCGTGAGGCCGAAGGCCGACACATCGCCCGACGGCGTGACCGAGCCGCCCGCCCCCAGCGCCACCACGGCCGCCGTCATCGGGCCCAACGAACCCGCCGCGTCGGCCCCGAGCAGATGCAGGCCCAGCGCCGCCGTCCCCGCCATCCCGATCAACGCCCAGCTCACGGC
This sequence comes from Streptomyces sp. NPDC005820, assembly GCF_040630255.1. NCBI lineage: Bacteria > Bacillati > Actinomycetota > Actinomycetes > Kitasatosporales > Streptomycetaceae > Streptomyces > Streptomyces sp. NPDC005820. The sequence goes on from NZ_JBEXXE010000060.1 coordinate 48,551, forward strand.
GGCGATCGCGGCGAGCGCCACGTCCACCCACGGCACGCCACCGCCGTACCCCGCGCGCCCGTTGCTCTCCACCCCAGTGCCGGCACTCATGCAGACCCCCCGATCCGCGGCGCGCTTCGGCGAAGATCGCCGTATCCGTCCCCCTCACGTGCGTTTACCACTCTCCGGGGCGATTTCAACCCCGTCAACGGGAACGGCGGATGTGCTCGTGCAAGCTCGTGACGAGGCCCGACTTTCGGTCAGGGGGCCGCTACTGAAATAGTTCCCGACGATGTTCGACATCCCTAGACTCCCTGTGATGGGGGTAACTCGGGGGACTACTCATGGGGCATGGAGTGCCGGAACTCGTACTGGAATTGAACGGACGTACCTGGACGCTCGATCCGTCCAGGCCATACACCCTCGGACGTGATCCGCAGGGGGACATCGTGTTCGAGGACGCCAGGGTCTCCTGGCGTCACGCCACGGTCAGCTTCAACGGCCGCAGTTGGGTGGTCGAGGACCACGGCAGCACGAACGGCACGTTCGCGCAGGGGCAGCGGATCAGCCAGCTGGAGATCGGGCCCGGCTCGGCGCTGCACCTGGGCAACGCCAACGACGGCCCGCGCGTGACCCTGTCGGGAGCGCAGGCGCCGGTCGCGCAGCCCGCGGCGCAGCCTCAGCAGCAGCCGTACGCCGCACAGGCCGCGAACCCCGGCTGGGCCGCTCCGCCGGCCGCCCAGCCGCAGGCCGCGCAGGCCGGCTGGCAGCCGCCGCAGCAGGCGACGCCGCAGGTCCCGCAGCAGCCGGGGCCGAACGAGCCGTACGCGCAGCAGGTGTCCGGCGGGGGCGCGGGGGCGCCGCCGGTCTACGGAGACCGCAGCCCGACCACGTTCCACCAGTTCTCCATCGGCCGCGTCATGCGCATCGGCCGTGCCCTGGAGAACGAACTGGTCGTCTCCGACCTCCAGGTGTCCCGCAACCACGCCGAGTTCCGTTCCATGCCCGACGGCAGCATGGAGATCCGCGACCTCGGCTCGCACAACGGCACCTACGTCAACGGTCAGCCGATCCCCAAGGGCGGCACCCAGCTGCTGGGCGCGGCCGACATCGTCGGCGTCGGCCACTCGACGTTCCGGATCGTGGGCGACCGGCTCGAGGAGTTCGTCGACACCGGTGAGGTCTCCTTCTCCGCACGCCACCTCACCGTCACGGTCGACGGCGGCAAGCAGATCCTCAAGGACGTCTCCTTCGGTGTCCCGGAGAAGTCCCTGATCGCGGTCATCGGACCGTCCGGTTCCGGCAAGTCGACGCTGCTCAAGGCGCTGACCGGCTACCGCCCGGCCAACCAGGGCGACGTCCTCTACGACAACCGGAACCTGTACAAGCAGTTCGCCGAGCTGCGCCAGCGCATCGGTCTCGTCCCGCAGGACGACATCCTGCACAAGGAACTGACCGTCAAGAAGGCCCTCAAGTACGCGGCCAAGCTCCGCTTCCCGGCCGACACCACGGCCGCCGAGCGCGAGGCCCGGATCGACGAGGTGCTGCGCGAGCTGAAGCTGGACATCCACAAGGAGAAGAAGGTCACCTCCCTCTCCGGCGGCCAGCGCAAGCGTGTCTCGGTGGCCCTGGAGCTGCTCACCAAGCCGTCGCTGATCTTCCTGGACGAGCCCACCTCGGGCCTCGACCCGGGCATGGACCGCGATGTGATGCAGCTGCTGCGCGGCCTCGCCGACGACGGGCGTACGGTCCTCGTGGTCACCCACTCGGTGGCCGAGCTGGCGATCTGCGACAAGCTGCTGGTGATGGCGCCGGGCGGCGCGGTCGCCTACTTCGGCCCGCCCGAGGAGGCGCTGAACTTCTTCGGGTACGACACCTGGGCCGACGTCTTCTCCGCCTTCGAGAACTACCGCGACTACGACTGGGCGGGCCGCTGGAAGGGCTCGCAGCACTACCAGATGTACGCCGCGGACATCGACGCCGTCGCGCCGCAGTCCGTACAGATGCCGCCGATGCAGGCCATGAAGCCGCCGAAGCCGCAGGGCTGGATGTCGCAGTTCATGACGCTGGTGCGCCGCTACACGTCGGTGATCGCGTCGGACAAGGGCTTCCTCGCCCTGTCGGTGATCCTGCCGGTCGTCCTCGGCTCGGTGAGCCTGCTCATCGACTCCGGGAACAGCCTGCTGCCCAACCCGGTCAACCCCAAGAGCGGCCGGATCATCCCCAACGGCACGGCCACCACCGTGCTGCTGATCCTCGCGGTCGGCGCCTGCTTCGCGGGCGCGGCGAACTCCGTCCGTGAGCTGATCAAGGAACGGGTCATCTACGAGCGGGAGCGCGCCACCGGCCTGTCGCGCTCGGCGTACCTGATGTCCAAGGTGTTCGTGCTCGGCCTGGTCACCGTGTTCCAGGGGCTGCTGGTCGGTGTCATCGGCTTCTCCAGCCGGGAGATCCCGGAAGAGGGCCTGATCCTCACCAACGCCCCGCTGGTGGAGCTGTGCCTGCCGATCATGGCGCTGGGCTTCACCTCGATGATGTTCGGCCTGATCATCTCCTCGCTGGTGAAGACGGCCGAGAAGACCATGCCGCTGCTGGTCATGTTCGCGATCATCCAGGTGGTCTTCACCGGCTGTCTGTTCGCGCTGAACGGCTCGATCGGCGTCAACGAGTTCTCGTACCTGATGCCCTCGCGCTGGGCGGTCGGCGCGGCCGGCGCCACGCTGGACTTCAACAAGATCAGCCCGCCCAAGGACGGCGGCGACACCGACCCGCTGTGGGAGCACACCGTCGGCGCCTGGAGCCTGGACATGATCGCCCTGATCGTCCTCGGCGTGATCTGCGGCTTCTTCGTGGCCCGCTTCCTGCGCCGGCACGAGCCCGAGGTCATGCGCAAGTAGTGCCCGTCGTACGACGCCGAAGGGCGGCACCCGGTGCGGGTGCCGCCCTTCGGCGTGTGAGGGGGTGTGTGAGGGGGCTGCGTCAGTACGCGCTGTTGACGTTGTCCATGGAGCCGTACTTGTCGGCCGCGTAGTTGCAGGCGGCGGTGATGTTGGCGACCGGGTCGTAGATGTTCCAGGACGTGCCGGCGACGTGGTACGCCTTGAAGGTCGGCGGGATGACCTGCAGCAGGCCCTTCGACGGGATGCCGTTGATGGCGTTGATGTCCCAGTCGTTGATGGCGTTCGGGTTGCCCGAGGACTCGCGCATGATGTTGCGCTTGAGGCCCTCGTAGGAGCCCGGGATGCCGTGCTTCTTCATGATGTGGAGCGACTCGCGGATCCAGCCGTCGAGGTTGTTGGCGTAGCTCTTGGCGGCGACCGGCTTCACCGCGGCGCGGTGCGCGGAGCGGCTCGCGGCCTGTTTCGCCTTGTGCGCGGCGGCGGCCTTCGCGGCGGCGGCCTTGCGGGCGGCCTCGGCGGCGGCCTTCTTCTTGGCGGCGACGGCCTTGCGCACGGCCTCGGCGGCGGCCTTCTTCTTGGCGGCGGCGTCCGCGGCGGCGTTCTTCTTCGCCTCGATGGCCTCGACCTTCAGGTTCGAGCCGGCGAGCTGGTCGGTCACCGTGCCCTTCACGCCCTGCACCGGCTCGGTGCTGTACGCGACCCGGGCCGAGGACACGGCGTCCGTCGTGGTCGTGTGCGCGTCGGCCGGCACCACGGAGAAGGCGATGGCTGCGGCCCCGAGGGTGGCGGCACCGGCGATCGCGATCTTGTGAGTGTTCTTGGGCATGGCGAATGACCTCTTCGAAATAGCGCGGAGGTCGCTCGTCCGACGGTGGACACGGTGCTCTTGGCACGAACGAACGCCGCGGCGGAAACCCGCGGCGCTGAGCGACGAGAGCAATTCTTAGCGGCCGCAAAATGGCCAGGCAAAGGTGTGACCTACGATCCCGGGTAGTGGATCAGGGAAGGGCAAAACGGGACAGACTGGAACGTCTGCCCCGTTCGCAAGGGACCGCTTTCTCTCCTATGCCCCTTCGTACGTGATGTGCGCCCTATGCGGGGCCTCACATCGCCCGACCCCCGTTCTCACCGGCAGTTGCTGAAGCAATGCTCTGCGTGAGCATCTTCCTCCGGCAGGAGGAGATGGACGTCCCCGAACTCGTGCCACAGATAGCGCCCCCGCAGCGCCTCCTCGTACCCACGGTCGATCGCCGCCCGCCCCGCCACCGCCTCCAGCATCAGCAGATGCGAGGCCTCCGGCTCGTGCAGCCCGGTCAGCAGCCCGTCCACCACCCGCACCCCGCGCCCGGGCGTCACCACGAGGTCCGTCCACCCCTCACGCGCGCGTACGACCCCGTCGTCCCCCGCCGCCGACTCCACCGCCCGCACGGCCGTCGTCCCCACGGCGATCACCCGCCCGTCCCCGGCCCGCACGGCGTTGATCAGCCGCGCCGAGGCCTCCGGCACCGAGAACCGCTCCGGATACGGCGGCTCGTGCACCTCCGCCGAGGCCACCCCGGTGTGCAGCGCGACCGGCGCGAACTGCACCCCCCGGCTCACCAGCTCCGCCACCAGCGCCGCCGTGAAGGGCCGCGCCGCACTCGGCATCTCCGCGCTCCCCGCCCCGTCCGCCGACGGCAGCGCGAACACCGTCTGATACACGGACAACGGCTGGTCCCGCTCTGTATAGGAGTAACGGATGGGCCGCCCGTACTCCCGCAACAGCCCCGGTACGTCGGCCGCGCCCCGGCCGTCGCCCCCCGCCCCGCCGGCCACCCGCGCCCACCACAACCGCCCGCTCCCCGGACTCAGCGCCTCCTCCAGCACCAGCCGCGCACCCCCGGGCAGCCGCACCCGCGTCCCCGTGGGCCCTCCCGCACGCGCGCGTGTCGTTCCCCTCCCGTCCGGATCCCGCAGCTCGACCGCCCACCGCCCCTCACCGCCGTGCGCCACGTCCCCGCGCGTCGAGAAGTGCACCACCACACGCGCGTGCCCGATCCGCCCGTCCACGGCCGCCGCCAGCGTCGGCGAGGTGTTGACCACCAGCAGGTCCCCGGCCCGCAGCAGACACGGCAGCTCCCGGAACACGTGATGCGCCGGCTCCGTCCCCCGCGACACCAGCAGCCGTACGTCGTCCCGCTCCCGCCCCGGCCCCCGCTGCTCGGCCGGCACCCGCGCCGACAGCTCCTCCGGCACCCTCACCGCCAGCGTCATCGCCGTCCCTCCAGCAGCGCCGGAGCCCCGTACCGCCCGCTCGCCGGACGCTCGTCCAGCAACCGCAGGAAGGCCGGCACCACACTGCCCGGCTCCGGACGCGGATCGTCGTCGTCCGGTACGGCCGCCGCGTACAGGTCCGTCGCCATGTCCCCGGGATCCACCGCCCACACCCGCAGCCCCGGCTCCTCCTCCCCGAGCACCGCCGAGAGATGGTCCAGGGCCGCCTTCGACGCCCCGTAGCCGCCCCAGGTCTCATAGGCCTCGGCCGCCGCGTCCGAGCTCACGGTGATCACCGCACCCGCCCGCGCCGCCCGCAGCAGCGGCAGCGCCTCCTGGACCAGCCCCAGCGCCGCCACCACGTTCACCTCCAGCGCCCGCCGCAGCCCCGCCAGCGGCAGCTCGTCCAGCCGCACCAGCGGCTCGGCACCCAGCGCGCTCGCGTTGCTCACCACCAGATCGCACCCGCCCAGCTCCCGGGCCGCCTCGACCAGCGCCGACCGGTGCACCGGATCCGTGACGTCCCCCGCCGACGCCCGCACCCCCGTCCCGTGCCCCGCCACCCAGGCCGCCGTCTCCTTCAGCACCCCCTCGCTCCTGGCGTCCAGCACCAGATCCCAGCCCCGCGCGGCCAGCGCCTCGGCCAGCGCCCGCCCCAGCCCCTTCGAGGCCCCCGTGATGATCGCTACCGGCATGACAACCGTCCCCTCGTCAGCCCGCCTCCGCTCGGCGGTGACCCCAACCTAGGAACCGGCCCCGCGCCCCCGCCTCCACCGCGGGACCGGATCCGCCGGGGCCCTTCGACGTACGCCCGCACGCCCCCTCCCCGCGCCCTACGCCGCCGTACCGAGGACCTGCGGCCTAGGCCCCCCGGCCTACCCCGGGCCGTCACAGGTCGGATCCGGGCTGTCACACCCCGCCGGTACCGTGAAGACATGAGTCAAGGTCCCCGGTCCGGCCTCGCCGCGGTGAGCTCCGCGCTGCTGGCCATGAGCAGGCATCTCGAGGTGCGCGACGTCCTCAAGACGATCGTCGCCTCCGCCCGCGAGCTGCTCGACGCCCAGTACGCCGCCCTGGGCGTCCCGGACGACCACGGAGGCTTCGCCCAGTTCGTCGTCGACGGCGTCACCGACGAGCAGTGGAAGGCCATCGGCCCCCTGCCCCGCCAGCACGGCATCCTCGCCGCGATGCTCCAGGAGGCCCGCCCCGAGCGCCTGGCCGACGTGCGCAGGGACCCCCGCTTCGAGGGCTGGCCCGCCGCCCACCCCGACATGTCCGACTTCCTGGGCCTGCCCATCCGCGACGGCGACGAGGTCATCGGCGCCCTCTTCCTCGCCAACAAGAACTGCGCGAAGCCCGAGGGCGGCTGCGGCTTCACCGAGGAGGACGAGGAACTCCTCGCCATCCTCGCCCAGCACGCCGCCATCGCCCTCACCAACGCCCGCCTCTACGAACGCAGCCGCGAACTCACCATCGCGGAGGAACGCTCCCGGCTGGCCCACGAACTGCACGACGCGGTCGCCCAGAAACTGTTCTCCCTGCGCCTGACCGCCCAGGCCGCCACCGCCCTCGTCGACCGCGACCCCTCCCGCGCCAAGGGCGAGCTCCAGCAGGTCGCCACCCTCGCCGCCGAAGCCGCCGACGAACTGCGCGCCGCCGTCGTCGAACTGCGCCCCGCCGCCCTCGACGAGGACGGCCTCGTCGCCACCCTGCGCACCCAGATACAGGTCCTCGACCGCGCCCACACCGCGCGCGTGACCTTCACCAGCCACGGCGTGCGCGCCCTGCCCGCCGCCCAGGAGGAGGCCCTGCTGCGGGTCGCCCAGGAGGCCCTGCACAACGCCCTGCGCCACTCCGGCGCACAACACGTCGACGTGACCCTCCTGAAGCGCGGCCCCGACACGGTCCTGCGGGTCACGGACGACGGCACCGGCTTCGACCCCACGGCGATCCGCAGAGCCGGCCGCCACCTCGGCCTGGTCTCCATGCGGGACCGGGCCAGTGGGATCGGCGGCGCCCTGACGGTGGAATCGGCGCCCGGCAAGGGCACCACGATCGAGATGGAGGCCCCCGGTGGCTGATGCAATCAAGGTGCTGCTCGTCGACGACCACCAGGTCGTCCGCCGCGGACTGCGCACCTTCCTCGAGGTCCAGGACGACATCGAGGTCGTCGGCGAGGCCGCCGACGGCGCCGAAGGAGTCCAGCGCGCCGAGGAACTCCAGCCCGACGTCGTCCTGATGGACGTCAAGATGCCCGGCATGGACGGCGTCGAGGCCCTGCGCCGCCTGCGCGAACTCGACAACCCCGCGCGCGTGCTGATCGTCACCAGCTTCACCGAACAGCGCACGGTGGTCCCCGCCCTGCGCGCCGGCGCCGCCGGATACGTCTACAAGGACGTCGACCCCGACGCCCTCGCCGGCGCCATCCGCTCGGTCCACGCCGGCCACATCCTGCTCCAGCCCGAGGTCGCCGGCGCCCTGCTCTCCCAGGAGGAGACCAACTCGGGCCAGGGCAGAGGCGGTTCCCTCACCGAACGGGAGCGCGAGGTGCTCGGCCTGATAGCGGACGGCCGCTCCAACCGCGAGATCGCCCGCGCCCTGGTCCTCTCCGAGAAGACCGTCAAGACCCACGTCTCGAACATCCTGATGAAACTCGACCTCGCCGACCGCACCCAGGCCGCGCTGTGGGCCGTACGACATGGAGTGGCCGGCTGAGAGCCCCATCGGCCCGCTTGTCACTCCATAACCCTGTCGACCTGTCGAACCAATGATCCGAACGGGCTGTCCTCGGCCCGCCTCCCGCACCGTCCCGATCACCCCCGCGTTGGTCAGCGCACGACCCGTGGCCGGGTCGGACACGCACACGCAGGAGGATCGCAACCCATGAACATCGCCAAGAAGGCTGCCGTGGCCCTCACCGTCGCCGGCGTGGCCGCCGGCGCCTCGGCCGGCGCCGCTGTCGCCGACTCCGGCGCCGAGGGCGCGGCCGTGAAGTCACCGGGCGTCGCCTCGGGCAACATCGTCCAGATCCCGGTCCACATCCCGGTCAACATCGTCGGCAACACGCTCAACGGCCTCGCCGCCCTGAACCCGGCCCTCGGCAACACGGGCGTCAACAACTGACCCTCGCCGAGACAACCCAGGGCCCCTCGCAGCGCAGAGAACGCGAGGGGCCCTGCTCTTTGATGTCACCGCAGCTGCGGGCACCCGTGCCGCCGGGGCGGCACGGGTGGGCGCGGCGGCACCCGCAAGCGCCGGTGAGCGAAACCCACCCCGGCCCACACCCACACCGCTCACCGCACCCCGCGCTCCTGCTCCTCGACGTAAGAGTTGTACGCGGCCACCTGCGCCCGCCGAGCCGTCCGCTCCACCGGCCGCAACGCCTCCGCCCGCGCCGCCATCTCGGAGGAACTCACCGCACCCCCATGCCCCCGATCCACCGCCATCGACACCAGCAACCCCACCCGCCGCGCCAGCTCCAGCACCCGCACCGCCCGCGGCGGATACCCCGGCGCCAACACCTCCCGCCCCCGCTCGGCCCGCGCCCGATACGCGTCGATCGCCGCCTCCGCCACCGGCCCCGACCCCGCCACGTCCAGCTTCGACAGCACCGCCGTGGCCTCCCGCAACGCCTCCGCCAGCTCCCGCTCGGCCTCACCCAGCGACGGCACATCGGCCGGCGGAGCCTCCCGCACCGGCAGGCAGTGCCACACCACCTCGGCATGCACATCACCGGCGGGCCCGGCCTCGTACACCTCCGGCACAAGCCCCAGCGCGACCCCGTGACAGAGCACCGCCTCCTCCGCCTCCAACGCCCGCGCGTTGAACTCCGGCGGCCCGCTCAACCCCAGCGGATGCCCAGGCGCCGGCAGGGCGACCCGCAGCCCCCGCACCCCCAGCGCCCGCAGCCGGCCCAGCGCCAGCGTCAGCCCGACGGGCGCCGACTCGCCGGGCAGCCCCTCCACCCGGTGCACGGCGTCCTCCCCGACGACGGCGAGCACGGCGTCGTCCGGTGAGACAAGTCCGGCCAACAGGGCATTTCCCCAAGCGGCAAGGCGACCAGAGCGCGGTTCCGAGAACATGCCCCCACCCTAAGGACCGGACCGATGGAACGGCCCACCCGGCCGGTGGCGTAGATTTTCCCGAGGGGCCGCGCCCACCCGCGCGCGGCGGTCCAGCCACAGGCACCCGCGACAACCGAGACCGGCCACACTGCAAGGGGAGACAACGCGCTCATGAGCGATGTTCTGGAGCTTCAGGACGTATCGGTGGTCCGCGAGGGCAGGGCTCTGGTCGACCAGGTCTCGTGGTCCGTCAAGGAAGGCGAGCGCTGGGTCATCCTCGGCCCCAACGGAGCCGGCAAGACCACCCTCCTCAACATCGCCTCCACCTACCTCTTCCCCAGCTCGGGCACCGTCTCCGTCCTCGACGAGACCCTCGGCGCCCCCGGCACCGACGTCTTCGAACTGCGCCCCCGCATCGGCATGGCCGGCATCGCCCTCGCCGAGAAGCTCCCCAAGCGCCAGACCGTCCTGCAGACCGTCCTCACCGCCGCCTACGGCATGACGGCCGCCTGGCAGGAGGAGTACGAGGCCGTCGACGAGCAGCGCGCCCGCGCCTTCCTCGACCGCCTCGGCATGAGCGAGTACCTCGACCGGACGTTCGGCTCCCTCTCCGAGGGCGAGCGCAAGCGCACCCTCATCGCCCGCGCCCTGATGACCGACCCCGAACTGCTCCTCCTGGACGAGCCCGCCGCCGGCCTCGACCTCGGTGGCCGCGAGGACCTCGTACGCCGTCTCGGCCGCCTCGCCCGCGACCCCATCGCCCCCTCGATGATCATGGTCACCCACCATGTCGAGGAGATCGCCCCCGGCTTCACCCACGTCCTCATGATCCGCCAGGGCAAGGTCCTCGCCGCGGGCCCCGTCGAACTCGAACTCACCTCCCGCAACCTCTCCCTCTGCTTCGGACTCCCGCTCGTCGTCGAACAGGTCGGCGACCGCTGGACCGCCCAGGGCCTGCCGCTGTCCTGACCCCGTCCCAGGGGCCCACGACCGCCCTGCCCCACCCCTGCCCCTGTGCGCCCTGTCCGCAACGGGACATACGGTCCTACCATGACCCTGTGAACGACATCGACGCGTGGGTCTGGTGGCTCGTCGGCGCGGCAGCGCTCGGAATCCCGCTCGTGGTCACCGCGATGCCGGAGTTCGGCATGCTCGCCGTCGGGGCGGTCGCCGCCGCGATCGGCGCCGGCCTCGGCCTCGGCGCCGTCGCCCAGGTCCTCGTGTTCATCGTCGTCTCGGTCGCCCTCATCGCCGTGGTCCGCCCCATCGCGGCCCGGCACAGCGCACAGCGCCCCCAACTCGCCACCGGAGTCGACGCGTTGAAGGGCAAACAGGCCGTCGTGCTGGAGCGCGTCGACGGTTCCGGGAACGGCCGGATCAAACTCGCCGGAGAGATCTGGTCGGCCCGCGCCCTCGACACGGCCCGCGCGTACGAAGTCGGTGAGGAAGTCGACGTCGTGGACATCGAGGGGGCCACGGCGATCGTCATCTGACCTTGCACAACTCCCGCACGACGCAAGTGAGGCGAAGGCCTCCCGAGGTACGCGACGGTCTGTCAGACTCGACCAGCAAGATCTTCACAAACGTAGGATCTTCCGAAAGCGCTCGAGGCGGAGAAGCGGAGAAGGGGACGGGGACGCACGATGGAACCGGTCATCATCGTCTTGATCATTCTGGTGGTGTTGGTCTTCATCGCCTTGATCAAGACCATCCAGGTCATCCCACAGGCGAGCGCCGCCATCGTCGAGCGCTTCGGCCGCTACACACGCACCCTGAACGCGGGCCTCAACATCGTGGTCCCGTTCATCGACACCATCCGCAACCGCATCGACCTGCGTGAACAGGTCGTCCCGTTCCCGCCGCAGCCGGTGATCACCCAGGACAACCTGGTCGTCAACATCGACACGGTCATCTACTACCAGGTCACCGACGCCCGCGCCGCGACCTACGAGGTCGCCAGCTACATCCAGGCGATCGAGCAGCTCACCGTCACCACGCTCCGCAACATCATCGGCGGCATGGACCTGGAGCGCACCCTGACCTCCCGCGAGGAGATCAACGCGGCCCTGCGCGGCGTCCTCGACGAGGCCACCGGCAAGTGGGGCATCCGCGTCAACCGCGTGGAACTGAAGGCGATCGAGCCCCCGACCTCCATCCAGGACTCGATGGAGAAGCAGATGCGCGCCGACCGTGACAAGCGCGCCGCGATCCTCACCGCCGAAGGTACGCGCCAGGCCGCGATCCTCACCGCGGAGGGCGAGAAGCAGTCCCAGATCCTGCGCGCCGAGGGTGAGGCCAAGGCCGCCGCCCTGCGCGCCGAGGGCGAGGCCCAGGCCGTCCGCACGGTCTTCGAGGCCATCCACGCCGGCGACCCGGACCAGAAGCTCCTCAGCTACCAGTACCTCCAGATGCTCCCGAAGATCGCCGAGGGCAACGCCAACAAGCTCTGGATCGTCCCCAGCGAGATCGGCGACGCCCTCAAGGGCCTCTCCGGCGCGATGGGCAACTTCGGCGCCATGGGCGGCGGTTCCGACTCCAACGGCGGCAACGACAAGAAGATCCCGGAACGCCGCGAGAAGCCCTCGATCGACTGAGGCCCCTCACAGCAGAGTTCCCCGCACCCCACCTGCTTTCAGGGGCGCGGGGAACTGCGCGATCGGCCACGACGGACCCGCGGCCGACGAGGGACAGGAACCCCTACGGCGAACCGCTAAGCCGCGTCCAGGGACAGCCACTCCGGCAGCGCAGCCAAGTCGTCCTGCCCCAGCGCGAGCAGCATCGCATCCTGCGGAGTCGGCTCGAACGGCTCCCGCAGCAACGGCATCCCCGCCTGGTCCGGAGTCCGGTCCGCCTTGCGGTGGTTGTCCTCCGAGCAGGACGCCACCGTGTTCAGCCAGGTGTCCTGACCACCCTGCGCGCGCGGCACCACATGGTCCACCGTGGTCGCCCGGCGACCGCAGTACGCGCACCGGTGCCGGTCCCTGACCAGCACCCCCCTCCGCGACCACGGCGCTTGTCTTCGGAACGGCACCCGTACATACCTGCAGAGTCTGATCACCCGAGGCGCCGGTATGTCCACATCGGCGCCCCGCATACGCAGTTCGGGGTGGGCCTGCTCGACGACGGCCTTGTCCTGGAGCACCAGGACGACAGCGCGGTTCAACGTCACCGTAGACAGCGGCTCGAAGCTCGCGTTCAGGACCAGCGTGTCACGCATCCAGCCCACCTCCCCATTGCATCTGCCCGCCCTCCGGCGGGCTCGGATCAACTCTGGACGGGCACGCCGAGATGGACAACGCAATAAAAAATGCCCGCCCCTGATCACTTCCAAGACCAGGGCCGGGCAAACGTTCAATGAACGATGAGCTGACTATCCCTGCGCGGGGTTCTCGTACTCACCGATCAGCTGCGCGCGGGCGATCGCGTGGAACCGCAGGTTGAATCCGACGACGGCGGGCGAGGCGTCGGCATCCGGACCGAGCTGCTCCTGATCCACCGCGTACACCGTGAAGACGTACCGGTGCGGCCCGTCCCCGGGCGGCGGCGCGGCACCGCCGAAGTCCTTGCTGCCGTAGTCGTTGCGCGCCTGTACGGCACCCTTCGGCAGCCCCTCGAACGTGCCGCTGCCCGCCCCCACCGGCAGCTCGGTCACCGAGGCCGGGATGTCGAACAGGACCCAGTGCCAGAACCCGCTGCCCGTCGGGGCGTCCGGGTCGTAGCAGGTCACGGCGAAGCTCTTGGTCTCGGCCGGGAAACCCTCCCACCGCAGCTGCGGCGAGGTGTTCCCCTCCGCGTGGACCTGCGCGCCCTTGAGCGTCGCACCCTCCTGCACGTCCTCACTCGTGACCGTGAACGACGGCACCGGCGGATGGAAGTCGTGGGGCAGCGGCCGCCTCTTCAGCTCGGTCACCTTCGACACCTCCTGATCGATCGGGAACCACATGCAGGGGCGAGCCTACGACTTCCACTCCGTCAGACAGGGGAGGACAGACAGGGGAGGACAGACAGGGGAAGGCCCGGACCACCCCACGGTGTCCGGGCCCTCCAGGTCGCTCAGAACCAGTTGCGCTTGCTGCCGACCTCGGACAGCCACTGGTTGAGGTACCCCGCCCAGTCGGTCGCGTGGTAGTCGTTCAGCCCCACCTGGAAGGACCGGAAGGTGTCGCTGCCCTCGCTGAACAGCCCCGGCTTCTTGTCCATCTCCAGCACGACGTCCATCGCGTGCTCGTCGGCGACGAAGCTCAGCTCGACCTGGTTCAGCCCCCGGTACTGCGACGGCGGGAAGAACTCGATCTCCTGGTAGAACGGCAGCTTCTGGCGCGTGCCCCGGATGTGCCCGCGTTCCATGTCCGCGTTCTTGAACCGGAAGCCCAGCTGGATGAACGCGTCCAGGATCGCCTTCTGCGCCGGCAGCGGGTGCACGTTGATGGGGTCCAGGTCCCCGGAGTCCACCGCGCGGGCGATCGCCAGCTCGGTCGTGACACCGATGTGCATCCCGCGAAGCGACTGCCCGTCGATCATCGTGACGGGGGTCTCCCAGGGGATCTCCAGACCGAACGGCACCGCGTGCACCGCACCCGCCTGGAGCTCGAAGGCACCGCCCAGCTGCAGCTTGGTGAACTCGATGTCCTGCTTGTACTCCTGGTCGCCGCTCTCGACCTCGACCTTGGCCTGCAGCCCGACGGACAGTCCTTCGATGTTCTGGTTGACGGAACCGCCCTGGATCCGCACCTCGCCCTGGACGACACCGCCCGGGACGACGTTGACCTCCGTCAGCACCGTCTCGACCGAAGCCCCGCCGGCCCCCAGACTCGCGAGCAGCTTCTTGAACGCCATGACTCTCCCTCTACGACTACTTCTGACGGGATCCCTCGATCCCTACAAACGCGATCCGGACCTGGCCGGTTCCGCGCCCCACACCCTGGCAAGCCGAGTGCCCGCTGACCACCCCGGCGCACCCATCGTTCTCCACTACGCTCGGAGGGCATGATCGCGACCCCCGACCGTACGCCTCTGTCCAGGGCCTTCTTCGACCGCCCTGTCCTGGAGGTCGCCCCCGACCTCCTCGGCCGTCTCCTCGTCCGTACGACCCCCGACGGTCCGATCACTCTCCGCCTCACGGAGGTCGAGGCGTACGACGGCCCGAACGACCCCGGCTCCCACGCCTACCGCGGCCGCACGCCCCGCAACGAGGTGATGTTCGGTCCGCCCGGACATGTGTACGTCTACTTCACCTACGGCATGTGGCACTGCATGAACCTCGTCTGCGGCCCCGACGGCAGGGCGAGCGCGGTCCTGCTCCGCGCCGGCGAGGTGATCGAGGGCGCCGAGCTGGCCCGTAAACGTCGACTCTCGGCCCGTAACGACAAGGAACTGGCCAAAGGCCCCGCCCGCCTGGCCACCGCCCTGGACGTGGACCGGGCCCTTGACGGCACGGACGCGTGCGCCCCGGAGGGCAGCCCCCTCCGACTGCTGACCGGCACGCCGATCCCCTCCGACCAGGTGAGCAACGGTCCGCGCACCGGGGTCGCCGGCGAGGGCGGCAACGGGGACGTCCACCCCTGGCGCTTCTGGGCGGCCGACGACCCGACGGTGAGCCCCTACCGGGCCCACGCCCCCAGGCGCAGCCGAAGTTGACTCGCCTTTGACAGGGGCGTAACGTAGCCCGAGCCGCTTGAACCGGGTACGGCATTCGCCAGCAGCCGGAAGCGGCCAAACCACTACCTACGACATCCCTCAGCGGGAGCGATTTCGGCATGCCCGCATGCCTGAATTCGAACTCGCCGGAACTCGATTATGAGTTGCCGAGGGAATCGGCTAACGTAGTGAATGTCGAAAGGCCGACAGGCGAAAGCCAGAAGCCGGAAGACAATCCCGCCGACAGGGAATCGGACACCGAAAAGGTCTGATAGAGTCGGAAACACCGAAGGGAAGCCCGGAGGAAAGCCCGAGAGGGTGAGTACAAAGGAAGCTTTCGTTCCTTGAGAACTCAACAGCGTGCCAAAAATCAAC
>NZ_JBEXXE010000061.1:0-61867 GCF_040630255.1 Streptomyces sp. NPDC005820
CCATGCTCAAGCACCGTGCCCTCTACCAGCCCGGACACGAACAAACAGCCTGACCAAGCCCACAGCCCTTGACCGAACAGATAGAAGCACCCCCCACACGCGCGCAGGAAGGGACGGACACCCCTAGGAGTGCCGCCCCTTCCGTCTCCCGCCCCCTCCGACAGTCAGTCCCGTCTGAACAGCTCGGGGTCGATACGCCGGCCGACGAGCGGCAGAGACCCGAGGGCGGCAATCACCACGGCCCCGAGGGCGCAAGCCAACAACAACGGCACGCCAGCGGCATCCCAGAAGATCGCGCCCCCACCGGAAACGAGGTAACTCGATTCGGCCGCTTTCCCGGCCAGCACGGCAAGAACGAGCCCGACCGTCAACGGCACTACCACCTGAACCACTTGGACGATCCGCAAGGTTCGTGGCCGAGCGCCGAGCAGGGCAAGGGCCGTGACCTGCGGCCGACGTTCGACGGCCCGGTCGGCAGCGGCCACGAGGTATGCAGCCACACCGATGACCAGACCAAGGATCATTCCCATGGCAAGGATCGTCTTGACCACGGTGATCTGCTGGAGAGAGGTCACTACAACGCCAGGCGTGTCGACCTTGGCAGTCGCATCGACACCGCCGATACCGTCGAGAACCGATCGGACGGAATCGGGAGCTGAACTGCCGGCCAGAATCAGAGTGGCTCCCTCAGGTCGGAACCCGTCGGGCAGGTAGGACGGTGGAATAACCACGTCTCCGCTGCTCAATGGCGAAATTCCCGCTTCGCCACGGAAGCTGACCTGCTCCTTCGGCACCCGCACAGTCATCACGTGCAGTTCGCCAGCCGCGTTCCTGAGGTGGAACGGAAAGTCTGCACCGGGTCTGCTGTCCTGGTCGTACGCCTCCCGAGGGTTCGTCACCCGGAAGGGCCGACCTTCCGGGCAACGTCCGATGTCGGGAACGACCCCGCGAAGCTGACCGCATGTGGCAACCATCGCGTAGATCACGGGTGGAAATTCGACTTCGGGGTTCGACCAGGAGTGCGCGTACATCCCGTGGCCACGGACGCCCTCAACAGCCTCGAAGGCGTTCTGTCGCTCCTGGGTGATGCTGTCCAGAGGGAGGACGTACGACTGAACTGGCGAGGTGTTCTTGGACACCTGGTCAAGCTCGATCAGTACACCCTGAGCCAGCGACGCCGCGTAGACCAATAGCACCAGTCCCGTCGCGACCCGAAGGACTCCGCTCGGCTCCACCTCGTTGCGTCTCATGGCGAGCCCGAGGGGCAGCGAGCGGCTGGTGTGTGCCACCCTCCGGGCCAGGCTCCGGGAAAGAATCGGGAGCGACAACACGAGGCCGATTCCCACCAGTACAACCGCAAGCGGCATCAAGATCGATGAAAGCGAAGTGTCCTGGGGCGCATGCCCCGTCGCACCCGCCACGCAATACGCGGTGACGATGCCCAGCCCAGGCAGGAGCGGCAGAAGCCCCCACTTGACTGGCGGCTTCTCCACCCCGGTACGCCTCACAGCCAGTGGATTCGATGCAGCCTTTTTGGCTCCGAACGCTCCCGCGAACCAAGCAAGTGCTGGGCAACCGATCAGGCAGGCCAGAGTGGTGGAAACGGTCAGCGACCCGTCGGACGGATACCACCGGAAACCGGGAAGGCCGATACGGGAGATGAGCTGGTTGGCCGCTGTATAGCTCCCGAGGCCAAGCAGCGCTCCGAGCAGGGCCGCGGCGACCGTCTCGGCCGCATTGACGCGCTGGATACCTTTCTTGCTCAACCCGACGAGCCGCAGGGCGGCGAGTCGACGGGCTCGCGAGGCGGCTGACAACCGTGCGCACACTGACAGGTAGACAGCCAAGGGAAGCAGCACAACGCCCGCCAGGGTGAAGCGGACGATGTCCAACGTCGAGGGCTCTACCGTTTCATCATCTGTGTAGGGCCTCCCGTATGACGTTACGGGTCGCCCGCCCTTGACCTGGTCCCGCGCCACACCGATGTAGGCATACAGCTCGTCGGGATGGGCCAACCCCTGCGCTCCGACGAGTCCCCGTTCCCGACCCGGCACCAGTTGAGCGAGACCAGGTTCCTTCTTCAGCGCCTCGTGCAGGTTTGGCGACACGAACATCTCGCCCGGCGAAGGAAGTTGTTTCAATCCGGGCGGCGGATCGATGGCAGTGGTGCCCGGCGCGTAGAAAACGCGGGTCATGGGCCGGGAGCCGTACGGATCCGTCAGCTCAAGTTCAAGAGGAGCTCTCTTGGCTCCCATGCATACTCGCTGAGCATCGAGGGGGCAATCCGCCTCACGTGCAGCCTTGCGGCCATCCTGCGCTGCCAGGATCCCGGGAATCGCCAGCACCATGGCCAGGCAACACACACCGACCGCACTTCCCCCTGCCATGAGGAAGAAGCGCACCCGGCTGCCTCGTCCACTGCCCAACAACAGCCTTAGACCCAGCTGGAGTTCCTTCACCCTGACTCCCCTGACACTGCCGAGAGAATACCGTCGCGCATCGCGTACTGGCTGTCGGCGCGGGCTGCCACTTGCGCATCGTGAGTGACGAGCACCACGGCCGTTCCTTGGGAACGCGCCAGAGACAGGAATTCCTCAAGTACGGCAGTTGCGTTGGCACTGTCGAGCGATCCTGTTGGCTCATCGGCAAAAACCACCGCTGGTCGATGAACCAATGCCCTTGCGACCGCAACGCGTTGGTTTTGCCCCCCGGAAACTTGCGAGGGACGTCGCTGCCGAAGGTCGGCGAGGCCCAGCCGACCCAACACCTCCCCCGCAGCAGTCAGCGCCTCGGCCTTGCGCTGCCCAGCCAGACGGAGGGGCAGGGCCGTGTTCTCTTCAACGGTCAGCTCAGGGAGTAGTTCGCCGTACTGGAAGACAAACCCAAAACGTTCACGACGCAATGCGCTGAGTTCTTCATCGTCGAGGACACCGAGGGCGCGCCCCTCGAAGCGGACTTCACCTTGGGCCACGGGAAGGACCCCTGCGAGGCAATAAAGCAATGAGGACTTTCCGGATCCGCTCCGCCCGGTGATCGCCGCAACTTCGCCACGACGCAACGTGATTTGAGCGTTCCTGACTGCAGGTGTCTCGCCATAGAAAAGATCGACACCCTTGGCAGACAAGACTTCTGACGTGTTGATGATGGCTCCCTGTGACAAGAAGGAGCCCAGATGCGGGCATCTGGGCTCTGGGCGCAGAACGCTTAGCGGCCGGCCAGGAACTTGGCGTTTCGGGAGCAATTGTCAGGATGCAGGCTGCCGCGATCACGGCAAGCCCTGATCTCCGCCTTGGTGGCGTAGCGCTGGGCTCCGTCCCAGTTTGAGTGGTGCAGGGAAACCGTCTTCCGCTGCTTGCCGTTGTAGCGAACCCAAGGATGGCCCTCGACGCGAACCTGCAGATAGACGTTGTGGCCGTCCTCCGTGTCGGCGTCCTTCAGCATGCCCTTCCACTCAAAGGCCCCATGATTGCGACCCGCCGGATTGAAGCGGTGCTCACCTTCGAGGAACCGAACGCCTCCGGACTTCAGTAGAGGGACGGCCGACCAGCCCACCGTCCCCCAGGCCGTCCCGGCCCCCGCCAAGAACGCCGTCGCCGCCATCACGCCAGCCAATACCTTCTTCATGCCTCACCTTCCTGCCGCCGAAAGTCCGACGACCTTCGGGAATCACAGAAGGTAATGGATCAATCACAAGAAGAAACCTTCAGTCGGCAATGTCCACCAGATCAGGTGATCGACTTCCAGCCACCCTCACAGGTCAGGCCACCGGTCCCGCCCAGTGCTCGCTCCAGCCGTACGCCCCGCCCTGGACCTGCCCCGCGTACGCGTACGCCCCTGACGCGTGGTCGAGATCGGCTTCGGCGGTGACGCCCGGGTTCTGGGAGCCGTACAGGCGGGTGTACACGCCGCCCAGGGCCAGGAGTTCGTGGTGGTGGCCCGTTTCCGTGATGTGGCCCTGGTCGAGGACCAGGATGCGGTCGGCGTCCGGGGTGAGGGTGAGGTCGTGGGTGATCATGATGGTGGTGCGGCCGGTCATCAGGCGGCGCAGGGGTTCGATGATGCGGCGGGTGGCGATCGCGTCGAGGCCGGTGGTGGGTTCGTCGAGGACGAGGACCGGGGCGTCGCGCAGGACGGCGCGGGCGATGGCGAGGCGTTGGAGCTGGCCTCCGGAGAGGCGGGCCGTCCCGGGGGCGATGAGGGTGTCGTAGCCCTCGGGCAGCGCGGTGATGAAGTCGTGCGCGTCGGCCGCCTTCGCCGCGTCGACGATCGCCCGGTCGCTGGCGCCCGGCCGGCCGCAGGCGATGTTCGCCCGGACCGTGTCGTGCAGGACCAGCGTCTCCTGCGGGAGGAGGGTGATGTATTCGCGGAGGCGGTCCAGCGGGAAGGCGTGCAGGGGGTCGCCGTCCAGGAGGACGGTGCCGGAGTCGGGGTCGTAGAAGCGGAGGAGGAGTTTGGAGATCGTTGATTTGCCGGCGCCGCTCGGGCCGGTGATGACCACCAGCTCGCCGGGGTTCGCCGAGAACGACAGGCCCTGCAGCGCCTGCCGATCCATGCCGGGGTAACGGAAGGAGACGTCCTTCATTTCGATCACGCCGTCCGGGCGGCCGGAAGGGCGGTCCGTCGGGCCCTCGGGGTCGCTCACCGCGGGGCGGGTGTCGAGGATTTCCACGAGGCGTTCCGCGCCGGCCGTGGCCGCGGTGACCAGCAGGCCCAGCTGGGCGAGGCTGCGGATGGGCGGGTAGAGGTAGCTGAGCAGGGCGGCGAAGGCGAGGAGCTGACCCAGGGTCATCCGGCCCTCCGAGATCTCCCAGACCCCGATGCCGATCACCGCGAGGACGCAGACCGTCTCGATGACCTGCACCAGCTGGCCGTACGCCTGGTTGAGGCGGGCCGAGCGGACCGCCGCGCGGAACCACGCCGTCGCCTCCTGGCTCAGCCGGCGCCGCTCGGCGTCCTGCCGGCCGTACGCCTGGGTGAGGACGAGGTTGCCGAGGGACTCCTCTACTACTGAGGTGACCGCGCCGTCGGCCACCCGGCCCTCGCGGGCGACCGACCTGACGCCGGCGGAGAACCTCTTGGCCGCCAGCCAGAACAGCGGGGCCAGCACGAAGGTCGCCGCCGCGAGGTCCCAGCGCAGCCAGAACGCGGCCGCCGCGTAGAAGACGGCGCTGAAGAGGGCGGAGGCCGTGCCGATCAGACCGGAGACGGCCATCTGCTCGATCGCCTCCACGTCGCCGGTGAGCCGGGAGAGCAGGTCCCCCTGGCGGTGGCGCTGGAAGAAGTGCGGGGGGAGCTTCTGGACGTGGTCGAAGACGTGCTGGCGCAGTCGCATCACGAAGCGCTCCGAGACCCAGACCGCGAGCGAGCCTCCCGCGTAGCCGATGGCCGCGCCCGCCACGGCGATCAGGAGCCATTGGACGGCCGGGCTCCAGAAGGCGTCGAGCGAGCCCTTCTGCAGGGCGTTGTCGGTGAGGCCGCTGAACAGCAGGATGGCGGCGGTCTCCGCGAGCGCGCCCAGTACGGTGCACAGCCAGACCCCCACGAGCCAGCGGCGCAGTCCCTTGGTCATGGGCCAGAAGCGGCGGAAGGCGGCGCGGGGGGAGAGGGTGGGGAGATCTCCAGCGTATTCCGTTGGAGGTTCCGGGTCGTCTGCGGTGATTCCCGGGGCGTCTGCGGCGATTTTCGGGGTGCCTGCGGTGATATTCGGGGCGGGCGCGGCGGGCGGATAGGGATCCGCGGGTTCGCGCATGATTGGCAAGCCGTATTCCGACATTTCTAGGCCCGCCGGGACATGCCGAGGAAATTCAATCCCTGAGGACTTCCGGGATGCGCGCATCGTTTCTCCCCTCACCTACGACCGGGAGCGCGCTTGAACAATTTATGAGCGAGGGCGCTGCCGCTTCCGTGACTTTGCCTGATTGCCAGGTGTTTCGAGGGGGATCCACAGGCTGCACACAACCCGGGAGGGTCGACGGAAAAACCGGCGACCCTCCCTCCCACCAGGCGTTCTACCGTCAGGCGCCGCGCTGCTGGGGCGCCGGATCACCGGGACGCGGGCGGCGGCGCTGCTGCGGCTGAGGGGGCGGGGGGACCTGGCCGGCGTTCGCGTTGGGGTTCGCGTTCGCGTTGCGGCGGGGGGTAAGCGGTGCGATCACCCTGAAGCTCATACTGACTCCTTCTGAGTTTCCAGTATCTGCGGGAAGGGAATTCCGCACGGACGGATGGGGATCAGGGTCGTCACCCTGGGCGATCCCGCCGCCCGATGAGAAAGAACTTAACACGACCCATCAGAAGGGGAAGAGAAAACCAAGAATTACGAGCCGGAAATGAAGCTGTGAAAACCTTGGGATTTCCTTGGCATTGAATGGGAGACGCCCGCTGACCAGCGCGATCGACGACATAAGAGGGCGGCACCCCCGCACAGGGTGCCGCCCTCCTCTTGCGTGCCGGAGCCGCCGCCGATCGGTACTGAGGGTCGGGGACCGACGGCGGCTCCGGGGTCTACCGGGGGTCAGCGGTGGTCGCTGCCCTCCGACTGGGTGGCCGCGCGCCCCGCCTCCAGGCGGGCCACCGGGATACGGAAGGGGGAGCAGGAGACGTAGTCGAGCCCGGCCTCGTGGAAGAAGTGCACCGACTCCGGGTCGCCGCCGTGCTCGCCGCAGACGCCGAGCTTGAGGTCGGGGCGGGTCTCGCGGCCCGCCTTCGCCGCCGCCTTGACCAGGGAGCCGACGCCGTCCTTGTCGATCGTCTCGAACGGGGAGACCCCGAAGATGCCCTTCTCCAGGTAGGCGGTGAAGAAGGAGGCCTCGACGTCGTCCCGGCTGAAGCCCCACACCGTCTGGGTGAGGTCGTTGGTGCCGAAGGAGAAGAACTCGGCGGCCTCGGCGATCTGGGCGGCGGTCAGCGCGGCGCGCGGCAGCTCGATCATGGTGCCGATCGACAGCTTCAGCGACACGCCCGTGGCCGCCTCCACCTCGGCGACGACCTGGTCGGCCTCCTCGCGGACGATCTCCAGCTCCTGGACGGTGCCGACGAGCGGGATCATGATCTCGGCGCGCGGGTCGCCCTTGGCGTTCTTGCGCTCGGCCGCGGCCTCGGCGATGGCGC
The DNA here is from genome assembly GCF_040630255.1 of Streptomyces sp. NPDC005820. Lineage (NCBI taxonomy): Bacteria > Bacillati > Actinomycetota > Actinomycetes > Kitasatosporales > Streptomycetaceae > Streptomyces > Streptomyces sp. NPDC005820. The sequence continues at coordinate 7,108 of NZ_JBEXXE010000061.1, forward strand.
GGACCTGCATGGTGAACAGGCCGGGGATGACCAGGCCGAGGCGTACGCCGCGCAGGCCCAGCATGGGGTTCTGCTCGTGGAGGCGGTGGACGGCCTGGAGCAGGCGCAGTTCGTTCTCGTGCGGCTCCTGGCGGGACTCCGCGAGCGCCACGCGCACCGACAGCTCGGTGATGTCGGGCAGGAACTCGTGCAGCGGCGGGTCGAGGAGGCGGATGGTGACGGGCAGGCCGTCCATCGCCTCGAACAGCTCGACGAAGTCCTTCTTCTGCAGCGGCAGGAGCTGCTTGAGGGACTCCTCGCGCTCGGCCTCGGTGTCCGCGAGGATCAGGCGCTCGACCAGCTCACGGCGGTCGCCGAGGAACATGTGCTCGGTGCGGCACAGGCCGATGCCCTGGGCGCCGAAGCGGCGGGCGCGCAGCGCGTCCTCGGCGTTGTCGGCGTTGGCGCGCACGCGCAGCCGGCGCTTGCGGTCGGCGAAGGCCATGATCCGGTGGACGGCCTCGACCAGTTCGTCGGCGTCGTCGGCGCCGGCGTGCATCCGGCCCTCGAAGTACTCCACGACGGGGGACGGGACGACCGGGACCTCGCCCAGGTAGACCTTGCCGGAGGAGCCGTCGATGGAGATGACGTCGCCCTCCTCCACCACGTGTCCGCCGGGGACCGTCATCCGGCGGCGCTTGGTGTCGACCTCGAGCTCCTCGGCGCCGCAGACACAGGTCTTGCCCATGCCGCGGGCGACGACGGCCGCGTGGGAGGTCTTGCCGCCGCGCGAGGTCAGGATGCCCTCGGCCGCGATCATGCCGTCGAGGTCGTCGGGGTTGGTCTCGCGGCGGACCAGGATGACCTTCTCGCCGGAGCGGGACCACTTGACGGCGGTGTACGAGTCGAAGACCGCCTTGCCGACGGCCGCGCCCGGGGAGGCCGCGATGCCCCGGCCGACCTTCTCCACCTTCGCGTCCTCGTCGAAGCGGGGGAACATCAGCTGGGCGAGCTGGGCGCCGTTGACGCGCTGCAGCGCCTCGGTCTCGTCGATCAGGCCCTGGTCGACGAGCTGGGTGGCGATGCGGAAGGCGGCGCCGGCGGTGCGCTTGCCTACTCGGGTCTGGAGCATCCACAGCTGACCGCGCTCGATGGTGAACTCGATGTCGCAGAGGTCCTTGTAGTGGTTCTCCAGCGTCTCCATGATCCCGAGGAGCTGGTCGTACGACTTCTTGTCGATCTGCTCGAGCTCGGCGAGCGGGACGGTGTTGCGGATGCCCGCGACGACGTCCTCGCCCTGGGCGTTCTGCAGGTAGTCGCCGTAGACGCCCTGGTGGCCGGAGGCGGGGTCGCGGGTGAAGGCGACGCCGGTGCCGGAGTCGGGGCCGAGGTTGCCGAAGACCATGGAGCAGACGTTGACGGCGGTGCCGAGGTCGCCGGGGATGCGCTCCTGGCGGCGGTAGAGCTTGGCGCGGTCGCCGTTCCAGGAGTCGAAGACCGCCTTGATGGCGAGGTCCATCTGCTCGCGCGGGTCCTGCGGGAAGTCCCGGCCGGCCTCGGTCTTGACGATCTTCTTGAACTTGGTGACCAGCTTCTTCAGGTCCGCCGCCTCCAGCTCGGTGTCGACGGTGACCTTCTTGGCGGTCTTCGCCGCGTCGAGGGCCTCCTCGAAGAGCTCGCCGTCGACGCCGAGGACCGTCTTGCCGAACATCTGGATGAGTCGCCGGTAGGAGTCCCAGGCGAAGCGGTCGTCGCCGGCCTGCTTGGCCAGGCCCTGGACCGACTTGTCGGAGAGGCCGATGTTCAGAACCGTGTCCATCATGCCGGGCATGGAGAACTTGGCGCCGGAGCGGACCGAGACGAGCAGCGGGTCGTCGGCCTGGCCGAGCTTCTTGCCCATCCGCTCCTCGAGGGCGACGAGGTGCGCACTCACCTCGTCACGCAGTGCCGCGGGCTCCGCGCCGCTCTCCAGGTAGACCTTGCAGGCCTCGGTGGTGATGGTGAAGCCGGGCGGGACCGGGAGGCCCAGGTTGGTCATCTCGGCGAGGTTGGCGCCCTTGCCACCCAGGAGGTCCTTGAGGTCCTTGTTGCCCTCGGTGAAGTCGTAAACGAACTTCGCTACGTGGGGTTCTTTGTTTTCCGACACGGGTCTCGACTCCTCGAGGACGCGGTGGCTGCCCTGACGGCCAGGAACATACCCAGATCGAAGGCGCCTGGGTACGTCCACTTGTGCGTCATGCGCCCGTAACCCGTCGTCAGCCAGTGGATCGAAAGTCAAAGCTTGGCAAGCGCAAGGCGGCGCATGTTTTCACTTCTTGAACGCGAGAGCCTCCACAGGTGCGGTTATCCGCTCAGATGAGCGGGTCCTCTGCACGTCTGATTTCGATCGATGAACGATCAAGGGGTGGCACCCAGTGCCACCCCTTGGAGAAGTGCATTCGATCCATGATCCGCTCATCTGAGCATCATGCCCCTCAAGGGTGGCGAGAATCACGCTGCCACAGGGGAGCGGATTTCACCATGCGGACTCGCTCCACGAGCGTCCCTCACACCCCCAGGGCCAGCAACCGCTCCTCCACCCGCTCCGGCGCGTACAGATGCTCCACGACCAGCGCCCCCGCTCCCACCAGCCCCGCCCGCTCCCCCAGCCGCGAGGTCACCACGTCCAGATGAGCGGTGGAGCGCGGCAGCGCCCGCTGGTAGAGCAGCTCGCGCACCCCGGTGAGGAAGGGGGTACCCGCCAGGTCCCCGGCGATCATCAGCACCCCCGGGTTCAGCAGCGTCACGACCGTCGCCAGTACGTCCCCCACCTGGCGCCCGGCCTCCCGCGCCAGCGCCGCCGCCCCCGGGTGCCCGGCCGCCAGCAGGTCCCGTACGTCCGAGCCGGAGGCCGCCGGAACCCCGGTCTCCGCCAGCCTGCGGGCCACGGCGCCGCCGCTGGCCACGGCGGCGAGACAGCCGTAGGAGCCGCACCGGCACAGCGCCTCGGCGCCCACCCGGATGTGTCCGATGTCCCCCGCGCCCCCGTCGATCCCCCGGAAGACCGCGCCGTCGACCACGACCCCGGCGCCGATCCCCGTCGAGACCTTGACCAGCACGAACGCCGAGCAGTCGGGGTAACCGGTGCGCTGTTCGCCGTACGCCATCAGGTTCGCGTCGTTGTCGACGAGGACGGGCACCCCGGGGGCGCCGGTGCGTTCGGTGAAGGCTCGGGCGAGGCGGCCTCTTATGTCGTAGCCGTCCCAGCCGGGCATCATCGGCGGCTGCACCACCCGGCCCGTGTCGCTGTCCACCGGGCCAGGCACCGCCAGGCCGATGCCGCAGACCTCCCGCGCCCGGTGGCCCGCCTTCTCCAGCAGCTCGGCGAACCATCCGCCCAGGTCGCCGAGGACCGCGTCCGGGCCGTCCTCGACGGCCAGCGTGCCGGAGTGCTCCGCGAGTATCTCGCCGGTCAGGGACAGCACGGCCGCGCGCGCGTGCCGGGTGTCCAGGTCGGCGGCGAGCACCACCGCGTGGTCGTCGTCGAACTCCAGGGTGATCGAGGGGCGCCCGCCCAGCGGTGAGCCGACCGGACCGCCGGCGCCCTCGCGCAGCCAGCCCGCCCGGAACAGCCGGTCCAGACGCTGTCCGACCGTCGCCCGGGACAGGCCCGTCACCTGCTGCAGCGCACCGCGGGTCGTCGCTCGCCCACTGCGCACCAGTTCGAGCAGTTCTCCGGCGCTGGCCTGACCACCCGCCCTGCCGGTCCGTCCCGGACGCCCAGTCATGCGCACCCCCTTGTGTTTCTCAAGCTTGCATTACATATTGAGTTTTGCGTGTTAAATAGACGTAACCCTACGGTAGCCCCCGCCGAACCAGGGGGCCTTGACGTCTTTCGGGGAGCCCCGAGTGGATCGCACCGCCCAGCTCATCGCCCGCCCGGCGGAGTACGCCGTTGCATACGATCCGGCGGCCCCGCCGGGTCCACCGCACCTCAGAGCGGTGCGCGACGGCGCGGTGAAGGTGCTGGAGGGCAACTGGACCGGCACCTCGACGGTGCCCTCGCGCCGGCTGTACCCGCACCAGTGGTCCTGGGACTCGGCGTTCGTCGCGATCGGCCTGAGGCATGTCTCGCCGCTGCGGGCGCAGACCGAGCTGGAGACCCTGCTGGCCGCCCAGTGGGGCGACGGGCGCGTCCCGCACATCGTCTTCAACCCCTCCGTGCCGCTCGACGCCTACTTCCCGAGCCCCGACTTCTGGCGCTCCTCGACCGCGGGGCGCGCTGCGGGCGCCCCGCGCACCGTACAGACCTCGGGCATCGTGCAGCCACCGGTGCACGCGCTCGCGGCCTGGCTGGTGCACCGCGCCGACCCGGGGCTGTCCCGGGCCCGGGGCTTCCTGGCCCGGGTCTACCCACGGCTGGCCGCCTGGCACCGCTATCTGCTGCACCGGCGCGATCACGGCGGGGCGGGGCTCGTCTCCGTCGTCCACCCCTGGGAGCAGGGGATGGACAACGCCCCGAGCTGGGACGCCCCGCTCGCCCGGGTCGCCCCGGCCCCGGCCCGCTCCTTCCGCCGCGCCGACCTCGACCACGGGGCGGCCGAGGACCGGCCGACCGATCTCGACTACGGACGGTACGTCCGGCTGGCGACGGACTACCGGGACGCCGGGTACGCCGACGACGGGGGCGGCTTCGCGGTGGAGGATCCTTCCTTCAACGCCCTGCTCATCGCCTCCGAACACGCCCTGGCGCGGATCGCGCGGGAACTGGGGGCGACGGCGACCGCCCGGCACGCGCGAGCCGAACGCCTGACGGCGGCGCTGGTGGAGCGACTGTGGGACCCGGCGGAGGGCATGTTCTTCTGCCGGGACGTACATGGCGCCGGCGGGCCGGGCGGCGGGCGCGGGGACACCGGGCGGACGCAGGACCGCGGGCCGGGCGGCGGGCGCGGGGACACCGGGCGGACGCAGGACCGCGGGCCGGGCGGCGAGCGCGGGGACACCGGGCGGACGCAGGACCGCGGGCCGGGCGGCGAGCGCGGGGACACCGGGCGGACGCAGGGCCGCGGGCTGGTGCGTGAGTGTGGGGTTTCCGGGCTGGTGCCTCTGATCCTGCCGGGTCTGCCTCGCGACGTGGTGGCGGCCTTGGTGGGCACGCTCAAGGGGCCGCACTTCGGGGTCGGTTCGACGACCCGGCTCGTCCCCAGCTACGACCTGCTCGGTGAGGCCTTCGACCCGCACCGCTACTGGCGCGGCCCGGCCTGGTTCAACACGGCCTGGCTCCTCGAGCGCGGGCTCCGGCTGCACGGACACCGGGCCGACGCGGACACGCTGCGCGAGGCCGTCCTGGACACCGCGCTCACCTCGGACTTCGCCGAGTACGTCGATCCGTACACCGGCGAGGCGTGCGGCGCGACCGGCTTCAGCTGGACCGCCGCGCTCACGCTCGACCTGCTCCACCAGCACACCGCGACCGACAAGGGAGGGGACCGGGGATGACGGACCGGCATCATCTGCTCGTGTACGGCGGGACGTTCGCCGCCGTCGGCGAGCGCGGGGACATCAGCGGGGTACGGGGCGCCGGCTCCTCCCCGCAGGGGCTGTTCGTCCGGGACGCCCGGCACCTCAGCCGCTGGCAGCTGACGGTGGACGGCGCGGTTCCGGAGGAACTCGCGCCGGTCGCGGGCGGGGACACCACCCGCTGTGTGCTCGTCCCGCGCGGCGGGCGCGACGAGCCGCCGTCCTGCACGCTCTTCCGTGAACAGGCCGTCGGGGACTGCTCGTTCGTGGAGTCGGTGCGGGTGGTCGGCAACCGACCGGTGCCGACCACGGTCCGGCTCGCGCTGACCGTGGACGCGGACTTCACGGACCAGTTCGAGCTGCGCTCCGACCACCGTACGTACGCGAAGACGGGAGCCGTCCGCCGCCGCGAGGTCCTCGACGACGGTGTGGAGTTCGGCTACCGGCGCGGGGAGTGGCGGTCCTGCACGACCGTGACCGCCGAACCCGCCCCGGACGCGGTCGAGGAGACCGGCACCGGCGCCCGCCGGCTGGTGTGGACGCTGGAGCTTCAGGCGCACGGCAGCGCCGAGCTGATCCTGCGCGTGATGGCCCGGCCGCATGGCGAGAAACGTGCGCTGCGGGTTCCCCGCTCCCCCTCCGCAATGGCCGAAAAGCTCCTTGCGCGCGAGGGCGAGTTCATGGAACGTGTCGCTTTTCCCACGGAATGGCCCGAACTGGCGACCGCCTGTGTTCGAGGGCTCGCCGATCTCGCCGCGCTCCAGGTCCAGGCGACCGGTCCGGACGGCGAGGAGTTGCGCGTCCCGGCCGCCGGAGCCCCCTGGTTCCTCGCCCTCCTCGGCCGCGACGCCCTCCTCACCTCCCTCTTCGCGCTCCCCTACCGTCCGCAGCTGGCCGCCGCCACGCTCCCGGCGCTCGCCGCCGCCCAGGCCACCGACGCGCACGCGCCGTCGGTGGCCCAGCCCGGCAAGATCGTCCACGAGGTACGGCACGGCGAGCTCGCGCACTTCGGGCAGGTCCCGTACGGCCGCTACTACGGCTCGGTCGACGCGACCCCGCTCTTCCTCGTCGTCCTCGGCGCGTACGTCGAACACACCGGCGACACCGCGATGGCCCGCCGTCTGGAGCCGCACGCCCGCGCGGCGATCGCCTGGATGCTCGACCACGGCGGACTGACCACCCGCGGCTATCTGATCTACCGCGCCGACCAGGGCGGCCTCGCCAACCAGAACTGGAAGGACTCCCCCGGCTCCATCTGCTCCGCCGACGGCACGCGTGCCACCGGGGCGGTCATGGCGGCGGGGGCGCAGGGATACGCGTACGACGCGCTGCGCCGCACGGCGTGGGTGGCGCGCACGGTGTGGGAGGACACCACGTACGCCGCCCTCCTCGAACAGGCGGCCGCCGATCTGCGGGACCGCTTCCAGCGGGACTTCTGGATGCCGGAGCGCTCGTTCCCGGCGCTGGCGCTGGACGGGGCGGGCCGCCAGGTCGACGCGCTGGCCTCGGACGCCGGGCATCTGCTGTGGTCGGGGCTGCTGGACAAGGAGTACGGCGAGGTCGTCGGCCGGCGGTTGCTGGAACCCGACTTCTTCTCGGGCTGGGGCGTCCGCACCCTCGCCGCCGGGCAGCCGGCGTACCACCCGCTCTCCTACCACCGGGGTTCGGTCTGGCCGCACGACAACGCGCTGATCACGCTCGGGCTCGCCCGGTACGGTCTGCACGACGAGGCCCGTACCGTCGCCCGCGCGCTGGTCGACGCGGCGACGGCGACCGGGCACCGGCTGCCCGAGGTGCTCGCCGGGTACGGCCGTGACACACACGCGGAACCGGTGCCGTACCCGCACGCGTGCGTACGGGAATCCCGCGCGGCGGCGGCCCCGTTGGCGCTGCTCACAGCGGTCGGCGGGGCGTAGCGCCGGCCGGGCGGGGTGCTTGGCGTGACATTTGCACGGTGTTTGCCGAGCGCTGGCCGAGGGGGCTGAACACGGGCCGGGAGCAGGCCGTACGAAACTGAGGCGGATCCGGCTTCCCGCGCCGGGTCCGCCGAACACCGGGCTTCGTACGGAAGGACCCTCGGGTGCCTGTCTCCACTCACTCAACCCAGCCACCGGCTTCGAAAGACCCCGAGGACACCGACGTGCCCTCCCCCGCACCCGAGGAACCCACGGCCACGGCTGAATCGACGGACCTTCAGGACCGGGCGGGGGCCGGGGAACGGGCGGAGGTCCCGGAACCAGTCGAGGCCGGGGACCTGGCTGGGGCCGAGGAACCGGCAAGGGCCGGGGAAGCGGACGCCGGGTCGCCGGCGGGAGTCGAGGGCTCGGGTGGCGGAGAGCCGGTCATTGCCCGGGAGCCGGCGGTGACCGGGGAATCGGCGGAAGCCGCGGAGCCTGGGCATGGGGAGCCGGCGGCAGTGGCCGCCGGGGAGCCGGTCGCCTCCGGCGAGCCCGAGGTCCTCGATGAGAGCCCGGCCGACGGGGAACCGGCGGGCGCGGAGAAACCGGCGGGCGCGGAGAAACCGGCGGGCGCGGAGGAACCAGCGGGCGCGGAGGAACCAGCGGGCGCGGAGGAACCAGCGGGCGCGGAGAAGGCAACGGAGACTGCGAAGCCAACGAAGACGGCAGAGTCGGCGGAGTCGGCGGAGTCGGCTGAGTCGGCAGAGTCGGCAGAGTCGGCAAGTGCCGAGAAGCCGGCGGAGGCGGAGATTGTCGGCGGGTCCGCGGAGGAGGCCTCGGAGAGCCGCGCGACCGCGGACACCCCGGCCCCCGACGCCGAAGCCGCCGCGGAACACGCCACCACCGAGTCCCCCTCGGACCAGCCCAGTCGACCCGACGCCGACACCCCCTCGGAGCAGCCCAGCCAGCCCGACGCCGACACCCCCTCCGACCAGCCCGAAGGGTGGTCCCCCTCCGGGCAGGGCGATGACGGGGGCGCCGGGCATCCCTCTCTCAAGGCTCGTGTCGCGTATCTGCGTGCCTGGCGGGGGCGGCATCCCGGGGCCGCTCGGGGGGTGTGGTGGGCGGTGACGGTGTTGTCGGTCGTGCTGGTGTTCGGGGCGTTGCTGTTGCCGAACCGGATGGCCGCGTTGCAGGTCAACCGGTTCGTCAGGCTGCCGGGTGAGGCGATCATCGGGGCGGCGGTGCTGCTCGCGCTGCCGCGCAGGCCCCGGATCGCGCTGGCGGCGCTGGGCGGGGCGGTGCTCGGTGCGCTGACCGTGCTGAACCTGCTCGACATCGGGTTCATGGAGTACCTGGGCCGGGACTTCAATGTGGTCCTGGACTGGGGGCTGCTGAGCGACGCGCAGTCGTATCTCGCGGACACCCTGGGGAAGACCGCCGCCCGCGCGGCAGCGGTCGGCGTCGCCCTGCTCGTCGTCCTCGTGATCACGGTGATGGCACTGGCGGCGGTCCGGCTGAGCAGCATCCTGGTCCGCGACACCCGCAGGGCCACCCGCGGCACCCTGATCGCGGGCACCGCCTGGATCACCTGCTCGGTGCTGGGCTTCCAGTACGCCGGCATCCCGGTCGCCTCCGACCGGGTGGCGAACCGGCTGGAGTCCGAGGCCCGGCAGGTGCGGGCGACGATCCGGGACGAGGCTGCGTTCGGCAAGGAGGCCCGCAGCGACACCTTCGGCAACACCCCCGCCGACCAGCTCGTACCCGATCTGCGCGGCAAGGACATGATCTTCACGTTCATCGAGAGCTACGGCCGCAGCGCCATCGAGGACCCGGTCATCGCCCCCGGCGTCGACGCGACCCTCAAGGCCCGCACGGAGGCCCTGGCGAAGGCCGGCTTCCACGCGAAGAGCGGCTGGCTGACCTCGGCGACGTACGGCGGCAGCAGCTGGCTCGGCCACTCCACCACCCTGTCCGGGCTGTGGGTCGACAACCAGCAGCGCTACCGCACGGTGATGGCCAGCGACCACCTGTCCCTGACCAAGGCGTTCAAGAAGTCGGGCGCCTGGGACACCGTCGGCGTCATGCCGGGGGTGCAGAAGGGCTGGCCGGAGGCGGAGTTCTACGGCCTCGACAAGGTCTACAACGCCTTCCAGATGGGCTACCAGGGACCGAAGTTCAGCTGGTCGACGATGCCGGACCAGTACGCGCTGGAGGCGTTCCAGAAGCTGGAGCACAGCAAGAAGCGCGACAAGCCGCTGATGTCGGAGATCATCCTGACCTCCAGCCACCAGCCCTGGGCGCCGATCCCGAAGATGGTCGGCTGGGACGAGCTCGGTGACGGCTCGATCTTCCAGGGCATCGAGGCGGCCGGCAAGAAGGCGTCCGACATCATCGCCGACTCCACCAAGTCCAAGGAGGAGTACGGCAAGTCGGTCCAGTACTCGGTGACCGCGCTCACCGAGTGGCTGGAGCGCTACGGCACCGACGACACCGTCCTGGTCTTCCTCGGCGACCACCAGCCGATCGCCCGGGTCAGCGGCCAGAACGCCAGCCGGGACGTGCCGATCTCGATCGTGGCCAAGGACCCGAAGGTCCTCGACAAGATCGCGAGCTGGAACTGGACCGACGGCCTCCAGCCCGCGCACAACGCCCCGGTGTGGAAGATGAGTTCGTTCCGCGACCGCTTCCTGACGGCCTACGGCTCCACCCCGCACCCCAAGAACGACTGAGCCCCGTAAGGGGGTTCAGCCGCCGGAGGTGTCCAGCTCCGCGTCCTCGCCCACGCCCGCGCAGTCGTACGGGTCCTTCAGCCAGCCGTCCGGCAGCACCACCCGGTTGTTGCCGGACGTACGGCCGCGGGGCCCGTCGGCGCCGGTGGGCCAGGGCTGGTCGAGGTCCAACTCGTCCAGCCCGGAGCGGAGTTCCTGAAGGGAGGAGGTGATCGCGAGCCGCTTGCGCATCTCGGAGCCGACCGCGAACCCCTTGAGATACCAGGCGACATGCTTGCGGAAGTCGACGACTCCCTTGGACTCGTCGCCGATCCACTCGCCGAGCAGGGTGGCATGACGGACCATCACCTCGGCGACCTCACGCAGCGAGGGACGCGCGAGGTCGGCCGTACGCCCCTCGAAGGCGGCCACCAGGTCCGCGAACAGCCACGGCCGCCCCAGGCACCCGCGTCCGACGACCACACCGTCGCAGCCGGTCTCCCGCACCATCCGCAGCGCGTCCTCGGCCGACCAGATGTCCCCGTTGCCGAGCACCGGGATCTCCGGGACGTGCTCCTTCAGGCGGGCGATGGCGTCCCAGTCGGCGGTGCCGCCGTAGTGCTGGGCGGCGGTGCGGCCGTGCAGCGCGATGGCGGTGACGCCCTCCTCCACGGCGATCCGGCCCGCGTCGAGGTAGGTGATGTGGTCGTCGTCGATGCCCTTGCGCATCTTCATCGTCACCGGCAGGTCCCCGGCCCCCGACACGGCCTCCCGGAGGATGGCCCGCAGCAGGTTCCGCTTGTACGGGAGCGCCGAGCCGCCGCCCTTCCTGGTGACCTTCGGGACCGGGCAGCCGAAGTTCAGGTCGATGTGGTCGGCGAGGTCCTCCTCCGCGATCATGCGGACGGCCTTGCCGACGGTGGCCGGGTCGACGCCGTACAGCTGGATCGAGCGCGGCTTCTCACTCGCGTCGAAGTGGATCAGCTGCATGGTCTTCTCGTTGCGCTCGACCAGCGCCCGGGTGGTGATCATCTCGCTCACGAACAAGCCCTTGCCGCCGCTGAACTCCCTGCACAGGGTGCGGAAGGGCGCGTTGGTGATGCCGGCCATGGGGGCCAGGACTACGGGCGGCTGGACGGCGTGCGGGCCGATCCGCAGGGTCGTGTTCTGCGTGGGCGCGGTCGTGGGCATCCACCCATTCTCACGTACGGCACGCCGTACGAGCCATATTCATTAGTTAGGCGTACTATTAACGCATGCCCGAGCTCAGCCCCCGCCGCCGTCGGCTCGTCCTCGCGATCTGCTGTATGAGCCTGCTGATCGTGAGCCTCGACACCACCGCCCTGAACGTCGCCCTGCCCGCGATGGAGCGCGATCTGCACGCCTCCACCGCCGGACTCCAGTGGACCATCGACGCCTACACGGTCGTCCTGGCCGCCCTGCTGATGCTCGCGGGCTCCACGGCCGACCGGATCGGCCGCCGCAAGGTCTTCATGGCAGGCCTGGTGGTGTTCTCGCTCGGCTCGCTGCTGTGCTCCCTCGCCCCCGATCTGAACCTGCTGATCGCGGCCCGGATGGTGCAGGCGGTCGGCGGCTCCATGCTGAACCCGGTCGCCATGTCGATCATCACCAACACCTTCACCGACCCCCGGGAGCGCGCCCGGGCCATCGGTGTGTGGGGCGCGGTCGTGGGCATCTCGATGGCGGCAGGACCGCTGCTGGGCGGGCTGCTGGTGGAGTCGGTGGGCTGGCGCGCGATCTTCTGGGTCAATCTCCCGGTCGGCCTCGCGGCCCTGCTCCTCACCCTCCGGTTCGTCCCCGAGTCCCGCGCCCCCAGGGCCCGCCGCCCCGACCCCGTCGGCCAGCTGCTGGTCATCGCGCTCTTCGGCGCCCTGACGTACGCGATCATCGAGGCGCCCGGCGCGGGCCTCGCGACCAGCGGCCCCTTCGCGGCCCTGGCCCTCGCCGCGCTCACCGGACTCCTGCTCTACGAGCCGCGCCGCGCCGAACCCCTCATCGACCTGCGCTTCTTCCGCTCGGCACCGTTCAGCGGGGCGACGGTGGTGGCGATCAGCGCGTTCGCGGCGCTGGGCGGGTTCCTGTTCCTGTCCACGCTCTATCTGCAGAACGTACGGGGGCTGGACGCGCTGCAGGCGGGTCTGTGGATGCTGCCGATGGCCGTACCGATGTTCCTGTGCGCGCCGCTGTCCGGCCGGCTGGTGGGCAGCCGGGGCCCCCGGCTGCCGCTGATGATCGCGGGGCTGGCGATGACGGCGAGCGCGCTGCTGTTCGCGGTCTTCGACGCGGAGACCTCGAACGTGACGCTGTTCCTCGGCTACACCCTGTTCGGCATCGGCTTCGGCTTCGTGAACGCGCCGATCACCAACACGGCGGTCTCCGGGATGCCCCGCAGCCAGGCCGGGGTCGCGGCGGCGGTCGCCTCCACCAGCCGGCAGCTGGGCCAGACCCTCGGCGTCGCGGTGGTCGGCGCGGTGCTGGCGGCGGGCGTGAGCGTGACGTCGTACCGCGAGACCTTCGTCTCCGCCGCCGTCCCCGGCTGGTGGATCCTCACCGCCTGCGGCCTCCTCGTCCTCGTCCTCGGCACCCTGACCACCGGCCCGTGGGCCCGCCGTACGGCGGAGCGGGCGGCCCGGCGCCTGGAGGAGGAGACCCAGGACGTCAGGGAGGCGGCGGCGGGTGTGAACGCCTGACCGCCGCAGCGCCGTAACGCTTCTCGGGGCCCGTACCAAGTACAGGTGCAGCCGAGGAGAAGGAGGCGCGTGTGGAGAGCGGGGAGCGGACGGGGCTCTTAGCGGGGTTCGAGGAGTTCTACCGGCGCCATGTGGACGCGGTGACCCGGTTCGTGGCGCGGCGGGTCGACGATCCGCACACGGCGGCCGATCTCACCGCCGAGATCTTCCTCGCCGTCCTCGACTCGGCCCACACCTACCGGCCGGGTCTAGGCAGCGAGACGGCGTGGCTGTACGGCATCGCGCGCAACGTCGTCTCCTCGGAGCGGCGACGCGTCGCACGGGAGGCGGAGCGGGACCGGCGGTTCTCGGGGCGCCGGCTCCTGGAGGCCGACGACATCGTCCGGCTGGAGGACAAGCTCGACGCGGAGAGCCCGGGCCGGCGGCTGCTGGCCGCGCTGGCCCGGCTGCCCGAGGGGGAGCGGGCGGTGATCGAACTGGTGGCGGTGGACCAGCTGACGGTCACGGAGGCGGCCGCCGCGCTCGGCATCCGCCAGGTCACCGCCCGGGTCCGGCTGCACCGGGCCCGCAAGGCGCTGCGCGCGGAGGCGGAGGCGTCGGTGGGGGCGGTGGGGGCGGACATGTCGGTGCTGCACGTGGTCAGAGGAGAGGCATGAGCGCGCGGGAGAGCTTCGAGGACCGGCTGCTGGCGGAGCTGAAGCGGGAGATCGCGCTGCGGGAGGAGCCGGTGGCGGCTCCGGTCCCCCGGCGTTTCCTCCCCCGGCGGCGGGTCTCCCTGGCCCTGGCGGCCTGTGCCGTGGCCCTGGCGGTGGCTGTCGCGGTGCCGGGGTCGCCGGGTGCGGCTGCCGCTTATGCGGTCGAGCGGCACGGGGACGGCAGCGTGACGCTCACGTTGAAGAAGCAGAGCCTCCGCGAGGTGGACCGGCGGGGGCTGGCGGAGGCCCTGAGCAAGGACGACATCAAGGTGGTGGAGTGGGCCTGGGGCTCGAAGGTCGTCATCGGGGTGTGCAGGGACGGCTCGGGGTGGGCCCCGCTCATCGCGGTGGACAAGGCCGGCCGTCGCACGACCGCCAGCAGCTGGCGCTTGCCGGTCGTCCTGCACCCGGGCGACGAGGTCACCCTGTGCCCGTCCCGCTGACCATCCGGTGCAGCCTCTCCAGCCGCCTCCTGCTCTCCTCGTCCACCGGTGTGTACGACACCAGCCGGGCCCCGTGGTCCGGGCTGAGCCACAGGTCCGTGTGGTGGAGGGTGAGGAGGCCGACGTGGAGGGTGCGGAACTGCTTGATCTTGGAGCGGCCGACGACGACCTCGTAGCGCTCCCAGTTCTCGCGGAACTCGGGGGACTCCGTCTGCAGCCGCTTGACCAGCATCTTCCAGGCCGGCTCGGAGAGGTGCCCGGCCATGGAGGCGCGCAGCTTGGCCGCCATCAGCCGCATGGTCTCCTCGAGGTGGACGATCGCGGACCGCCAGTCGGGGTTGGTGTGGACGAGGAGTATGCAGTTGCGGTCCTCGGGCGGGATCGCGTCGAGGTCGCCGAACAGGCGGGCGTAGGTGCGGTTGTAGGCCAGGATGTCGTAGCGGCTGTTCTGGACGCAGGCGGGCAACGGGTCGAGCTGGTCCAGGGTCATGCGCACGGCCTCGGTGACGCCCTCGCAGTTCGCGGCGGGCGTGGGGTCGGAGGCGCCGGCCAGTTGGAAGAGGTGGGCGCGTTCGCCGCCGTCGAGCATGAGGGTGCGGGCGAGGGCGTCCAGGACCTGCACGGAGACATGGATGTCCCGGGCCTGTTCGAGCCAGGTGTACCAGGTGACGCCGACCGCCGAGAGATGGGCGACCTCCTCGCGGCGCAGCCCCGGCGTACGGCGGCGGGCGCCACGGGGGAGGCCGACCTGTTCCGGGGTGATCCGCTCGCGGCGGCTGCGCAGGAAGACGGCGAGTTCGTGCCGTCGTATCTCCGAGCCGGAGCCACGAGGCGTCGGCGAGGTGACCGTGCTCTCCTGGACCATCGTCGTCATGCCTCCAGCGTGCCGGGGCCCGGACCCTGTTTCCAGGTGGTGCTGCTACCAGGATAAGAACACTCTGGTACCCGTCTGGGGCGCGGCGCAGGCTCGGGGCGTGACCCAGTCGACAACCACCACCGTCCCGCCGGGCGCCCGTACCGCGGCCCCGGCCCGCCCCCTGAATTCCCTCGGGCTGTTCACCGTGCTGCTCGGTGCGGCGCTGCCCCTGATCGACTTCTTCATCGTCAATGTGGCCCTGCCGACCATCGGCCGGGACCTGGCCGCGAGCGAGTCCGTCCTGGAGCTCGTCGTCGCCGGGTACGGGGTCGCGTACGCCGTGCTGCTGGTCCTCGGCGGCCGGCTCGGCGATCTCTTCGGCCGGCGCCGGCTGTTCCTGGGAGGCATGGCGGCCTTCGGGCTGGCCTCGCTGGCCTGCGGGCTCGCGCCCGACGCGTGGTCGCTGGTCGCGGCGCGGGTCGCGCAGGGTGCCGCGGCCGCCGCGATGGTCCCGCAGGTGCTCGCCACCATCCAGTCGTCCACCGAGGGCCCGCGCCGCGCCAGGGCGATGAGCCTCTACGGCGCCACGGCCGGCCTGTCCATGGTGGCGGGCCAGATCCTGGGCGGCGTGCTGGTCGCGGCGGACCTCGCCGGCACGGGCTGGCGTTCGGTGTTCCTGGTGAACGTCCCCGTGGTCGTCGTCGGCCTGGTCCTGGCCGTGCGGACCGTTCCCGAGACGCGTTCCCCGCACCCCGAGCCGGTGGACGGCCCCGGTACCGTCCTGCTCGCCGCCGCGCTGCTGACCCTGCTCGCCCCGCTGACCGAGGGCCGGGCGGCGGGCTGGCCGCTGTGGACCTGGCTGTCGCTGGCCGCGTTCCCGCTGGTGGCGGCGGCGTTCTACGTCGTCGAGCGGCGCGCCGACCGCCGCGGCCGTACGCCGCTGGTGCCGCCGAGCCTGCTCGCGCTGACCACGCTGCGGCGCGGGCTGACGATCATGGCGCCGCTCGCGGTGGGGTTCAGCGGGTTCATGTTCGTGGTGGCCGTGGCCCTGCAGAGCGGGGCGGGCCTCGGCCCGGTCCCGGCCGGGCTGGCGCTCGCGCCGATGGCGGTGGCGTTCTTCTGCGCCTCGCTCGCCGGGCCCCGGCTGGTGGCCCGGTTCGGGTCGCGGGTGGTGACGGCGGGGGCGGTGCTGCAGGGCGTCGGCGTGCTGCTGATCCTGCTGACGGTCCGCGCCGACTGGCCCGACGTCGGCTTCCTGGAGCTGCTGCCGGGCACGGCGGTCGCGGGCGCCGGGCAGGCGTTCCAACTGCCGGTCGTGATGCGGCTGGTGATGTCCGAGGTGCCGCCGGCCCGGGCGGGCGTGGGCAGCGGGGTGATGGTGACCACCCAGCAGGCCTCCCTGGCCCTGGGCGTGGCCACCCTCGGCACCCTCTTCCTCTCCCTGGTCCCGGGGGCGGGCGTGCGGGACGCCCTGGTGACGACGCTGGCCGTGCAGGTCGTGGGCGTCGTGGCGACGGGCCTGCTGAGCCTGCGCCTGCCCCGCAGGATCGGCTAGCGGGTGTTTCGAAAGTTGCGTGCGGTGCCCGCGGTGTCCGGTGCGGGCCCTCGGCGGGGCGTGCCGGGCGCCGTGGGTGCTGTGCGGGACTTTCGAAACACCCCCCAGCACCCGCCCGGTCGGTCACCGGGAGAGAACGGCTTGGTCAACTCGTCCCCGGACCGCCCCCGTTGCCGCCCGCCGTGCTGCACACTCCTTGCTGGCCGAGTGGGACCGGACAGGGACGCTGGAGGCGTCGTGCCGCAGATCGACGAGAGCAAGGTGAGCCGCTGGGACCAGCACGGACGGGAGCATGTCGTCCGGGTGCGGCGGGCGGGCGTACAGCGCACCATCGAGTGCGGCACGTGCGGCTGGCGCAAGGGCGCCCAGTTCCTGCCCTGGCTGAAGGCGGCGGAGCATCTCGCCGAGGCCCACCAGGCGACGGTGAACCCGTCGGAGGGAGCGGCCGGGCGATGAGTTCCGGGCGCGCGGGGAGTCGTAGGTGGCGTAGGTGGCGCTGTTCCCGCACCGGAAGGCCGACGGCATGAGCACTCTTCGCTCCACTCTTCACTCCCCTCTTCACTCCCCTCTTCGCTCCACCCTGTGGCGGTACGTCGAGGACGGGACGGTTCCGGGGGCGGTGGGCCTGGTGGCCCGCGGGGACGAGGTGGAGGTCGTGGCCGTGGGCTCGGTCGACGCCGACGGCTCCGCCCCGATGGCCCGTGACTCCCTGTTCCGGATCGCGTCGATCACCAAGCCGCTGACGGCGGCCGCGCTGCTGATGCTGGTGGACGAGGGCGTGGTGGGGCTGGACGCGCCGGTGGCGCAGTGGCTGCCGGAGCTGGCGAGGCCCCTGGTGGTCCGCACGCCGTCCGCCCCCGTGACCGACGTGGTCGCGGCGGCCCGTCCGATCACGGTCGAGGATCTGCTGTCCTCCCGTCCCGGCTGGGGCTTCCCGTCCGACTTCGCCCTTCCGGCGGTCCAGGCGCTGTTCGGGGTGCAGAAGGACGGGCGGGCGCCGCAGGCCTACCCCGCCCCGGACGTCTGGCTGGCCGAGCTGGCCCGGGTCCCGCTGCTGCACCAGCCGGGCGAGGCCTGGCTGTACGGCACGGCGTCGGATCTGCAGGGCATCCTGATCGCCCGGGCGTCGGGCCGGTCCCTTCCCGAGTTCCTGGCGGAGCGGCTGCTGGAGCCGCTGGGCATGAAGGACACGGCGTTCGAGGTCCCCGAGGAGAAGCGGGACCGCTTCACGACCGCGTACCGTCCAGACGGCGCCGGGGCGCTGGAGACGACGGACCGCCCGGACGGCCAGTGGAGCCGGCTGCCCGCGTTCCCCTCGGGCGGCGGGGGCCTGGTCTCGACGGCCGACGACTGGCTGGCCTTCGCCCGGCTGCTCCTGGACGGCGGCGGCGGGCTGCTCTCCCCCACCTCGGTGAGCCGGATGACGAGCAACCACCTCAGCGCCGCACAGCGGGAGGGGGGCGCCCTGTTCCTGGAGGGCCAGGGGTGGGGGTACGGCGGCCAGGTGGACATCGCTCCCCTGGATCCGTGGAACGTGCCCGGCCGCTATGGCTGGGTCGGCGGCACGGGCACCACGGCCCATGTCGTCCCGGCCACGGGCACGGTCACGATCCTGCTGACCCAGGTGGCGATGGAGAACCCGACGCCGACCCCGCTGATGCGGGACTTCTGGCGGTGCACGGCGACGGCGGACTAGGGAGCGGCGGACTGGGGAGCGGCGGACTGGGGAGCGGCGGACTGGGAAGCCGTGTCGTCGAGGTCGCTGACCAGCCCGCGCAGCAGCGGCCCGTACTCGGGGTGGGCGAGGGCGTGGGCCATCTGGGCGACCAGGTAGTCGGCGGGGTTGCCGGTGTCGTACCAGCGGCCCTGGATGACCTGGCCGTAGACGGCGCGGGTGGCGGCGTAGGCGTTGATCGCGTCGGTCAGGTAGATCTCGCCGGTGCGGCGCTCGTACCAGCGGCGGGTCTGTTCGCGCAGTTCGTCGACGATGCCGGGGGTGATGACATAGCCGCCGATGGCCGCGTAGGAGGAGGGCGCGGCGCTCGGCTCGGGCTTCTCGACCAGGCCGGTGATGCGCAGGGTGCCGCCGCCGAGGTCCTCCTTGACGAGGGGGACGCCGTAGCGCTGGGAGTCGGCGGGGTCCATCGGCATGAGGGCGAGGACGGGGCAGCCGGTCTGCTCGTAGGCGCGGATCAGCTGCTGGGCGCGGGGGACCTCGGCCACGAACACGTCGTCGGGCCACAGCACCAGGACGGGTTCGTCGCCGAAGGAGCGGGCGGCGTTGAGGACGGGGGTGCCGTTGCCGTAGGGGCCGCGCTGGTCGAGGTAGGTGATGTGGCCCCTGCGGGCCAGCTCGGCGATCTCCTCGACGGCGTCGGCGTAGGCGGGCTTGCCGTCGGCGCGCAGCTGGTCGACGAGGGCGGGGTTGGGGCGGAAGTGGTCCTGGATGAGGGACTTGCCGCCGGAGACGACGATGGTGATGTCCGTGATGCCGGAGTCCACCAGTTCGCGCACGGTGTGCTCGATCACCGGCTTGTCGCCGACCGGGAGCATCTCCTTGGGGGTGGCCTTGGTCAGCGGCAGCAGCCGGGAGCCGAGTCCGGCGGCGGGGATCACCGCCCTGCGGATCGTCGGGGGCATCGGGGTCTCTCCCGGTTCGTGTCGGTGTCGCGGGTGGCCGGTGTCTCGCGTCGCCGCTCACTCGCGTCGTCGGCCGCACACTCTAGTCCGCCCGGGCGGCGGCCGCCCGTCCCGCCCGGGCGGCCGCCGCTCAGCTCGCGCCCAGCCCTCTCACCAGCAGGTCCACCAGCGCCTCGAAGTCGTCCTGCGCCTCCGGCCGCTCCCACGCGGTGCGGTGGTCGGGGTCGTGGAAGCGGGCGGTGGCCTGGAAGACGGCGCGGGCGGCGGTGGCCGGGTCGGGGACCGCGAAGGCTCCGGTGCCGACCCCGGCCGTGATGATCGTGCCGAGCTGGCCGGTCAGGTCGGCGATGTGCTCGCGGACCGCCTCGCCGTTCTCCTTGGACAGCACCAGATAGGTGGCGAACAGCTCGGGGTCGTCGCCCGCCTTGCGCCGCTTGGCCGCGAAGAGCGCGGCGAGCCAGTCGCGCAGCCGGGCCTGCGGGTCGTGCGCCCGGTCGGCGGCGATGCCCGCGAGGGCCTCGGACGTACGGTCCAGCCACCGCTTGGTGACCGCCTCGCGCAGCGCCGCCTTGGTGCGGAAGTGCCGGTAGACGCTGCCGTGACTGACCCCGAGGGCGCGGGCCACGTCGACCACGGTGGCCTTGGCGGGGCCGTGGCGCCGCAGCACCTCCTCGGTCGCTTCGAGGATGCGCTCGGGGGTCAGGGTCTCGGAGGTCTGCGGTGGAGCCATGGTCAGACGGTACCGGGCAGGGGTGTCAGCGCTCGCTGTCGAGGTGTTCCATCGCCGCCTGCCCATAGCGTTGGCCGGCCGCCGCGTCGGCCGGTACGGCCTCCTCGATCGCGGCGAGGTCCGCCTTGTCGAGTACGACGTCCAGGGCGCCCAGCGACTCCGTGAGCCGCTCCCGGCTGCGGGCGCCGATCAGCGGGACGATGTCCTCGCCCTGGGCGAGCACCCAGGCGATCACGGTCTGGGCGACGGAGACGCCCTTGCCGTCGGCGACCGCGCGCAGGGCCTCGACCAGGTTCAGGTTGTGCTGGAGGTTCTCGCCCTGGAAGCGGGGCGAGAAGGCCCGGAAGTCGCCCGCGGTGAGCTGCCGTTCGGCCGTGAAGTGCCCGGAGATCAGGCCCCGGCCGAGGACGCCGTACGCCGTGACGGAGATGCCCAGTTCGCGGGTGACGGGCAGGATCGACCGCTCGATGCCCCGGGAGATCAGCGAGTACTCGATCTGGAGGTCGGCGATCGGGGCGGTCGCGGCGGCCCGGCGGATCGTCTCGGCGCCGACCTCGCTGAGGCCGATGTGGCGGACGTACCCCTGCTCGACGAGTTCGGCGAGGGCGCCGACCGTCTCCTCGACGGGGACGTCGGGGTCGAGGCGGGCGATGCGGTAGACGTCGAGGTGGTCGACGCCGAGGCGCTGGAGGGAGTAGGCGGCGAAGTTCTTCACGGCGGCGGGCCGGCCGTCGTAGCCCAGCCAGGAGCCGTCCGGGCCGCGCAGGGCGCCGAACTTCACGCTGAGCAGGGCCTGCTCGCGCCGGGCGGCGGGCGCGGTGCGCAGGGCCTCGGCGATCAGCAGTTCGTTGCTGCCCATGCCGTAGAAGTCGCCGGTGTCCAGCAGGGTGACGCCGGCCTCCAGTGCGGCGTGGATCGTGGCGATGGACTCGGCGCGGTCCGCTTCGCCGTACAGGGCGGTCATGCCCATGCAGCCGAGGCCGAGGGCGGAGACACGGGGGCCGGTGGTGCCGAGGGGGCGGGTGGAGATCGTCATGTACTCCACCCTGACATCTTGGCTGACAGATATCAACATCTGTCAGCTGTTATCTGTCAGCTGTTATCTGTCAGCCGTTACTTCGACACGACGGCAGAGCCCGCGACCGGGACAATGGGGAATGTCGGCGTGCAGTCACCTCGGCGGCGCCTGCCGTCGGCCGTGCGGCTCAGCGCCGCCGCGGGAGGCGCGTCATGACCATGCGTATCGGCACCTTCAACGCGGAGAACCTCTTCCGCCGCCCCAAAGCCTTCGCCCTGGAGAGCGACACCCAGCGCGACAAGGTCCTCGCCGACTTCGGTGAACTCGTGTCCCTCCTGGAGAAGGAGAGCTACACGAAGAACGACAAGGACCGGATCCTCGCGATCGTCAGGGAGCACCAGGCCCTCGACTCCGCGCCGGACAGCCCCCGGCCGTTCTTCGTCAACGAGCTGAAGGGGCGGGGCGGCAGACTCTTCGACGACGGTCCCCCCGTCACCGTCGCGGCCGGCGGCCGCGGGGACTGGGCCGGCTGGGCCCAGCTCGTGCGCGACGACCTCAGCTGGCCGGCCGTACAGAACACGGGGCGAGTGGTGGCCGAGGTCAACGCGGACATCCTGCTCATGGTGGAGGTCGAGGACCGCCTCGCCCTGGAGCGCTTCAACGAGAACGTCCTCGGCGAGACGCTGGGGCACCAGCCGTACCCGTTCAACCTGCTGATCGACGGCAATGACCCCCGCGGCATCGACGTGGGCATCCTCAGCCGCCACCCCATCACCTCGGTGCGGTCCCACCTCTTCGACCCCGGGCAGGGCGGACGGCGGCTCTTCAGCCGGGACTGCCCCGAGTTCGAGATCGCCGTGAACGGCACACCCCTGTGGATCCTGGGCAACCACCTCAAGAGCAAGCGCGGCGGCGGCGCCGGACTCCGGGCCCGCCAGGCCAAGCGCGTCCGGGAGATCTACGAGGCCGCCCTCCTGCGGTCGGACCACGTCGTCGTCGCCGGCGACCTCAACGACTTCATGGCCAGCCCCCCGGTCCAGACCCTCCTGGAAGCCGGCCTCAAGGACGCGATGACCCACTCCAGCTACACGGGAGACCCGGGCACCCACGGACCGGGCACACAGGACGAGGACAAGATCGACTACCTCCTGTTCCCGCCGGGACTGTTCGAGCGCATCGAGCACGTCGAGGTGGAACGGCGGGGCATCTTCGAGCCGAAGACCTTCAAGTCGTTCCAGACGGTCACGTCGAGGGCGACCCAGGCCTCCGACCACGCGGCCCTGTACGCGGACCTGGACCTCTGAAAACACAGCGGCCCCGCACGCCGGTGAGGGGTGCGGGGCCGGTGTCGGCGGTGGACTAGCAGCCGATCAGGCGGCCCGCCAGGTAGCCCTCGATCTGGTCGAGGGACACGCGCTCCTGCTTCATGGAGTCACGCTCGCGCACGGTGACGGCGTTGTCCTCGAGGGTGTCGAAGTCGACCGTGACGCAGTACGGCGTGCCGATCTCGTCCTGGCGGCGGTAGCGGCGGCCGATCGCGCCCGCGTCGTCGAACTCGATGTTCCAGTGCCGGCGCAGCGCGGCGGCGAGGCCCTTGGCCTTGGGCGACAGCTCCGGGTTGCGGGACAGCGGCAGGACCGCGGCCTTCACCGGGGCGAGACGGTGGTCGAGACGCAGGACCGTGCGCTTCTCCAGCTTGCCCTTGGCGTTGGGGGCCTCGTCCTCGACGTAGGCGTCGAGCAGGAACGCCAGCATCGCGCGGCCGACACCGGCCGCGGGCTCGATGACGTACGGCGTCCAGCGCTCGCCGGCCTCCTGGTCGTAGTAGTGGAGGTCCTGGCCGGAGGCCTTGGAGTGGGCGCTGAGGTCGTAGTCGGTGCGGTTGGCGACACCCTCCAGCTCGCCCCACTCGTTGCCGCCGAACTGGAAGCGGTACTCGATGTCAGCGGTGCGCTTGGAGTAGTGGGAGAGCTTCTCCTTCGGGTGCTCGTACCACCGCATGTTCTCCTCGCGCAGGCCCAGGCCGGTGTACCAGTTCCAGCGCTGCTCCATCCAGTACTCCTGCCACGTCTCGTCCTCGCCCGGCTTGACGAAGAACTCCATCTCCATCTGCTCGAACTCGCGGGTGCGGAAGATGAAGTTGCCGGGCGTGATCTCGTTGCGGAAGGACTTGCCCATCTGCGCGATGCCGAACGGGGGCTTCTTGCGCGAAGCGGTCTGCACCAGGGCGAAGTTGGTGAAGATGCCCTGGGCGGTCTCGGGGCGCAGGTAGGCGATGGAGCCGGTGTCCTGCGTCGGGCCGAGGTGGGTGGAGAGCAGGCCCGAGAACTGCTTGGGCTCGGTGAACTGGCCCTTCGTACCGCAGTGGGTGCAGTTGATGTCGGCCAGGCCGTTCGCCGGGGGACGGCCGTGCTTGGCCTCGTAGGCCTCCTCCAGGTGGTCCGCGCGGAACCGCTTGTGGCAGGAGGTGCACTCGGTCAGCGGGTCGGAGAAGGTGGCGACGTGACCGGAGGCGACCCAGACCTCGGGGGCCAGGATGACGGACGAGTCGATGCCGACCACGTCCTCGCGCGCCGTCACCATGTAGCGCCACCACTGGCGCTTCAGGTTCTCCTTGAGCTCGACACCCAGCGGTCCGTAGTCCCAGGCGGCACGCTGGCCGCCGTAGATCTCACTACAGGGGAATACAAAGCCACGGCGCTTGCTCAGGCTGACGATGGTGTCGATCTTGTCGGCGGCCACGGTGCTCTCTTCATAACGACGACGGGCGACGAAGCGAGATGCTTCCAGCGAATGATTCAGGGTACCGGCGGGGGCTCCCCCTGAACCAAATCGGTTCCCCTTGCCCGACCCTTGTTGACAACGGTTTCCATATTTGTTGAAAATGACTGTCATGAACGTACGGCGTCAGCACATATCCGGCATAGCCATGGCGGTCACCGCCGCCCTCGGGCTCGGCACCCTCACCGCCTGCTCGGGGGCCAGTGCCGCCGGCAACACGGACAGGTTCGACGTCGTCGCGTCGTTCTACCCGATGGCCTTCCTCGCCGAGCGGATAGGCGGCGACCACGTCCACGTCACCAGTCTCACCCAGCCCGGCCAGGAGCCGCACGACCTGGAGATCAGCGCGAAGCAGACCGCGCAGCTCCAGGAGTCCGACGCGGTCCTCTACCTGAAGAACCTCCAGCCCTCCGTCGACGACGCGGTGGCCCAGTCCGAGGTCAAGACCAAGATCGACGCCGCTTCCCTGACCTCCCTGGAGAAGCACGGCAACGAGGTCGGCGGCCACGCGGCCGAGCACGACGACCACGAGAACGAGGAGCTGTCCGGCCTCGACCCCCACATCTGGCTCGACCCGGTGCGCTACGCCCAGGTCGCCGAGGGCGTCGGCAAGGCCTTCGAGAAGGCCGACCCCGACCACGCCGCGGACTACAAGGCCAACACCGCGGCCCTGGTGAAGAAGCTCGACGCCCTGAACACCGAGTTCAGGACCGGGCTCGCGGACACGAGGACCAAGGTCTTCGTCACCACCCACGCCGCCTTCGGCTACCTCGCCGAGCGCTACGGCCTGACCGAGGAGGCCATCAACGGCCTCGACCCCGAGTCGGAGCCCAGCGCGGCGCGCGTGAAGGAGCTTGAGAAGATGGCGAAGGCCGACGGCGTCACCACCGTGTTCTACGAGACGCTCGTCAGCGACAAGACCGCGAAGACCATCGCCTCCGACGCCGGACTCACCACGGACGTCCTCGACCCGATCGAGGGCATCACGGACAAGTCCCGCGGCAAGGACTACTTCTCGGTCCAGCAGGCGAACCTCAAGGCGCTCCAAAAGGCCCTGGGAGCCAAGTGACCAGCCGATCGGAGAAAGCGGCATGACCGGAAGCGGTATGACGGAGCCCGTCATTTCCCTGCGCGGTGTCCGCGCCGACCTGGGCTCGCGCCCCGTCCTGCGGGGCATCGACCTCACCGTGCACCGCGGTGAGGTCGTCGCGCTGCTCGGCGCCAACGGCTCCGGCAAGTCCACCGCCGTGCGGACCGTCATCGGCCAGGTGCCCGTCGCCTCCGGCGAGATCGAGCTGTTCGGCACCCCGCGCCGGCGGTTCCGGGACTGGGCGCGGATCGGTTACGTCCCCCAGCGCACCACCGCCGCCGGCGGCGTCCCCGCCACCGTCACCGAGGTCGTCTCCTCCGGCCGCCTCTCGCGCACCCGCTTCGGCGTCTTCCGCAAGGGGGACCGGGAGGCCGTACGGCACGCCCTGGACCTCGTCGGCATGGCGGACCGGGCCAGGGACAACGTCGACGCGCTCTCCGGCGGCCAGCACCAGCGCGTCCTGATCGCCCGCGCGCTCGCCTCGGAGCCCGAGCTGCTCATCATGGACGAGCCGATGGCGGGCGTGGACCTGGCCAGCCAGGAGGTCCTGGCGCAGACCCTGAAGAGCCAGGTCGCGGCCGGTACGACGGTCCTGCTCGTGCTGCACGAACTGGGCCCCCTGGAGCCCCTGATCGACCGGGCGGTCGTCCTGCGCGACGGCTGTGTGCAGCACGACGGCCCGCCGCCGAAGGCCGTCGGCCAGCATGCCCTGCCCGGCCACGACCACGTACACCCGCACGCCCCGGCGGGTGCCGAACCGATGCGCACAGGACTGCTGAGCTGATGGACTTCCTCGACTACGCCTTCATGCAGCGGGCGCTGCTCGCCGCCGTCCTCGTCGGCATCACCGCCCCCGCCGTCGGCATCTACCTGGTCCAGCGCCGCCAGGCCCTGATGGGCGACGGCATCGGCCATGTCGCGATGACCGGCGTCGGCCTCGGCTTCCTGCTCTCCACCTCCCCGGTCTGGATGGCGACCGCGGTCTCGGTCCTCGGCGCGGTGCTGATGGAACTGATCCGCTGGTACGGCCGCACCCGCGGCGACATCGCCCTCGCCATGCTCTTCTACGGCGGTATGGCCGGCGGCGTGATGTTCATCAACCTCGCCCCGGGCGGCTCCAACGCCAACCTGACCTCGTACCTCTTCGGCTCCCTGTCGACGGTGAGCGAATCCGACGTCACCTCGATCTGCCTGCTGGCCGCGTTCGTGGTCCTCGTCACCGTCGGTCTGCGCCGCCAGCTGTTCGCGGTCAGCCAGGACGAGGAGTTCGCGCGGGTGACCGGCCTCCCGGTCCGCGCCCTGAACCTCCTCACCGCGGTCACCGCGGCGGTGACCGTCACGGTCGCCATGCGGGTGGTCGGCCTGCTGCTGGTGTCGGCCCTGATGGTGGTCCCGGTGGCCGCCGCCCAGCAGCTCACCCGCAGCTTCGCCGCGACCTTCGCGATCGCCGTCGCGATCGGCGTGAGCGTGACCATCGGCGGCACCGTCACCTCGTACTACCAGGACGTACCGCCCGGCGCGACGATCGTGCTGCTCACCATCGCCGCGTTCCTCGCGCTCGGCGCGCTGGCCGCCCCCCTGGCCCGCCGCCGCGCCCGCGCGGCAGCCGCCGCCCACCCCGCCGGAGACCCGGCGGAGTGCACGATTCCGGCCACGAGGGGGGCCGACGACGGGGTCGGCGTCTGACTCGGCACAGGCCGGGCTGGCACAATGGCCCGGCAAGCCGCAGACGTGAGGAGGCAACGGTGACGACCGCTGGACCGCCCGTGAAGGGCCGTGCCACCCGGCAGCGCGCCGCCGTCGCGGCGGCACTGGACGAGGTCGACGAGTTCCGCAGCGCGCAGGATCTCCACGACATGCTCAAGCACAAGGGCGACTCCGTCGGCCTGACCACCGTGTACCGCACCCTGCAGTCCCTCGCCGACGCCGGCGAGGTGGACGTCCTGCGCACCTCCGACGGCGAGTCCGTGTACCGCCGCTGCTCCACCGGCGACCATCACCACCACCTCGTCTGCCGCACCTGTGGCAAGGCGGTCGAGGTGGAGGGGCCGGCGGTGGAGAAGTGGGCGGAGGCGATCGCTGCGGAGCACGGGTTTGTGAATGTGGCGCATACGGTGGAGATCTTCGGGACCTGCGCGGAGTGCGCGGGCACGCCCTAGCGGGCGCGGTTGCGGGCGAGGGCGATCTCGCCGTTGTCGTGGGATCCGAGCGTCGGCTCGGGGAGACCGGCTGCCCTGAGCCGGTGTCGCAGCTCCTGGTGCAGCACCCTCAGCGAGACGACCTCCGACCCGTCGTCCAGACCGGCGGCCAGGACGTCGACGAGCTCTCCGGTGAGCGCCATGCACCCGTCCCCGGGTGGAGCCGACGCCGCCAGGACGGTCACATCGTCCGTGGGCACGGCATTGAACACCCCGGGCACGCCGCGGGACCCCGGGGGCCCGCTGTAGCAGCAGTCCAGGATGACGATCTTGTGCCGGGCCGCACTGCCGAGGACCACTCTGCGGATGTCGTCGAACGGCACGCCCGTGACGGGCGCGTATGGACGACTGCGGCGAAGAGCCAGGCTCAGCTCGCCGGAGACCGAGTCGTACAGGCCGTGTCCCGCGAAGTACACCAGCAGGGTGTCCTCGGCGGAGATCGCCGCATGGGCGAGTACGCCGAGCACCGCCGCTCCGTCGTCCGGGTCCGGCAGCACCGTGGTCCGAGCCCCGCTGAAGGTGCCCTCCGACGGATCCGTGAGCAGCAGCGACAGCTCTCGCAGTCCCACGCCGACCTGGGGCAGACGGGGCAGTTCGGTGTAGGCGCCGACCCCGATCAGCACCGCGTTGGAGCGATCCGGGTCGGGAAGCCCGGGCGGGTCGGGCCGCAGCCACGCCCAGGTCCGGAGCGCCTTCTCCTCGATCCGTACCCGCTGGAGGCGGCCGTGGAGTTCGGGCACGCTCTCGTACAGCGACTCGGACACGATGAGCGCGCAGTCGGCCCGTGACCCGCGCAGGACGGCCGAGTCGGCGAGGCGGGCGACATGGAGAACGGCCTCCCCGCCGGCCCCCCGCTCGCTCACGCCCGCGGCGCCGAGGGCCAGTGCGGCCCGCACGCGCATCCGGACCCCCCGCTCGTGTACGTGCCGCAGCCCCTGGGTGAGACCGTCCACGAATCCGCGGACGGCCCTCGCCTCGTCCACCCCGTGGGGCAGCAGGACGAGTGTGCCGTCACCACGGTCCTGGCGGACCCACAGACGGCGGGGAACCCCCGTCATCCTCATCGCGAGGTCGAGGACGTCGTGCAGGGCTTCCTGCATCCGCCGTCCCGTGCGGCGGTCCATCTTCCCGTATCCGACGATGTCGACGGCGATACAGATCCTGCGCGTTCCCGGCGCGCCCGGTGAGCCGGTCGGGGCACGGTTCTGCAGGCGCAGGCCGATGAGCGACCGGTCCGGCCAGGCCACCACGCACTCGTCGAACGGGACCCGTCCGTCCGGCTTGTCGTCGTCGTCCACCGCGAGGAGGAAGGCCGGGCCGGTCAGGGAGTCCTGCCAGGGCGCCCGCCAGCCGAAGGGCGAGGCGGCCCGCCGGATCGCCACCGGGCAGATCCAGCCGTCCTCCTGCCAGAGCACGTCATGCCGGCGCGCCGCCTCCCCCGAACGGTCGCGTTCGAGACGGAGGCCCCGCTCGTCGAGGTACCGCAACAGGTCCCCGGCGATCTCCGCCTCGCTCTTCCGCGTCGCGGCGGGCTCGTCATGGACGTATCCGAGCAGATGCAGAAGCAGCACATCGGCGTCCTGCGGAACGCCGCGCACCCGGGCGAACGCGCTCCGCACCTCCTCGGGGCACCGGGACAGCAGCACGTCCACATACCGCTCGCGCAACCTGGACCGAATCGCGGCGGGCGGCTCGTCCGACGACCCGACGGCCCTGTCCACCAGGTTCATGACGTAGTCCCAGCGAGGGAGCTCGACGGAGGCCTCACCCGGCCCCCACCCGGACGCCGTCTCCTCGGTGTGCGGCGACAGGACCACCCCGTCGGCGGCCGAGCCCGGCACCCCCAGCCGTGCCTGCATCGCCGGCCCGAGGTACGCGAACGGTGCGGCCTCTCCCGTCTCGTCCCGGTCCAGTGGCCAGGCCGGAAAGTCCGACGAGCGGCCGGTCAGGCTCTCGATGCGCTCCCCCACCCGGCGGCTGCAGTCGAGGAGTTCCGCGGTGGGGACGGCGTCCAGGAGCAGGTCCTTGGCCTCCGGGGTGAAATCGAACAGCCGGTGGCGTCCGGTGCGGCCGGTGTCCTCGGGCTCCACGGGCTGTATCAGGCCGCCCAGGAAGACCTCGGCCAGTGGCGCGGTGTCCTGGCGCTGGTCGAGGCAGGAGTGGACGAGCTGCATCACGGGCACGGTGACCGGAGCCATGGCCGCCAGATGCGCGGCCAGCCGCAGGGCCTCGGGCGAGGCGGCGCGGGCGAAGTCCCGGACGGAGACACGGACCGGTGCGGCCGGCGCCTGGCTCGGCTCGGAGGCCCACAGACGGGCCGGGACCGGTCGGCCGACGACCGTGTTCAGGGCGGCCCAGGTCGAGAAGCCGGCCGGGGTCAGTTCCAGGACGGGGACGGGCACCGGCGGGGGCGGTGCGACGCTCGGGGGGAGCACCTGGTCCGTCACGGTCCAGGCGGTGTTCGCCGCGCCCGGGCGGGGGGAGACGACCTGCCAGCTGTCCGCCCGTACGCCGGAGCCCGCCCACAGCCGGCGGGGCAGGGTGTGGAGCACCGCCGTGGGACCGCAGCGGGCCCAGGCTTCGAGCACCGGCCGCAGGCGTCCGTCGCGCCACGCGGCCGCCGCGCCGTCGGTGACGACCAGCACCATGGTCCGGCCGGCGGTGTCGGAGACGGTGTCGGCCGGCCGGGTCGGCGTCGCGGCGGTCCAGGGGCGGCCGAGACGGACTTCCGCGCCCCCGGTGTCGTAGCGGATCTGGTAGGTCTCCACCTGGCGGAAGGCGCCGCTGCGTTCGAAGAGGCCCTGGAGTTCGGCGCACTGCCGCTGCCACAGAGGCATGGACACGCCGCCGTCGATGATCAGGGTCAGCCGCAGCCATCGCTCCGGCTGGGCGCGCAGCACCAGTTGCGGGGTGCGGGTGTCGGCCTGGAGATCGGCGCTGGCCGCTTCGTCGAGTTCACTGCGGCGGCGGCTCGGGACGCGCCGTTTCAGCGGACGCAGGGCCCGGCCCAGGGCAAGGGTCGGGCCGAGGGCCCGGGCGCCGGGGGTCCACAGGGCTCCGGTCGGCGGTTCGGCGGTCAGGGGACCGGAGACGACCGGCAGTTGGGGGACCGGGCGGGCGGTTCTCCGTGTGTTCCCGGGTCTCTTCCCCGCCGTGCTGCCGGGGGGTGCGGTCGCGTCCGGGTCCGGCTCCGCACCGGGCAGGGAGCCCTCGGCGTCCGGCGACTCCGGGTCGGTGCCGGACGGGATGTGCGCGGCCAGGGGTGCCGCCGGGCCGGACGGGACGCGTGCCGCGAGCCAGAGAATGTCGAGGAGTTCCTCCTGCCCCAGGGACGGCAGCCCGGCCTCTTGTCCGAGTAGCCTCCGCAGCTCCTCGAACATGGCTCAGCCGTCCGCGTTGAGCCGGTGCAGCACCGTCTTCAGCAGTCCGTCGGCATCCAGCCGGGCCCCGCCCCGGCGCAGGAACACGGCGTTGAGAAGCTGGTCGGTGGCCAGTTCCCCGACCGCCCGCTGGGCCAGGAACGCCATGACGAGGTCACCGGCGTCGGCGAGGGCATCGGGCCCGAGATGGCCCTCGACGATCCCGCGCAGCCGCGCCTCGTCCGGGTCCCCGAGGTGCAGGGGGAGGCAGCGGCGGCGGAACGCCGGCGGGAAGTCGCGCTCTCCGTTGCTGGTGATGACGACGAGCGGGAACTCGGCGCAGCGGACGACCCCCCGCGTCACCCGCGCCGTCATGTGCGGGTCGATGGTGAGGACGTCGACCTCGGCCTGGTTCTCGGGCAGCCTGGACAGCTCCGGAATCTCGAAGGTGCCCTCCTCGAACACGGTCAGCAGGTCGTTCGGCAGATCGATGTCGCCCTTGTCGAGTTCGTCCACGAGCAGCACCCGGGGGCGGTCCGCGGCGACGAACGCCGTGCCCACCGGGCCGAGCCGGAGGAACGAGCCGATGCCGGACCGGGTCCCGTCCGGGTCCCGTGCGAGGTTGCTCTCCTGGAGCCGGCCGATGGCGTCGTAGCGGTAGAGGGCGTCCTGGAGCGTGGAGCGGCTGTTGACGGGCCAGTGCAGCACGGGGCCCAGATCGAGTTCGTGCGCGATGGCCGTGGCCAGCGAGGACTTGCCGGTGCCGGGGTGGCCGGTCACGAGCAGCGGCCGGCGCAGATGGATGGCGGCGTTGACGACGTCGGTCTCCTCGCGGCCGATGACGTAATGGGCCCCGGCCGGGGTGCCGCCTTCGGCGGGCGCGAAGCGGCGCCAGGGCGGGGCCGCGGGGATCGCGACCGTGCGCCGCCGGCCGTCTCCCCGGAAGAGCCGCCAGTTCTCGTCCGCGGCGGCGGTGCCGTCGTCCGTTTCGGATGCCGGGGTCTCTGGGGTCTCTGAGGTCATCGGGGGTTCGCCTCTGGGGAGTCGGAACGGGCTGCGGGGTCGGAGAGTCCGGTCAGGGACAGGACGGGCGGAAGGGGGCGGTCGGCGGATTCCAGCAGCGCCGCCGGGCACACGGGATGAGCCGCCGGGTTCATGCACGCCTGGGCCCGGTAGTCCCGGATCCGCCAGGGCAGCCCGTCCACGGCTCTCTCCGGGCGGAGCGCGTCGAAGTGCGCGTCCGGGACCTGGGCCGGCGCCTGCCGGTCCCACAGCACGACGGGGTAGCCGAGCCGCAGCGCCGCCTGCACCAGCCGGTCCCGGCCGTCCGGGCCCGCCCGGACCACGGCGCGGGCCGCCCGGACGTCCGCCATCAGGGCTCCGTAGCCCGTGTATCCCTTGGCATGCCCGTCGTCGAGGAAGACCACCGTGTCGTTGTGCCACCCCGCCCGGCGGTTCTTCAAGCCCTCCTGCCGCTGTTCCTCCCGCTCGGCGTCGGCCAGCGGGGCGCAGCGCAGCGCGGTCGCCCACTCCACCCCCAGCAGGTAGGGCAGCGCATCGCCGTCGTCGGCGCCGTTCCACGCATCCACAGGCAGCTGTACGGCGTCCGGCTGGAGCAGGATCTCCACGACCGGGGTCTCCTCGGTCTCCGCGCGCAGCAGCTTCACCGTCCGCTTTATCCGGCGCACCACGCCCCGGGAGGACAGGGGCTCGATGCTCTGTTCGGCGGCCTGTACGAGGTCCCCCGCACCGGCGTCGACCCACATCACGCACGTGTAGCGCTCGTCCCCGCCGTCGGCCGAGTCGAGTGGCGCCGCGTCCAACTGCGCGAGGACCCGGGGCCGACAGGCCGCCGGTCCGAGCGAGTCCGGCCAGGCCAGCGCCTCGGCACGGCGCTCGGCCAGACCGCCGTCGTCGACGCCGAGCCGCCGGGCCACCCGGTCCGCCCACTCATGGAGTTCCCTGCGGAGCGCGGGGACGAGCGCGGCGAGCAGTTCGGTGAAGCGGACGACGGCGGGCACCAGCTGTCGTCCCGGATGCGCCACGCTCTGTCCGCCGGTGAGTTGCTCGAAGTGCTCCACACAGGCCATGAGCCGGTCGACGGAGGAACCGTCCGTCTCCTCCGTGGTGGGCGGCGGCAGCCAGGCCTTCCCCAAGGGCTGGGCCGCTCGTACGGCCGCGATCACCCGTGCCGTGGGCGGCAGTTGCGGTACCCGGCCGAACGACTCCCGCAGCGAGCGGTGCTCGAGGGGGGACAGCAGGCCGGGCACGCCATGGGTGCGTCCCAGCGCCAGCAACTGGTCGGCGGCCTGCCGGTTCCGGGTGTGCACGACTTCCACGAGGGCGGCCATGGCCCGTTCGACCGTGAGCAGGGCGTGGGCGATCCGCTCGTCGGAAGGGCACGCCCCCAGGCCGGCTCCCGGGCACTGCGCGACGAGGTGCTCGACACAACGGGCCCGCAGGTCCGCGTCGCCCAGCGCGTCGTGCAGGGCGAGGGCCAGCCGGGACCGGTCGGTCGACGGCGGAAGCGGGGCCCGGCCCGGCCACAACAGCTGTTCCCTGGAACCGTCCAGGGCGCGGACCTCGATACTGACCGGGGTCTGCACCTCGGGCGTCTCGGCCCGGACGTGGGCGACGAGTGCGGCCGGGTCGGGGCGCAGATCGGCGGCGTTCGTCTCCAGCCAGTCGAGCACGGCGTTCGAGAAGACCCCGCTGCGCAGCGCCGGGTCGTTCTCCGCGACCTGGCCGGGGGCGGCCGCGCACAGGGCGAACTGCTCGACACGGCGTCGGCGCACCGTGGGAAAGCCCGCGACGGCGGGACCCGTCGACTGGTTGTGGTGCTCGAGGAAGGTCGCACACGCGTCGAACAGGAGCACCTGCTGTCCGAATCCCGTGAGGTCGTCCCGCTGGAGGTATTCCATCAGGTTGGCCGTGTCGACGCAGCGCTTGTCCTTGGGGGAGGCGTCGGGGCACAGCAGCAGTCGGCGATCGCCCTGGCCGAGCACTCCGTGGCTGCCCCAGAAGATGTACAGCAGGTCGCCGGTCCGCCCGTCGAGGCCCTCGGTGAACGCGTCCATGACCTGGTCGCGGGTCCAGGTCTGCCGCCAGGTGAGTTCCCCGGCCAGCGCGTCGAGCCGGACGCGGCTGTCCTCCCCCGGTGCCAGCAGCAACTGGACATTGGCCTCGGGCACCCCTCCTTTGCGCAGCCACCTGTGGAAGCGCAGGGCGTCGTCCACCGCGCCGGGCAGATCCCAGCCGGAGTGCCGGGGATAGCGTTCGACGCCGACGACCACGGCGTGTACGCGCGCGGGGTCGTCGACGGCTCTCAGCCCAGCCATGTGCCGATCGCGTCCCAGACCTCACGGTTGCCCCAGTAGGCGCTGTGCGCGAACGGGAACGGCTGGCGGTTGTCGACCTCGTGGTCGGTGGCGACGGCCGGGAAGACCTGCGCGGCACGGAAGGAAAGCAGGTCGCGCGGGTCGTAGAGGTTGAGCCAGCGGCGCGGGAAGTGAGCGGGAGGCTGCCCGGGATGTTCCAGGGAGACCAGGGCGCCGGTCTCGTAGAAGAACGGCGCCTGGGAGCCGACGGTGATCAGCTGGTCGACCCGGTCGATCCGCTCCTCCACCATCAGGTCGACGCAGGCCACACCGCCGAGGCTGTGGGCGATCACGGTGACGGCGTCGCCGGGGGCGTGCTCGATGGTGCGCTTGATCAGCCGGCGCAGGGCGAGGCCGCGCGCCTGGTAGCGCAGGATGTCACCGACCGCGGGCACGAGCAGGCCGTCGCTGTGTGCGCCCCGGCGACGGCGGGCGTGCCAGGTCAGGGCGAGGAGTGCCGGTGCGGCGGCGGCCTTGGCGACCGTTGCGGCGAGTGCGCGTCCCTGGCTGTGCAGATCGGCGCCGATCAGGGTGAGCAGGGCGTCCCGTCCAAGGCCGTCCGGGGCATCGGCTCCGGCGTCCACGGCGTCCGCGAGTGCCGCCGCCACGACGGCCCTCGCGAAGGCGTGCCGGTGCTCGTAGCCGTCCTCCTCGGCGGTGACCGCCGCGTCCCTCAGCTCCGGCGACTCGGTGACCCTGCGCAGGGCGCGGTCCAGGGCGTCGCTCAGACCGTGTGCCGCGAAGGCGTCGCGCACCTGGGCGGAGGGGGTGTAGCCGCGGAGTTCGTCGAGCAGCTTCTGCGCGCCGCTCCGGCCGCGGTCCAGCCCCGAGACGACGGCCGGGCGCAGGCCGAGCAGACGTAACTCGTAGCCGGGATCCCGGTAGAGGACACCCCATACGGCGATGTCCTCGTCCTGCGCGCGCCGGCCGCCGCGGGACTCCGTGTAGCCGGGGATGCTCGCACCGTCCAGCGCCAGTCCGGCGCCGGCCTCCCGCCCCCAGAAGCAGCCCCGTACCCCGATCGCGGGCCGCAGCCCGGCCAGCTCCGCCCGGACCGTAGCGAACGTCCTGTCGTACGACTTCTCGCGCACACCGGTGCCATGGACGAAAACCACTGAGCGTTGCACGATCCCCCACCCCGCAGACGCGCGTGACCGGGCTTCGCCGCACGGCCATGCGCCGATGCTAATGGGGGGTGCCGGAGCGCAGGGGGTGATCCGGGGGAATCGGTCCCGCTCTGTGCGGGGCGGAGGGTGGTCCAGCGGGGTTCGCGCATCCCGTCCGCGTCGACGGCCGCTCAGCCGCGGTTGAAGCAGCGCTCCAGTTCGTCCAGGTCGTAGAACTTGCTGCCCTTCGAGAGGGGGTGGCAGGAGGCCTTGAAGGCCGTCTCCTTCTCGTTGTAGAGCATGCGGACCAGGTAGTCGTCGCCCTTCTTGAAGACGTCCCACTGGATGTTGGCGGCGAGGGGGGCCACGTCCGCGCCGCGCCAGGGGTTGGTGGCGTAGGTGTAGGGGTGGTCGGCGGTGACCGGGGCGGTGCTGCCGGGGAGGCCCATCAGGGCGGCCAGCGGGATGATCTCCTCGGCGTGGGTGAAGCGGAGTTCGGCGCCGAGGTCGCTGGTGCCGGACCTCTTCGCCTCGATCTGCTGGAAGAAGTCGTTCAGCAGGACGCCGGCCATCCTGTAGGTGATGTCGCTGTCGGCGAAGCCCGGGCCCTTCTCGTAGAAGTCCTCGGCGTCGCCGAGATAGCCGAACCAGGCGGCGTCGGAGGCCGAGATGTAGCGCTGCATGCCCCAGCCCTCGCCGTCCGGGGACTCCTCGGACATCGCGGGGGCGATGGCGTAGAGGTTGTAGACGGCCGTCGCGGCGGCGACCTGGTCGGCGGTGGCGAGCCGGTCGACGAAGGGCGCCGTGAAGAGGCGGCGCAGGACGCTGCGGGCGGCGGCGTGGGTCTTCGGCTGGTCGGTGATGCCGGCGAGGGTGGTGGCGAGACGCTGGTCGTTCGCGAGGTAGTCGCGGTACGCCGCGCCGCCGGCCGCCTTGTGGAAGTAGAGCAGGTCCTTGTCGGTGCGGGTCGCGCCGATCAGCGGCTTGAGGTCGGGGTCGGTCGTGGCGAGGGCGCCCGCGTAGAGGTTGGCGCTGTCGACGGCGCGGCCCTGGCCCGAGCTGACGACGTCGATCTTCTCGCCGTTCTTCGCGATGCCGGTGAAGAGGGACGGCAGGCGCTGCGCCGTGCGGACGGCCGTGTCCTGGATCTCCTCCTTGCCGAGGCCGCTGAGGTTGCCGTAGCCGATCTTCGCCATGGCGGCCTGGAGGGCCCGCGCCTTGGGGCCGAACTCCTCGCCCTTGCCGGTGAGTCGGCCGGCGGCCTCGGCCTTGTCCCAGAGGGCGAGGATCAGGTCGGCGTCCTCGCCGTCGGTGGCGGAGCGGGAGCCGTGCCGGGAGACGTTCTCCGTGAAGACGGGGGTGAAGCCGGCCGGCGGCCGCTGGTAGGTGTGCGCGCTCTGCTCGGGCTCGTACGTGGCCTTGGTGCCGTAGCTGTCGCGGTGCGCCAGGCGCGTGGTGGCGTCGGAGGCGTGCGCGGGGAGCGCGGTGAGCACCAGGGCGCCGAGGGCGGTGGCGAGAGCGGGGGTGACGCGATTCATGGGAGGGCCGTTTCGACTGGCGGGAGATCGGGAGGTGATCTCCCGCAGCGTCGACGGGGTGGATGAACGGCCGGAGGCTGCGAAGTGACCTACTGGTCTTCGGTTCTGCCTTCCATGGCCAAGAGTTCCTCATTCGGGATCGCGCCGCCGAAACGGCGGTCCCGGGAGGCGAACTCCACGCACGCCCGCCACAGGTCACGACGGTCGAAGTCCGGCCACAGCACGTCCTGGAAGACCATCTCGGCGTACGCGCTCTGCCAGATCAGGTAGTTGGAGGTGCGCTGCTCGCCGCTGGGGCGCAGGAACAGGTCCACGTCCGGCATGTCCGGGTAGTACATGTACTTCTGGAGCGTCTTCTCGTTGACCTTGGAGGGGTCGAGCCGGCCCGCCTTGACGTCCTCGGCGAGGGCCTTCGCGGCGTCGGCGATCTCGGCCCGGCCGCCGTAGTTCATGCAGAAGTACAGCGTGAGCCGGTCGTTGCCCTTGGTCTGTTCCTGGGCGACCTGGAGTTCCTTCGCGACCGACTTCCACATCCGGGGCATCCGGCCCACCCAGCGGACCCGGATGCCGAGCGCGTCGAGCTGGTCGCGGGTCTTGCGGATGAAGTCGCGGTTGAAGTTCATCAGGAAGCGGACCTCGTCGGGCGAGCGCTTCCAGTTCTCGGTGGAGAAGGCGTACAGCGAGATGTTCCGCACACCGATCTCCACGCCGCCCTGGAGGACGTCGAGGACGCGCTCGGCACCGACCTTGTGGCCCTCGGTGCGGGGCAGTCCGCGCTCCTTGGCCCAGCGGCCGTTGCCGTCCATGACGATCGCCACGTGCTCGGGGACCAGCTCGCCGGGGAGCTTCGGCGCGCGGGCGCCGGACGGGTGCGGTTCCGGTGCCCTGTACTCCCGACGCTGCCGCCCCAGGAACCCGCGTACGACCATGTGCTTCTCGTCTCCCTCTAGTCCCTCTAGCTCTTCTCTACATACCTGAGCGAGCGCAGCCCGCGCTCCAGGTGCCAGTGCAGGTAGGCGGACACCAGCCCGCTGCCCTCCCTGACGTACCGGGCCTCCGCCGTGTCCGCCGTCTCCCAGTCTCCCGTAAGCAGCGCACCGAGGAGTACCAGTGTCTGCGGCGACGGTACGACGCTGCCGGGCACCCGGCAGTCGACGCAGACGCTGCCGCCCGAGGCGACCGAGAAGAACCGGTTCGGGCCGGGCATTCCGCACTTGGCGCAGGCGTCGAAGCTGGGCGCGTAGCCGTTGACGGCGAGGGAGCGCAGCAGGAACGCGTCGAGGACGAGGTGCGGGGCGTGCTCGCCGCGGGCCAGGGTCCTGAGCGCGCCCACCAGCAGCAGGTACTGCTGGACGGCCGGTTCGCCCTCGTGGTCGGTGAACCGCTCGGCGGTCTCCAGCATGGCCGTACCGGCGGTGTAGCGGGCGTAGTCGGTCACGATGCCGCCGCCGTACGGCGCGATGGTCTCGCTCTGGGTGCACAGCGGCAGGCCGCGTCCGACCAGTTCGCTTCCACGGGCGAAGAACTGCACGTCGACGTGGGAGAAGGGTTCCAGGCGGGCGCCGAACTTCGATTTGGTGCGCCTGACCCCCCGGGCGACCGCCCGCACCCGCCCGTGCCCGCGCGTCAGCAGCGTGATGATGCGGTCCGCCTCACCCAGCTTCTGGGTGCGCAGCACGATGCCGTCGTCGCGGAACAGGCTCATGCGGCCCATTCTCGCCTACGCGGCGATACCCGTGTGCCGGGGTCGTTAGGATCCCCCGGTGGTGCGGCGGGCGCTGGGGCGCGATTTCGGGTGGTTGTGGGCTGCGTACGGGGTGAGCACGTTCGGGACGTGGCTCGCTTTCAGTGCCTTTCCGATGATCGCCGTGCTGGAGCTGCACGCCGGGCCGTCCGAGGTGGCGGCGCTGGCGGCGGTGGGGCCCGCGGTGGGGGCGGTGCTCGCGGTGCCGCTCGGGCCGTGGGTGGAGTTCCGCCGCAAGCGGCCGGTGATGGTGACGGCGGACCTGGTGCGGTGTGCGGCCCTGCTGAGCGTGCCGCTCGTGTGGGCGCTCGGCGGGCTGGGGCTCGGGCAGCTGCTTCTCGTGTCGGTGGTCGTCGCGGCGGCGGACATCTCGTTCACGGCGGCGAGCGGCGCCTTTCTGAAGGGGCTGGTGGCGCGGGAGGACCTGCTCGTCGCGAACGGGCGGTTCGAGTCGACGATGTGGACGGCGACCATGCTCGGGCCGACGCTCGGCGCCGCGGTGATGGGACTGTTCGGGCCGGTGGTGACGGTGGCGGCGGACGCGGTCAGCTATCTGCTGTCGGCGTTCGGGCTGCGGGCGATCGGCGGGCGGGAGCCGGAGCCGGCGGCGGTGCGGGGGCATCCCGCCGGGCGGCTGACCGCCGGGGATCTGCTGGCCGGCTGGCGGCATCTGCTCGCCCATCGGACACTGCGGGCGCTGTATCTGAACACGATGCTGGTGAACGGGCTGATCATGGTCGGTTCGCCGCTGCTGGCCGTGCTGATGCTGGGCCCGCTGCACTTCGCGCCCTGGCAGTACACGCTCGCGTTCGCCGTGCCCTGCTCGGGTGGACTGCTCGGCTCCCGGCTGGCGCCGCGCCTGGTCGCCCGGTACGGGCGGCGCCGGGTGTTGCTGGCGTCGGGGACGCTGCGCGCCTGCTGGCCGGTCGGGCTGGCCTTCGTCGGGCCGGGCGCGGGCGGCCTCGCGCTGGTGATGGCCGTGGAGTTCGGGCTGATCACCTGCTCGGCGATCTACAACCCGGTGCTCGCCACGACCCGCCTGGAGCTGACGCCGACGGACCGGGTGGCCCGTACGCTGTCGGCCTGGTCGGTCGGCACCAAGGCGTCCATCGCCACCCTCACCGCCCTGTGGGGTGCCCTCGCCGCCCTCGTCGGCCCCCGCACCGCCCTCGCCGCCGCGGGGGCGCTGATGCTGGCGACGCCGCTGCTGCTGGTCGCGGTGCGGGACGGCGAGGAGGCGGCCGTGGTGAGCGGGGCGCAGGAGAGGGCGGGGGCCTGAGGGCTCAGGCGCCGTCCGGGCCGGCGCCTCCCCCGCCGCTGTTGGTCAGTGAGCGCAGCCCGTCCGGGCCGGGGTGGTTGTTCATGGGCAGCTGGAGTTCCTCGGCGGCCTCCCAGAGCTGCTCGAACCGGCGGACCAGCGGCTGGACCAGTTCGCGCCGGGCGTTCACGGCGGTCCGGGAGTTCAGTCCCAGCTGGTCGGGGTGGATCTCGTAGGACAGGGCCTGGTCGAAGACGATGAAGTCGATCATGTTGCCGCGCCGGTGGTGGGCCTGCAGCTGGTCCAGGGCCACCACGCGGACCTGGATGCGCAGATCCCGCTGTTCCTCGCAGATCGGGGCCAGCGCGGCGCGCTCACTCCGTTCCTTGACGATGAACAGGCGCCGGACGGTGATGCCCCGCTCGATGATCGCCTCGTGCTGTGCGGTGAGATAGCGGTTGGCGGGCTCGGTGGACCAGAAGCCGTCGTCGACGACGGTGGTGCTGATGGCGTCGATGCTGAGCCGGGTGCACCGGGTGAGTGTCATCAGCCAGTCGTGGTTCTCGCCGGGCGTCTCGGCGCTGAGGCTGGTGAGGTCCTCCATGACTCCGGCGAGCCGGTTGATCTCCTCGTTCGCGAAGTCGTGCAGGATGCGGGGCCCGCTGGAGACGACCTTGGTGGCGTTCTCGGCGAGCCGGGGCACGCCGTCGTCGCGGAGTTTCTCCACCTCGTTGAAGAGCTTGGTGGCCTTGCCTATGTCGGCGAAGCGCTGGTCGACGGCGCCCTTCACGGCGTGCATCTGGTTCACGAACGACACCAGGAACTGCACGATCAGCACGATGCCGCCGCACAGCACGGAGAGCACGAGCTGCCAGGGGCCGTCGTCGTCGGACGAGATCACGTTGGTGAGGAGGTAGACGACTCCGCCCACCACCACCGTGACCAGGAGTTTCTGTGTTACATGCCGTGCATTCAACTCTCTTTCTCCCCCCGTTGGGATCGTGCGTCAGGCTGTGGGCAATGCTTGTCGTGGGACGGCGAGGTTCTGCAGGACGAGCTGGTCGCGGATGCGCTGGGCGAGGGCGTTCCACTGCCTGCTGTAGCCCGGGGTCCGCTCCAGTTCCTGCCAGGCGGTGTGCAGGGCGCCGTCGACTCGGGCCTGGGGCATCCACAGGTGCAGCAGGTGGTCGACGAGGGGGCGCAGCACCTTCAGGACGGTCCGGCCGTCCTCGGAGCCGACCCGCAGTCCGTCGAGTTTGTCGGCGACGGTGGTCAGCAGCCAGTCGTGCAGGGCGAGGTCCTCGCAGAGTTCGGCCGCGGCGGTGGGCGCGGTGCCGGGCGGCAGGCGCAGTTCCACGATCCGCAGCCCGTCCTCGGCCTTGGTGAACCGCAGGGAGGTCTCCCCGCCGTCGGCCGCCGCTGCCGCCGTCCAGCGCAGGCTGGTGTCGGCGGTGGTGAGCGGGGTGTCGTGGTCGAGGATCCGGTGCTGCCGGGAGATCCTCGCCAGCAGGCTGTCGGCGACGGATCCGACGTCGAGTTCGCCGGGCTGCTGACCGGTCAGAAAGCCTTCGGTGAGGGACTTCTCGGGCAGCCGGCCGACCGGGACCAGGGTGCCGGGGCGGACCAGGTAGTAGCCCCAGGGCTGGCGCCGGTCGGGGCCGGCGGCGGGAGCGGAGAAGTACGCCGTGGACTGCAGGACCCGGCCTTCGGTGAGCGCCGCCCGCGCGGTGACCGTCCCGACGGCGCGGCTGCGGGCGCCGGTGGCGGTGGGCAGCCGGCAGTCGACGCCGGTGAGGACGTCCGGGGAGACGGCGTGCCGGTTGGGGTGCCGGGAGACCCGTACGCGTTCGTCGGCGCGCAGGCGCAGCAGTTCCACGGCGGCCCGCTCGTCGACCGCGTCCCGGGTGGGCAGCAGACAGGTGCGCACCTCGCCGCAGACGAGGACGGGACCCGAGGCGGTGCCCAGGCCGTCCATCACAGCCCCGGCGGGAACACGTAGGAGGTGCGGTCCACCACGCCCGCGGGCACGGCGAAGCCCTCCGCGGCGGACCGCTCGGCGACCTGGTGGAGCGCCTCGGCCTCGACGTGCACCTGGTCGAGGATGACGCGTACGGCGTGCTCGACGGGCAGGAAGCGGGCGGGGAGCACGCTGCAGGTGACGTACGCGGTGAAGGGCGCGGCCTGGGGGTTGAGGCGCAGGACGGGGGGCAGGGCGTCCCATTCGGCCGGGAAGTCCTTGCCTTCCCAGGGGGTGGGGGTGAGGACGGCGCGGCCGTTGTCGCGCAGCAGGCCGAGGCGGACGAGCTGCCAGACGGAGGCGAGGAAGGCGCAGGACCAGGTGCGGTCCTCGTCGGGGCCGTTCCAGAGTTCGACGTCCATGAAGACGGAGTGGCCGCGGGCGCCGGTCTCGCTGGGCGGCTGCCAGACGGTGCCGGTGGCGTCGAGGGCGGCGGAGGTGCGCCGGGCGGGGGCGCGGCGGCCGTTGGTGAGCCAGCCGGTGCGGCTGACGGGCGGGCGGAAGCCGTTGCTGCCGGGCGGGGGCGACTCCACGAGCCGGTGCAGGACGGACTCGGCGAGTTCGGCCCGGTCGCGGTGGGCGGGGTCGGCCACGGCGCAGCCCGATTCGCGGGCGAGGTAGTCGATGGTGAGCCCGGCGTCGGCGGCGGCCTGGAGCAGGGGCGGGATCAGCTCGGCGGGGGTGGAGAGCCGGGAGAAGTAGTCGTCGATGAGGAAGCAGGTGCTGATCCGGGGGCGCCGCCCGGTGCTCAGCGGGCCGAGGCCGGCCCGGGCGGCGTCCACCCAGGGCCGTACGGCGGCGAAGTGCCGGCGCAGCCGGGCAGGCCCCTCGACGAAGTCCTCCATGTACAAGTGGCCTAATTCCAGGGAGAGATGGGAAAACGGAACGGATTCCGTGCGCGGTTCGGCGCTGGTCTCCCGGAAGACGGCCGCGGACGGGTTCACAACTCCCCCCAGAACTTGTCGTCGGTCACCCGTTGGGCGAGATCTCCCATGGCCTGCCAGGTCTCGTTGTTGGCGATCCTGCGGTCGTGCACGTCCTCGTCGGTGATGAGGCGTTCCTGCCATTGCAGGACGGGTTCCAGCGGAATGGAGGCCAGGACCCGGGTCTTGCCGATTCCGCGGCCCGCGGCGAGTTGTTCGAGTTCCTTGTCGCACTTGCGCATCCAGGCGTACTGCGCGGGCGACACCTGTGACCACAGGGGCGACTCGAGATCGGGTACGGCGGCCCGGACGAAGCGGGTCGAGCCGTTCAGCGCGTCGGGCCGGTGCCCCATGGCTATACCGGCCTGCACGATTCCCTGTTTTCCGTACACGAGTTCGGCGGCGGCCATCACATGCTGGCGGGTCCAGCGGTGATAGACGAGCCAGCGCGTTTTGAGCCGGCCGAGCCCGCCGCGGGGTGAGGTGGCGACGAGTGCGAGGTCCATCGCATAACTGCGTCCGGCGCTCAGGTCGACGATGATGACGTCGAATTCGCGTTTCAGACCGAGGATCAGATCGACGCAGCGGTGGAGGTTCTCCTCGTCGGTGACGAATTCCCCGCCGGTGCGGTCGCCGGGCAGCAGGACGAGCCGGCCGGAGCCGCCGGGCCTGCTGCGCAGGTCGGGGTGCTCGGTGCGGGCCCAGACGTCGACCCGCAGGGGTTTGCCGGTCTTGCCCTGGAGATACGAGTGCAGCCCGCGTTCCTCGGCCTCGGTGAGGACGTCGGGCAGGTCGAACACGGCGGCGGCGGTCGGGGAGCCGAAGTCGAAGTCCAGGTAGCAGACGTCGTCACCGCCGAGGGCCAGGTGGTAGGCGAGGTTGGCGCTCGTCACGGAGCGGCCCGTGCCTCCCTTGTCGGAGGCGGCGAACACCAGCACGGATCACACCCCCCGGGGGCCGGAGTCGCCCCGGGCACGGTCGAGTTCGTAGAGCCGGGCGAGGACGCCGAGGGCCAGGGAGTGGGAGGTGCCGGGCTGTTTGTCGAGCAGTTCCCGGGCGCGGCGCAGGTCGGCCTCGATGGCCCGCACCTGTTCGGCCTGGGGGCTCCTCGGGGCGGGGGCGGGCTGTTCCAGCTGCTCCTTGCCGAAGAGGTGGGAGGCCTCGCTGATCGCGGCCTGGGCGAGGGTGGTCATCTCGGCGCTGCGGATCGGGTTCTGGGTGTAGAGGCCGCGCGCGACGACCATGCACTCGGTGATGCGCTCGGTGATGCTCCAGGACAACGGCCCTTCGCGGACCGGGAATTCGGGGTACACGGCGTGCACGTTGTCCCAGAGGCCGACGCCCTGGCCGTCGGTGATGCGGCGGGCCCAGAGGTGGTCGAGGATGTTCTCGGCGAGCCGCAGGAGCCGGTCCTGGGAGGAGATGTTCCTCGACAGGGCGCACAGTTGCAGGGTCCGTTTGAGCAGCTGTGCGGAGAAGTCGCCCATGGTCCACTTCATGGCGGGGCCGATTCTCTCGCTGCCCAGCAGCGGCAGGGTGACGCCGGGGTTGTGCAGGCCGACCGCCGGGTCCTCACGGGTGGGGCGGCTGGTGATGCGGCCGCGGTCGGCGAGACGTTCCATCACGGCGACGGTGCGGGTGAGGTCGTCGTCGGTGGCGCGCCGGCGGACCAGGTCGTGGACGAGGATGGAGGCCACGGAGAGGGAGAAGTACTCGGACTCCAGCTGCTGGAGCGTGGTGCGCCAGGGGATCTCCTCCAGCGGCCAGGTGGCGTCGTCGAAGCGGGCGATGGCGGACCAGTACTGCTGGGTGATCTCCCAGCGCAGCCGCAGCGCGTCGGCGAGCTTCTGCTGTTCGGGGGTGAGCAGACCGAGGACGAGGGTGCGCTCGGAGGACAGGTCGGGGATGCCGTCGAGGGCGACGACGGTGAAGTACAGGTAGGGCACGGCGCGGGCGACGCCCTCGGGCTGTTTGCCGATGCCCTGGGCGGTGGCCGGTTCGACCTCGATCTCGGGGGCGCCCTTCACCAGGCTCCAGGCCCAGCCGCACTCGAAGAGGCGGTTCTCGTTGCG
Source organism: Streptomyces sp. NPDC005820 (assembly GCF_040630255.1). NCBI lineage: Bacteria > Bacillati > Actinomycetota > Actinomycetes > Kitasatosporales > Streptomycetaceae > Streptomyces > Streptomyces sp. NPDC005820. Next base: position 51,306 of record NZ_JBEXXE010000061.1, read on the forward strand.
CAGTTCGTCGGTGACGTCGCCGTCGAGGCCGAGGGTGACGCTCTCGGTGATGAGGGCGCGCAACGACTTGAAGCGGTCCTGGAAGCGGGCGAGGACCTGCCGGTCGGAGAGCCGGCCGCGGCCGAGGAGGCGGGCGAGCGCCTGCCCCTGGTCGGAGGTGATGTCGACGACGTTGACGGTGAAGGAGCGCAGCAGGCTGACCATGGCGGCGGTGAGCCGGTTGCTGGTCTCCTCGCGGAGCTTGTCGATGCGGGTGAGGGTGGAGGCGCGCAGGGTCTTGCCGCGGTACACCTTGAGGAAGCCGAGGGTGGCCAGGCACAGCGTGATCGACATGGAGTAGGAGTCGACGACGCCGACCTGCCGCTGTTCCTTGGAGAGTTCCAGGTCGGGGTCCTCGGGGGCGAAGTAGTAGCCGCCCGAGAAGGTGGGGCCCTCCTCGCCGCGGTGCTGCTCCATGAAGTCGCCGAGGATCTCGACCAGGTTCACGGGGATCTGGCTGGAGTCGCCCGCGTTCTTCAGGGCCCGTTCCACGTCGAGCTGGGTGGTGTCGGGGTCGTCCAGACGGAACGGCTCGATCTCGGTGGCCGGATAGAGAAGGCAGAGCAGCCGCTCGGCGTCGGCGACGCTGCTGAGGCCGCCCCATTCGCCCCAGTCCCAGGCGCCGTCGTCGAAGGAATGGCGGGCGATGGCCTGCCACACCTCGAGCAGATTCTGTCTCGGCTTGATCTGCATGCCCATTCCCCTCGCACAGGCCGGTCTTCACGGATTCCGCTGTCCCGTGGTCATTCTTTCCGTCGACCGCAGACCAGGATCATTCCCTCGTATCCGTCGCGCACGAGATGGCCCGGATCGTCGAAGTGGTACATCTTCATGTCCTGGGCGAAAGGAGCGAGCGCGCTCTCGACCTTTTCGTCGTCGATTTCACGAGTGGCCGGAAAATCCACCTCACCGACGCGATATCCCCGGGAATGCTCCATGAACGCGGAAGCGAAAGGCGCGCCCGGATTCAGGGCGCTCATGAAACAGCCCACCCCGCGCTGGAATTCGTCGAGCGAGGTGGTGATGGATTCGGCGACGAAGAACATGGTGCCGAGATCCCAGCGGCGGGTGTCGGCGCAGAGGTCGAAGAGACTGCCGGGCTCGGGCTGCTGGACGGCTTCCTTGAAACGGACCCGCGGGGTGACGTCGAGTTCGGCATAGGCCGGGTCCTCGCACAGGACGTCCCAGAACTGGTCCCAGTGGGGGGCGTACTCGGCGACCTGGGTGCCGAGGTAGGCGAGATTGGGGACGGACCGCTCCAGGAGCGTGATCCGGTCGCACCAGGGAAGCATGGCGAGAGCGGGATAGAGATTGGGACCGGCGCCGACGTCAATACCGGAGGGGACTCTGCCGCTCCCCCGGAAATGATCACTGAAGTGGTCCCGCACCCGGGAGACGATCTCCTTGTCCACCGCCTGCATGTGGAGGTAGTTGCGGCCGATGTACGCCTCGGGGTCGAAGTCGTCCCAGCGTGCGTCGGCATTCAGTTTTGGATCGGCGGTGGTTCCAGAAGTCATGGTTCACCTTACCGTAAGTCTACCAAGGCACGGGGGTCTTGAAGGTGTGGATACACCTGGCCAATGATGGAGATCAGGTACGGAAATCACACAAGGCCCCAATTCGATATGTCGACATTCACAAGGGGACGGCATGACTCCACTTCCCGGAGATCATTTCCGGTCGGCCACCGGTCCGGCAGTCGGTCCGGCAGTCGGTCCGGCGTTGGGCCAGGTGCCCGGAAAGGCGCGGTTACGGATCCGAAGGGCGACCGAGGCCGATCTGCCGCACCTCGCGCGCCTCGACGAACAGGCCTTCCCACATGGTCCCTACCCGTTCTTCGTGCTGCGCCAACTCCTCACCGCCTTTCCCGACTTCCTGCTCCTCGTGGAGGAGGGCAGCGAGTTGCACGGCTATGTGCTCGCCAGCCCTCCGCACGAGGCGCAGAGCTGGGTCCTCAGCCTCGCCATCGCCCCCGCCCTGCGCGGACAGGGCCTGGGCCGGCAGCTCATGACGGGCATCCTCAGCCATCTGCGCGCCCAGGGCACCCACTCCGTCTGGCTCTCCGTGGAACCCGGCAACGAGACGGCCGTCGCCCTCTACCTCTCCCTGGGCTTCGTCCCGGACCCCGGCGGCCCCCGCAAGGACTACTTCGGTCCCGGCGAGGACCGGCTGCTCATGTCGCTGACCCTCTGAACCGCCGTACGAAACGCCGCTGCCACGGCGTCTCCACCGCGTGCCGGTCGTAGTGCCGGCGCACGAACTCCACGGCCTGGTCGGCCGGTACGCCGTCCAGCACCGCCAGACAGGCCAGCGCCGTCCCGGTCCGCCCGCGTCCGCCGCCGCAGGCGACCTCGACCCTCTCACCTGCCGCCCGCCGCCACGCCTCGGCGAAGGCGGCGCGGGCGTCGGCGGGGTCCGCGGGCAGCCGGAAGTCGGGCCAGCGCACCCAGCGCGCCTCCCAGGGCGTCCGAGGCGGCTCCTCGCCGAGCAGATAGAGCCCGTACGACGGCAGGGACGCCGCCGGATCGAGCCCTCGCCGCAATCCCCGCCCCCGCACGGCCCGCCCGGAGGGCAACACCAGCACCCCGGGCTCCCCCGTCTGCCACCCGGGGGCGCCGCTCCCGATCCCCGGCCCGACTCCCCGCGGCTCGTCCGCCTGCCCTCTCCCCGCACGCCCTGTACCGTCCATCCCTTCATTCGAACCCCACCCGCCCATCCGGGCAACCGATTCCCCCCAGCCGGTGGTCTGGAGGGCGAGGAGGGTGCTTGATGCAGGCCGAACTAGAGGATCGGTTCCAGGAGTTCGTCAGAGCGCGGTGGTCCCGGCTGGTGCGGACCGCGTATCTGCTCACGGGGGACGTCCACCACGCGGAGGATCTGACACAGACCGCGCTGGCGAAGGCGTACCGCTCGTGGCGGCGGATCTCGCGCACCGACAATCCGGAGGCGTACGTCCGGCGGATGCTGGTCAGCTGCAACAGCGACCGGTTCCGCAAGCGGCGGGTCACCGAGGCGCTGACCGCGGCGCCGCCTGAGCGGGCGGGGCGGGACGAGGCCACGGGGCAGGTGGAGGAGCGGGGCTCCCTGATGGCCGGGCTGGCCCAACTGCCCAAGAAGCAGCGGGCGGTGGTGGTGCTCCGGTACTGGGAGGACCTGTCCGAGGCGGAGGTCGCCGAGGTGCTCGGCTGCTCGCCCGGCACGGTCAAGAGCCAGGCCTCCAAGGGGCTGGCGAAATTGCGTACGTATCCGGGACTGGCCCCCAGCCGCGCCGTCTCCGGGCAGGGCCAGGGAGGCAGCCGGTGAGCGGCGAGCGGCACATCGACGAGGTTTTCGAGGAGCAGTTGCGGGAGCTGCTGGTGCGGGACGCCGACATCGTCCGCCCCGCACCGGCCCCGTATCCAGCGATCAGGAGGCGTGGAATGGCAGAGCGACGGCGGCGAGTGGCGGCGGTCGGAGCGGCACTGGTGGCGCTGACCGTGGTGCCGGTGGGGGCGTACGCCTGGGCCGGCGGGAGCGGGGACGGCGGCGCGGACACGGCGAGCCCCATGACCTCGGTCAGCACCCCGCACAGCCCGGCGGCGTCCCCGAAGGCGACGGCCGCGGGACCCGCGCGGCCCGCGAGCGACGCACAGCTGCTCGACGGCATCACCTTCGCCCAGGCCGCCGACGGGCTGCAGAAGTGCCTGGACGCCGAGCAGGTCTCGTCGCTCACCGGCATGCCGGGCAAGGCGTCGGGCTACCGGATCATCCTCGCCGCGAAGAGCACCGGCGACTCCAACGCCCCCGGCGACGGCTTCCACGTCGTCGCCGTGCGGGACGAGCCGACCGGGTCCCGGGTGATCTGCAACGTCAAGGACGGCAAGGCCGACGGTATCAACGTCAGCTCCCGCGACGCCGCGGCGCCGGACGCGGGCCCGGTCGTGCCCGACCCCAACGGCGCCGACCTGTACATGCAGTCGATCATCGACAAGGGGAAATGGAAGCTGCCGTTCCGCTGGGCCGCCATCGGCTATGTCGACGCCTCGGTCGCCAAGGTCACCGTCACCTACGGCGACAGCACCGCCGACCCGGCCGTCCTGGACCACGGCTGGTACATCGCGTACGGAACCCTGAACGAGCAGGTCACCCAGGCCCCGCGGATCATGGGCTACGACGCCGCCGGCAAGCTGGTCTACGACTCCGACACCGACAAGACGTACGACCGCACCCTGCCCTAGCGCCCCGCTAGGTCGAGTGGGGGTGCCCCCTCTGGGGGAGGGACTTTGCGGACACGGCCTGGAGGCCGGAGGCGTCCAGTCTGCGGAACTCGATCGTCTCGTACGGCCCCGCCGTCCCCGTCTCGTACAGCAGGCCCACCGTCTCCGCGTCCACCGGCACCAGGTCGGAGTAGGCGGCGGGCAGCTCGGAGAGGGTCACCGCCCGGGTGAAGGACGAACCGGCGTCCGTGCCGAGCCAGATGGCGGGGGCGCGGCGGGCGGTGGGGTCGGAGGGGGCGGAGAACAGCAACGGGGCTCCGGGTCCTCGGAGTTGGAGGGTGCTGCCCTGGACGACGGGGGTGTCCAGGGTGGGCTGCGGGGCGTAGGGGTGGAGCAGGGTCTCGCCGCCGTCCTCGGAGACGGCGTCCACCCGGTTGCCGGGCGCCCGGCCGCCCTGGTCACGGGCGTTGAAGTAGACACGGCCGTCGGGCAGTTGGGCGGCCGTGCTCTCGTTGGCGTTGACCGTGCCGTCATGGTCGGCGTCGACGAACCCGAGCCGCCAGCTGCGGCCGCCGTCGTCGCTGAGCAGGGCGTGGCCGCCGTAGTAGCGGGCCTCCCGGCCGGTGTCGGCGGAGCCGGCGGGCGGGGCGGCGGAGTGGTTGGCGGGGACGACCAGCCGGCCCCGGTGCGGGCCCCGGGTGAGGGCGAGGGCGTGGCCGGGGCCGGTGGCGTACCAGCGCCAGGACGGCAGCCGGACCTCGTCGGTGATGTCCCGCGGCGGGGTGAAGCGGCGGCCGTCGTCGGAGCTGTGCTGCACGTACACCCGGCGGCCCGGCGCCTCCCCGCGCATGATCTCCGCCTCGGTCGCCGTGCCCGGGTTGGCGCAGCTGACGAGGACCACGGTCCCGGTGCGCGGGTCGACGACCGGCGCCGGGTTGCCCCGGGTGTCGCCGTCCCCTGCGGCCACCACGGTCAGCGGGCCCCAGGTGCAGCCGCCGTCGGTGGAGCGGCGCAGCACGATGTCGATGTCCCCGGTGTCCCCGGGCCCGTCCCGGCGCCCCTCGGCGAAGGCCAGCAGGGTGCCGCGCCGGGTGGTGACGGCGGCGGGGATGCGGTAGGAGGCGTAGCCGCCCTGTCCGGAGACGTACGGCACGGAGGAGGCGCAGCGGCCGGGGTTCGCGGCGGCCGGGCCGGCGGCGGCGAAGGGGGTCAGGAACACGGCGGTGGCGAGGAGGGTACGGCTCAGCAGGGTCATCGCGGCTCCCTTGGACGGACTGCTCACATCGTCCCCGGCGTCACCATCCCCGACTCGTACGCCACGACCACGAGTTGCGCCCGGTCCCGCGCCCCCAGCTTCCCCATGATCCGGCTGACGTGGGTCTTCGCGGTGAGCGGGCTCAGTCCGAGCGCGTCGCCGATCTCGGTGTTGGTCAGGCCCCGCCCGACCAGGGCGAGCACCTCGCGCTCCCGTCCGGACAGCTGTTCGGGCCCACCGGTGGGCGCGGGCAGGGCCGGGCCGCGCAGGAAGCGGGCGATCAGCCGGGCCGTGGGCCCCGGTGACAGCAGCGCCTCGCCGGCCGCGACCGTGCGGATGGCGTCGAGGAGTTCGGCGGGCCGGGTGTCCTTCACCAGGAACCCGGAGGCGCCCGCGCGCAGGGCCTCCACGATGTTCTCGTCGGTGTCGTAGGTGGTCAGCACGAGGATCCGGACCGCGGCCAGCTCCGCGTCGGCGGCGATCAGCCGGGTGGCCTCGATGCCGTCGAGGTCGGGCATCCGGATGTCCATCACGACCAGGTCGGGCCGGGTGTCCCGGGCCAGCGCCACGGCTTCCCGGCCGCTGCCCGCCTCCCCCACCACGGCCATGTCCGGGGCCGACTCGACGAGCATCGCGAACGCGGCCCGGACCAGGGTCTGGTCGTCGGCGAGCAGTACCCTGACCGGCCCGCTCACCGCTCCTCCACCGGCAGTACGGCGCTCACCTCGAAGCCCTCCCCGTCCCTCGGCCCGGCCGCCAGCGTGCCGCCGACGCTGCGGGCCCGCTCCCGCATGCCGACGAGCCCGAACCCCGGGGCGGTGTCGCCGGCGCCGGCCCCGTCGTCGGTGACCGTCACCCTCAGGGCGCCCTGCTCCTCGTACACCCGCACCGCCACGGTCAGGTCCGCGCGTCCGCCGTGCCGTACCGCGTTGGTCAGTCCCTCCTGGACGATCCGGTAGGCCGCCGCGCCGACGGCGGGCCGGACGTCGGCTGCGCCCACCGTCAGTTCCACCCGGGCGCCCGCCGCACGGGCCGACTCGGCCAGGTCGGGCAGTCCGTGCAGCCCGGGGAGCGGGCCCCGGGCGTCGTCGTCCTCGCGCAGCACCTCCAGCGTCGTACGGATCTCGCCGCGCGCGGTGCGGCAGGTGTCGGCGATGTCGTCGAGGGCCTTGGCGACGGCCGCCCGGTCGAGGCGGTCTGGGTCGGCGGCCAGGACGTGGGCGGCGACGGAGGTCCGCACGCCGATGAGGGTGATGCTGTGCGCGAGCAGGTCGTGCAGATCGCGGGCGATGCGCAGCCGTTCCTCGGCGACGCGGCGGCGGGCCTCCTCGTCGCGGGTGCGTTCGGCGCGTTCGGCGCGCTCGCGGTGGACGCGGATCCAGCCGCCGAACAGCAGGACGTCGACGATCCAGCCGGAGATGCGCAGGATGTCCACGACCTGGCTGGGGCTGACGAGGGCGTTCACCGTGAGGGTGCCGCCCACGACGACGACCCCGGTGAGCGCGGTGCGGCGGGCGCTGCCCGACACGGCGACGGAGTAGAGGGCGATCATGCCGGCCGGGACGGCGGCGCTGTGCATGTAGTCGAGCGCGTGGTACGGCGCGACGCAGGCGACGACCGCGACCAGGACCGCCATCGGGTACCGGCGCCGCACGAGGAGCGGGACCTGCGCGGCGAGCAGCAGGGTCCAGCCGACCGCGTCCGGGCGGCGGCCGTCCTCGACGAAGAGCGCGAGGACGACGGCCACGGTGGCGGAGGCCGCGGCGATCCACACGTCCGCGTGCCGGTACCGCACGGCCTCCCCCATGACCCCATCCTCTCTCAGACGTACTGGCGTTCGGGCGCGGATTCCGCTTCCCGCCGCGGAGCGCGGGACAGCGGCCCCGGCCACCACACCTTGCGGCCCAGCGCCACGCTCGCGCTGGTCACCAGATAGGTCCGCACCAGGAAGGTGTCGAGGAGCACCCCGACGGCGATCACGAAGCCCAGCTCGACGAGTTGCACGAGCCCCATGTTCGTCAGGACGGCGAAGGTCGCGGCGAGGACGAGCCCCGCCGAGGCGATGACCCCGCCGGTGCTGCGCAGCGCGGTGAGCGCGGCGGCGGCCGGTTCGGCGCCGCCCAGCGACTCCTCGCGCATCCGGTGCATCAGGAAGATGCCGTAGTCGACGCCGAGGGCCACCAGGAACACGAAGGACAGCAGACCGAGCCCGGGGTCCGTGCCCGCGAAGCCGAACAGCGGCCCGAACACCAGCCCGCCGATGCCGAGCGCCGCGCCCCACACCGCGACCACGGCGGCGGTGAGGATCAGCGGCGCGACGAGCGACCGCAGCAGCGCGACGAGGATCAGCAGCACCGACAGCAGCACGATCGGCACGACGACCAGCCGGTCCCGGGCGTTGGTGTCCTTGAGGTCGAGCTGCTGGGCGCTGGGCCCGCCGACGTAGGAGTCCGCCAGCCGGTCCCGCAGCCGCTCGATGGTCGCGGTCTCGGCCGCCGACTGCGGGGGCGCGGCGGCGAGCACGGAGATCTCCGTCCAGCCCGCTCCGGTACGGCCCTTGCGCGCGCTGTCGACGCCTTCGACGCCCCGGATCGCCGCGAGGGTGGCGTCGGCGCGGGCGGCCGGGGTGATGACGTCGACGGGCTGGGCGGAGGACTCGGGGAACGCGGCGGCCAGGGTCTCCATCGCGGTGACCGACGGGGGCCGGTCGACGAAGGCGTCCTGCTGCTTGACGGTGCCGGGGAGGTTCAGCGTGCCGAGGGCGAGCGCGCCGAGCAGGGCGGCGCCGCCGAGCAGCACGGTCAGCGGGCGCCGGCCGGCGGAGGTGCCCATCGCGGCGAACAGCGACCGGCGGGCCCTGGGCGTGGAGCCGTACGCCGGGATCAGCGGCCAGAACACCCGGCGGCCCAGGAGGACGAGCAGCGCGGGCAGCAGGGTGAGCATGGCGACGAGGGCGCACAGCACGCCGACCGTGCCCAGGGGGCCCATGTCCCGGTTGGAGTTGAGGTCGGCGGTGAGCAGGCACAGCAGTCCGGCGGCGACGGTCCCGGAGGAGGCGAGGACGGCGGGCCCGCAGCCGCGCAGCGCGGCCCGCATGGCGTCGTACGGCCGCTCGACGCGCCGCAGTTCCTCCCGGTAGCGGGAGACGAGCAGCAGCGCGTAGTCCGTGCCGGCGCCGAAGACGAGGATGGTCATGATGCCCGAGCTCTGGCCGGAGACCGTGGTGCCGAAGGCCTGGTGGAGTCCGTAGGCGACGCCCATCGAGAGGTAGTCGGCGATCCCGGCGACGACCAGCGGGACCAGCCACAGCACCGGGCTGCGGTAGATCAGGATCAGCAGGATCGCGACGACGGCGACGGTGGTGTAGAGCAGCGGTCCGCCGAGGGAGTCGTAGACCTCCGAGGCGTCGGTGGCCAGCGCACCGGGCCCGCCGACCTCGGCGCTCAGGCCGTCGGTGCCGTGGACGGCCTCTCGGACGTCGTTCACGAACGCGTCCCGCCGGTCCTCGTCGGTGCCCGGTTCGGTGCTGGCGACGGGGTACATCAGCGTGGTCCCGTCGGCGGACGGGATCCCTTCCGGCTCCCCGGTCAGCGCGTGCTCCCCCGCGACGCGCGCGACCTGCTCCCCTGCCGTGGCCCGGTCGGCGGCGGTCAGCCCGCCGTCCCGGTGGTACACGAGCACCAGCTCGGTGACCCCGCCCCCCGGCAACCGCTCCTGGATCTTCGCCACCTTCGTCGAGTCGGCGCTCGCGGGCAGGTAGTCGGTGATCCGGTCGTGCTGCACCTCGGCGAGTTCGGCGGCGAACGGCGACACGAACGCCAGCACGACCACCCACAGTGCGAGCATCCCCCAGGGGACGCTCCTCCTCTTCCCGGCCCCCATGAACGGGCCCTCCCTTCGGCACGGTTGTCTGGATGCGTTCTCCAGACTTCCGGCACGGGAGGGCCGGATCGTCGCGCGTGAGGGCGAGTTCGGGGGTACTGCGGCGGGTGGCCCGGGGGCCGCGTTACTCCCTGGGGAGTATCGGGAGGGCGGCTGTCAGGAGGGCGTGCCCGCCGCCGCCAGCAGCCGGGTCACCTCGTCCGCGTCGATCGTCAGGGCCGCGCCCACCGTGGCGAGGACCTCGCGTTCGGCGGGCGTGTAGGGGCCGTCCGCGAGGGCGATGCGGGCGCCCTGGAGGAGGATCGATTCGCGGCCGGTGGGGGCGAGGTGGGGGGCGAGGGGGTCGAGGGCCTCGTGGAGCTCTATGGCGAGTCCGGCGCCGCAGGGTTCGCCGTAGGTGCGGCCGGTGTCGGCGGCGAGGGCGTCGACGAGGGCGGCGAGCTGTTCGCGGGTGCAGTCGGCGAAGCCGGCCGCGCGGACCGCGTCCGCGGCCGTGTCCAGGGAGGGGCGGGCGCAGGTGCCGCCCGCGGAGAGGACGGCGAGGGCCACGGTGTGGACGGCGTCGCGGAGCATCGCGGAGAAGCGGGTGGTGGTGGGGTGGTCGAGGACGTCGGTGCCGTACTGGCACTGGCAGGCCGCGCACTCGACGACCGGGCCGGTCTCGCCGCGGGAGAGGACGGGCATGCCGAGGAGGGTGAACCGGCGCCGGCCGGTGAGCCGCTGGTAGTTGCGGTCGCCGCCGCAGCCGGGGCAGAAGAACTCGCCGTCCCCGACGGGTGTCCACGCGGTGCGGGTGCCCAGGATGCGGGCAAGCCTGGTGACCTGGCCGTCTCGTCCCCGTTCTGGCAGCACGTCGCACCTCCGTAACCCCGTGGCAACATCGCCACGTCTGCGTGATGTTAGCCACACGGAGGAGGGCTAGTCAGCACCCAGGACGAGACCTTTCCGTGACCTCCACGGCCCGGTGGCCGATAACCGACGGGGCCTTGATCGCCGTATACGACGGTCAAGGCCCCGAACGAGCCGGTCAGGCTGCTTGGACCTGGCGTCAGAGGTGCCGCCTGCCGTGCGGCGCCTGACACGCGCATCTGCGGCGTTGTCGTCGGTTGCCGACTCCCCCACTCTCGGCTGCGCTCGAGCGGGGGGACCCCCATCGCGTCGACGCCCTCCTCCGCCTTGCAGCTGCACGC
>NZ_JBEXXE010000062.1:0-57275 GCF_040630255.1 Streptomyces sp. NPDC005820
GGAAACTATGCAGAGCCACACACAGCCGAAACCCCACGAAGGAGCGGAACTACACGCACCGCTTCCGCATAGTCGCGGTCTCGGCATAGGTCAATACAGAGAAGATCGACCCGTCCGTAGCGGGCGATGGTCTTGGTCAGCAGCTTCTCGTCGGCGGCCTCCACGAGTTCGTTGACGAGTTTGGTGGCCAGGACGTACTTGACCCGGAAGCCGGCCATCGCGGCCTCGGTGCCCAGCGCGATCAGCAGGTGTGACTTGCCGGTGCCGCTGTCGCCGATCAGACACAGCGGTAGCCCTTTGCGGACCCAGTCGCACGAAGCCAGGGTGTGGATGGCGGCTGGGTCGATGGCGGGGTTCGCGTCGAACTCGAAGGTGTGCAGTGCCTTCTCCCGGGGGAAGCCCGCGGCTTTGATCCGGCGCTCGGAGCGGCGGCGGTTGCGGTCGTCGCACTCGGCCATCAGCAGCTCGGCCAGGAACCCGCGATAGGTCATCTGGTCGCGGGCCGCTGCGTCGGCGAGCTCGGAGAACTGGCCGCGCATGGTGGGCAGCCGCAGGTTGCGGCAGGCGGCGTCGTTGGCCGCGTCGGCAGCCGGTTCGGTCAGGCCGCGGTGGCGGGTGACACTCATGGCGGGACTCCTTTAGCTGGTGGGGCGCTCGGCCGGTGGCCGGGTGTGACGAAGCAGCTGGTCGTAGGCAGCCACCGAGGGCAGCGGGCGCGAGTCGGGCGGCAGCGCGGCCAGACGGCGTACGGCCAGCGACACCACGGGGGACGCGATCCGCCCCGGTGTCGCCTGCGGGCCGGCCTCGCCGGAGGTGTCGCGTTCGGCAGCTCGGCGTGCTTCCAGGGCCACCGCGTCCGAGGTCAGGGCCCCGGCCCTCAGAGCGGCGGCGATTCCGGCGACGACGTGGTCGTGGCTCATGTGCCGGTGCAGCAGCAGGACCTCGATCAGCGCGTGGGTGCCGGCCGCGTCACCGTGTGCGCGGCGGGTGGCCTCCCACCAGGCGTCGTGCACCGGGGTGAACTTCCCCGCCGCCCGGGCCTGGTCCAGCGCGGTGGCGCCGGGCAGTGCTCCGGGTTTGCGCAGCAGTCCTTCCAGGTAGTGGTCCAGGTCCAGGCGGCTGCCGCCGCGGGTGGCCAGGCGCTCGTGCCGGGCGACTTCGGTGCGGCCGTCGTAAACCACCAGTTCGCTGGCGTGCAGCAGGACGCGGACCTGGCGGCCGATCAGCCGTACCGGCACCGAGTAGTGGTTCATCCGCACGGTGATCTGCGCGTAGCGGTCCACTCGCGGTGTCAGGAGCCTGCCGGTCTCGAAGTGGTCCTCGGGCATCGGCAGCAGCAGGGGTTTCTCGATGGCGAAGTACTCACCCACAGTGCGAGGGCGCTCGCCGATCCGGCGCTGGTCGTCCTGCCGGTCCCACGCGTCGATCTGGGCGTTGAGCTCGGCCAGGCTGGTGACGTCGGGGACCGGGACCAGGTGGTTGCGGCGGAACCGGCCGACCTCACCTTCGACGCCGCCCTTCTCGTGGGCGCCGTCGATGCCCGGCGCGCAGTAGAAGACCTCCAGGCCGGCCCAGGAACGGAAGGCTGTCCAGCGGTCGGTCTCCACCCGGGCGCGGGTGAAGCCGAGGACCCGCGCGACCGCGGAGGTCAGGTTGTCGTAGCGAACTTTCCCCCGCGGCACGCCCCCCAGCACTTCAAACGCGTGGAGGTGGCCTTCGAAGAAGGCTTCCTGTCCCTGCGAGAGGAAGATGCGGTGGACGGCCTTCCCGGAGAAAGACAGCCGGAAGACGAACAGGTAGCACAGGGTGCGCACGCCGTTGAGGGTGATGTAGACGTCGCCGAAGTCGACCTCGGCCTCCTCGCCGGGCCGGTGGGTCTGCGGAATGAACACCGCGGGTGGGCCGCGGCCCTCCTCGACCCACATCTCAGGCTTGCGGCGCCTGATGTAGTCCCGCACCCGGCCGTAGGAGACGTCCTCCATACCGTGCTCGTCCACCAGCCGGTCGAAGACCCGCTTGGCGGTGTGCCGCTGCTTTCGCGGCGCGTCCAGGTCGGCGCGCAGGATCGAGTCGATCAGATGCTTGTACGGGTCCAGAACCGACACGCGTGGCGGCATCGGCTTACGCGCAGTCGGCCACGGCGACGTCAGAGCCTCGCGGACCAGTCGCCGGTGGACCCCGTAGCGGCGAGAGAGTTCGCGGATCGACAGCTTCTCCATACGCGCATCCCGGCGGATCGCCGCGAAGAGCTCAACCTTGGTTCTCGGGCCGTCCATCCGGGCCCCCTGACTGTCGGAGCACAACGATGCTCCCACCGCAAGACCGCCCCTGGGGCCACTTCTGACGAACACTCATTTCCCGATCAAGTCCCTGGGGCCACCGAACTCGTTCCACCGGGGCCAGAGAAGCCGTTCAGAGCCACTCATCTGGAGCGCGAAGACCGCGAGCATGGACGCCGCCTGCTCGATCGATGTCCAACTGCTGTGCGGTCGGGGACTGGCCGAGACAAAGGCGTATCTCTCGCTGCTTCGTACACCTGAAGCGGAAGCGGCCCGTCAGCGGCTGCTCGAGTGCGAAGCGGCGGGCGACTTCGAGGGCTTCCGCGTCGACGAGTACTCGGCCCAGTACGCCGACTACTACGAGTGAGACAGCAGGTCGCAATCCGGTTTTCCCGTCAGGAACTGCTCCCGGGCGGGCACGAAGTTGCCGGAGGCCAGGTCGTGCAGGTCGAGCAGCGGCAGCATCTCGCTGATCTTCGGGGACTCGCGGCACCACGGCGGCTGGGGGCATCTCCCCGCCGAAGGCTGGGGGAGATCGCCGAGGATCCTGAAGCCCGCTCCTCCACAACGGCACGGGCCTGGGGCAACACGCAGGCCGTCCGCTTCGGGCGGTGCCGGCCGTCCGGTCGTGTGCCCCGGCACCGATCAGCTCACGGAGCCGTTCGCATCCTGGTGCCGAACTCAGGACGGACCGGCCGCCCCGCCCGCAGGGGAAGCGGATCGCGCAGCCTGGCCACATACCGTCGGTACGCCTGTGCCTCGGCCGAGGTGCCCTCGACCGTGACGAGGCGGTCGGGGAACATCACTCCTCCCGCGTGCGGTTGGGTACTCGTCCCGAACTGGTTGCCGTCCAGGCGGCCGGTTACCAGCCGGCCCCGGTTCCAGGTCGGCTTGGACCGGCCGGCCACCACCGGGCCGCGGTTGACCTGGAACCAGACCTCGCGCTGGTTGCCGAACAGCACGACGCTCTCGCGGAGATCGCGCACGTCGGTGAACACGTCGAAGTCCCAGTCACCCGAGGCTCCCCCCGAGGCGTACTGCCCACGGAAGTGGTGCAGGAACCGGGGCAGGTCGACCGTCGCGCCGAACGGAACCACCGCGTCGGCGTAGGGCTCACCGGCGATGAAATAGATTCTGAACTCCAATCCGTACAGCCGCCCGCGGACCCTCCTCTTGACATGAAGTGAGAACGTGTCCGCGTCGTCATGGTGCCAGCGGCCCACGGCACCGACATGCTTACTCAGGTACTCGAACGACAGCGTCTCCCGGTCCATCAGCAGGCCAGGGATACCTTCGACCGAGCCGTGCAGCAGATAGAGACACATCAGGTCCACCGGATGCGTGTCGTGTGCCAGCCGCGTAAAGAATCCGTCGGAAAAACTGTCCCGCAAAGGTGTCTCCAGCCGTCCCGCCCTCTGCCGTGTCGTGGGCTCAGGGCAAATCTACGGCCCTCTTGGACCAGCACAACAGCCGAATGGATCAGTAGGGTCGAGCCGCGACGGGTGTCGCGCGAGGACTGGAGAGGGTGCCATGTTGTTCGGGTCGCGGGCCGGATTCGGTTTGGAGTTCCACGTCGAACGGGATCCGTCTCTGTTGTGCGTCGACGTCTTCGTCGGCGGGCTCCATGTGAACGCGTGGGACAACGCTTTCTACGGGCCACTGCTGGTCAAGAAGCTCAAGGACGAGCTCGATCGCTTTCGCGCGCCGACCGCGCCGCCGGTGAGTTTCGGCTCGCCGTTCGAGGCGTTTCGCCTTGCCGAGGACTGGATGCTCGACGACGCCGGTACAGGAACGGCATCCGAGGCCGGGGCGGAGCTCGCGAGGTGCCGGTTCCTGGACTGGGGCGAGTGCACCGATCGGGTGCTGGCGTTCGCCTTCCCCGACGGGGACACAATCCACCTCGCCTGCCGGGTACACGGTGACGAGGGTCCGCAGGCGTCAACGGTGGTTTCGGTGAGCCGGACGTTGTTCGTCGAGACACTGGAGCGCGGTCTCGTCATCGCCGAACGCGAGTTGTCTGCCCGTCTTGCCGTCCTGAAGGCCCGCAGGCACACCTGTGACGGTGGGGACGTGCCCAGCGCGCGTCCTCTCTGACGCTTGTAGGTGGGCGTTGCTGCCGTAGGCGGCGTCGGCCATCCGACCGGCGGCGTCATGTCCCAGCGGGCCAGAGTGTCGAGCATGTCCAGAGCAAGGCGCCACTTCTCGCGGTACGTGACCTCGGGCGGGACGCGGGCGACGGCCCGGCGGCAGGCGTCCGACGCTCACTCCTCGGTCAGGAGTAGCCGCCATTGCAGGGGACACGAGGTGGTGTCGGTCGCGGCGTGGACGCCGACCGCGGCCTGACAGTTCGCCCTTTGCCCGACGATCTGCAGTATTGCGGGACGACGGCGACCGGCAGCTGTCCGCCCTTGGGCACCGACACGTCCTCGATCGCCCAGGCCGTCGGGTGGGTGAGGGGCGGCACCCGCTCACAGATCCGCCACTGTGCCGGCATTGGATCCAGGTCGACTGGTTCACGAACTGCTGCGGGTTCTGCTCGTTGCCGTCCGGTAGTCGCGAGGCGATGGCCTGGATCGATTTGCGGCGTCCGTCCAGCACGAGCCCCCGCAGTAGGCGGCTTCCGGTCTGGGTACTTGTGCTTCCTACCGCGCTCGGCCCACTGCCGCCCGCGGTGCGGCTGGATATCGAGGGGGCAAGAACGCGGAATGGTTCGGGTTCCAACCAGGCCGACGAGACCTGTCCGCGGTCGAGGGGCCCGCTGCGGGTACCGCTCAGGCCAGTTCCTCCGACACGACGTCGGTGGCCCGGCCCCGAGCGTTCGTGGCGGTTATCGAGACAGCGTCGAAGGCGGCGTGCCGGGCGACCTCCAACGGAATACGACGACCGTCGACGAGCGTGACGAAGTCGGGATCGTCGGCGTCCGCGAAGGACTGGCGTTCGTCCTCCCAGTCGATGTTGTAGCCGGCCCAGACGACCAGCTCGAAGGTGTCCTCGCCATCAGCATCGACATATACCTGGTCGGCGCGGCGGGTGCGCAGTCCGTCCTCGTCCCAGCTCTCGCAGAACATCGCGTCATAGCCATGCGCCGCGCCGTCGAACAGCAGAATCTGCTGCCCCGACTCGGTGACCGCATACAGCAGCGCGGGCAAGTCGTCACCGACGATCAGCCCTTCGAACAGCTCCCCGTAGTAGCGCAGCTGGAATCGAGTCCGGCCGTCCTTGGATCGCAACCGTGCCGCCCAGCCGGCCTCCAGCAGTCCGGCCCAGAAATTCCCGGTCACGTTACCGGGACGGTCAGCCGACTCGGTCAGGCCGACCAGGTGAGGCGGCCCAGGGCGCATGGCCGTTCCGGACACGGATATGTCATTCGTCATGTGCTCAATCATCGAGTATCCGACCCGTACAGGCCAATGGCCACAGGGGTTCCACGCATGCCTTCGATCCCGTCCGCGGTACCTGACCCGGTAGAATTCTCGCCTGCCACACAGATGTCTAATACAGGTCGTGACAGCTGCCCGAAACGGTTATGTGGCGATCAGTTCTGTATCGCCGTGTCACGGCCGGTGAGTGGCTGCGCGGAAGGGTGCAGTCGGGGACACCGGTAGTAGAACGGTCATGGGTCCGGGTGATCATGGAGTGGCAACGTTCTGTGATCGTTGGGGAGACTGGTGTCTGTTCTGTCGTCAGGGCAGCTCAAACCGCTGTGGGAGCAGTTCCCGGGCTCTATCGTGTCGTTCATGTCCGGTGGTGCGCGTGCTGATATGACTTCCCGACTCCGATCCACCCTGACCGGCCACGAACACGGCATCTGGTCGCTCGCGACAGCCGTGGTGGACGGCCGGCCCGTCGCCGTCACCGGCAGCCACGACGAGACGGTCCGTATCTGGGACCTCAGAGATGGCCGACCCGTGGGCGGCCCCCTGGTCGGCCACAACGGCCTCATCTGCAACGGCGAAGTATGGTCGCTGGCAACAGCCGTGGTCGACGGTCGTCCCGTCGCCATATCCGGCGGCGGGAGCAATCTCATACAGATATGGGACCTGGCCACGGGCCGACATGCGGGTCAGCCACTGGATCAGAGCATCGGCCGCATGTGCGCGGTGGCGACGACTGTGGTGAACAGGCGCCCCGTGGCCGTCTCTGGTCATGTCGATGGCACGGTACGGGTGTGGGACCTGGCCGGCCGCCGACAGATCGGTGAGCCCCTGACGGGCCACAGAGACTGGGTGGAGGCGGTGGCGACGACCGTGGTGGACGGCCGACCCGTCGCCGTCACCGGCAGCAACGACGGGACGGTACGAGTGTGGGACCTGGCCGACCGGAAACAGATCGGTGAGCCTATGGCAGGCCACACCAACGAGGTACGCGCAGCGGCGACGGCCGTGGTCAGTGGTCGTCCCTGCGCCGTCACCGGCGACTTCGACGGGACGGTACGAGTATGGGACCTGGCCACACGTCGGCCCGCTGTCGAGCCCCTGGAAGCGTGCCGCGAGGTGGGAGCGGTAACGACGGCGGTGATGGGAAGCCGCCTCATCGCCCTGGTCGGTAGTGGGGACGGGACGGTACGGATGTGGGACCTGGTCACCGGTCGGCCACTCGGCGAACCCCTGGAAGGCCACAAGGGCATGGTCTGGGGTGCGGCGACGACTGTGGTGGACGGCCGGCCCGTCGCCGTCACCGGCGGCAACGACAGGACAGTGCGGGTGTGGGACCTGACCGGGCTCGACACACCCGCCCGCGGACACACCGGCTGAACACACATCAGGTCCAGCGGATCGGATGCGTGTCGGGTGTGTGGACGCACATCAAGCAGACCGTGTCCGGGCGACGTTGGCGTTGTACGGCGCTGACGTGTTCGCCTCGGTGCCGCGCGAGGACCGGCGGGCCAAGTCGACTGCTGTCTACGGGAACTGATGCTGGACGGCAGCCGCGAACCGATCCAGGCCCTGGCCTTGCGGTTGCCGGACGGCGACGAGCAGGACCTGCAGCAGTTCGTGAACCAGTCCACGGGGGTCCGGTGCCGGTGCAGCGGTGGATCCGCACGGGTTTCTTGCGGGCAGTTGCCCGCGTTCGTACTACCGCCGACCTTACTGTCTCCGACGTCAACCGGCCGACCGACGGATGCGCCGCCGGCACGGGAGGTCCGACTCTGTCGACGCCTGAGCCGCCACCCGGACGGCCGCTTCCGGCCGCGCGACGATCACTCCCAAGACCCACGGCGGAGACCGGCCGGCCGGCTAACCCTGCACCGTGAGCCGAGCCAGGTCGAATCGGCGGGCGGCGAGGTCTTCGGAGCGGATGAGCCAGTAGAGAGCGCCCTCGTCGCCCCAGGTCATCTTCGCGTCGCTGTCGCTGCCGAACTGGGCGAGCAGGACCCAGCGTTCGGCTTCCTGGTCCAGCGGTTGGTCTCCCCACACATGCATGCCCCCGAGTGCCGCGTTCGCGATCTCGTACTCCACAGGGCCCTGGACGGGCACGGCGTGGCCGCCGACCTGGTGGTCGATCCGGGTGCGCAGGTGCCCGAAGGCGCGAACGAAGGGTTTGAGTCCGGCCGGGGTGTCGCGGGGCCGGGGCCAGTGCCGGGTGTCGCCGAGCAGGGCTTGCCGGGCCTGGGGCAGCCACAGGTCCGGGGCGCTTTGCTCGGTGTCCGCCCCGAGTTCCACGCGCGGGAACGCCTCCAGAACAGGGGGTGTTTCCACCGGGAAGACGGGGGTGCTCTCCGGGATGTACAGCACCTGGGCCCCGGCCCAGGTCTCGGGGTCGTCGGCGGACACGACGGCGTCTTCGTCCACCTGACCGTCGAAGTGGAAGAAGAGCAGGGTTCCGTCCTTTGGGAACTCCTCAGCAAGTCCGTCTCTGGGCAGTGCGCCACACCGCACCGAAGCGACGAAGGACAAGGGCCCGTATCCGGGCCACCCGGGCCAGCCGACCCCGGCGGGAAGCTCCGGGGCCCCGCCGAGGACGGCCACGGTCCGCTCGGCGGCTTCGGCGTGGCGCAGGCGTACGCATGGGCGCAGCAGCGCTGTCCAGCGCTGAACAAGGTCACCGGGAAGATGCTCTGCGGCGAGCCGCGAGTATCGCTTGTCAGTCATGGCATCCATCATTTCCGGCCCCACCGACACTCACCCTCCGGAACCGGGCCCCCAACTGTTGGATTACGTAGCCGGTTACGTGGTTCTTCTGAGCGCCTCAGCAGACAACAGCCACTGCCACCCCAACACCGCCCCAACCGTACCCGCCGGACTCGGGCCCTGCACGCCTACCCGAGCCGGCGCAACAGCAACGCCGGCCACTCCGACGTTCTCGCCGCACGACGTCGAGAACGGGTCCGCGTACGCAGCGAGAAAGGCACCCGCCGGCGAGGGAGCCCCATCGTCGAGCCCATGGCCCGACCGAACCGTCCTGCGCATGCGGCACACCGCACGTTTCCCGGATCACCGCCTTTGTCGGCGGCCATCGCCTTCGAGGCCTTCGGCGAGTTCGGCGCACAACTGGTTACGGGTGCGCACCAGAATCCGGCCGAGCATGTTCTTGCCGTTCCCGGTCCTGCCCCGACCCCAGTAGTGATCGGTGGTGGTGTCCTCGACGATCTCTTCCTCACCGGTGGACAGCAGGATGTCACGGATATCTGCGTGCGCACGGAATTTGGCCGCCACCGCACGGCGCATCACGTCGTCCTTGACCCGCTCCCAGTCCCTCCGTAGGGGCTTGGACGAGTCGCGGCCCAGCTCCGCTGCCCGCAGCGGCGTACGCGCGCGCCGGATGAGTTCCGCGTGGCGGGTGCCCTTGAACTTCTGCGCCTGGAAGTAGTGTTCCGAGGTCGGCCACCAGACCCCGTCGAGGTCGAAGCCGTGATCGGAGAAGTTCGAGAAGCATCCATAGGGGACTTCATCGGCGCCATAGAAGTAAATCGTCATGAGAACCTCACATGTGTTACGGAAACCCGCGCGGTGTCAGGCATACCCCAACCCCGGCAATGGTTCTTCCGCGCCAGGCGGACAGCCGACCGCCACGACTACCCGCAGCCCACCCAACCGCCCATCAACGGGCGGTGGCCACTTCCGCGCTTCACGCCGGTCCGAGTGGGAGTCCTGAACACTCACGCAGGGATTCGAGTGCGCCGGGGACCACCGCCCCAATACGCAGTGTCGAGGTGATGTAGGAATAGTGGGCCACTACGCGGCTCGATCGGTCGACAAAGCTCAGCCAGTGACCGCCCTTCTGCATCTCGCGAGATCCGATGAAGCCCAGCAGCGGCTCTACAGCCACCAATTGGTCCTCACGCAGCCGGCACGCGGCTTGGTACGGAGCCGCCCACACTGCCTGCCTGCCGGCGACATTGATCAGGAAGGCCGACAGTCTCCGGGCTTCGCTGTACCACTTCCCGCCCGGCTCGGCCCGTCCGTGGACCCTGGGGTCGGGCCAGCCGGCATCGGCCGGGCGCACACTCCACGCCGCGGGCCCCTGGTTCTCCCCGCAGAAGACCAGTTGTCCGTCTGCAAGGCTCAGGTCCCGGGGAGCGCTCAGCCGGAGCGTGTGCTCGCGACCGTCCATACCCATCAGTTCCGGGTGCCTGCCGGCCACGGTGCAGTAGTCACGCAAGGCGTCCGGCAGGCTGATCCCCAAGCGGTCCTCAGCAGCCGTGATCTCGTCATCAGCACATCCGTCGATGGGAGCCCACGCACCGAACATGGCCGACATGAGGTCCTGGAGCCCCTCCTTGATCACTGCGAGCCCCCATCCGGACGCGCGTCTCCCTCACCGTCGGTTCCAGGGGCGGACGGTGAGGCGTGGTGGGTGTCGAGCGGCCGTTGCCCGTCCGCGCGGGCGGCGTGCCAGTCGGCCCCTCGTCCTCCAGGCACAGCGGTCATCGAGTCGAAGACTTCGTCGGCCTCGCCGACCGCGACAGCCGGATCGCACACGCGGTCGACCAGTTCCGTGGTCGAATCGCCGTCGGTAGCCGTCGCGTGCGGGGGCCGTACCCGGGTGCCTCTGGGCGTACCGCAGTCCAAGTTGGATATGGCGGTGGTGGACGGCCCGATCGCCTGCGCTGTGCCGGCCGGCGCGGGAGTCCCCGCTGTTGGACATGTTCGAGCGGGCGCAACGGTGACTTCACCCGTCACTACCATGTCCCCCTCCGACCAGCCATGACTGTGCAACCAGACATGATCGAAATGCTAGATGCCCCACGAACGCCAGCCCACCCCTCACCGGCCCACTGCCGCACACTTCCGTGGAGAGTTGCGTAGTTCCACTGACGCTGTGCCCGCTTGCCGCGTCCGCACTCCAACCGGAAGGGGCTCTATGCGGCGTCCGCGTCGGACTCCACCGACCTCGTCGCCGCAGCCGGTCACGCTAACCAGCAGCCCGGACAACAGCCACGGGTCCGGTTCGACGTGAGACTTCAAGCCGAATACGGTCGAGAGGTCGTCAAGAGCGGACCGAGCATGACTTACCGTCAGCGGCGGGTCCGTGCGCAGAACGCGTTGGTGGGGTTGACTCACAAAGGTCAGAACAGCCGGACAAGGTTGTCGACGACGTAGGTCGGCTCGCGCTGGGTGAACAGGTTGGGTGCTGGTGTCCCATCGAGATATGCGATGTTGGCCCTGATGCGGAGTTTGACAGCGGAAAAGGTCGACTCGATCGGGTTCATGGTCCCCAGGTGGATTCAGTGCTCGGCCAGAAAGTCGTAGAACGCGCGCATTTCCTCCGCGTCGTCGGCGATCTTCGCGACGACCTCAGGGAAATCGGTCGTCGTCATCGACGAGTGGCTGTTGCGCGCCCGGCGAGAAGGCCGTCAGACCCGGTAGGTGAACCGGCCGCCGTAGCGCAGGGACGTGCCGTGCGGGTTTGCGACCACGTTGGGAGCGAAGACGCAGATCGCAGCGTCGGCCGGCTCGGTCGACTCCACTTGCGGTAGCCACTGGTCAGCATACGAAGCCCCCCGAAGAAGTACCTCGGGGACAACCGGAACGACGTGGCGCCTGGGCGTGGATGGCTTCGACACACATCGGTTCGAGGTCGGCGATCCCTGCCTCACCCATAAATGCCGAGGGCTCCGCATCCCCGTTCTCCGACCACGTTTCATCGACGTAGTCGCGGATGTCTGCACACGAGGAGAACCGGCCGCGCGAGAGGAAAACGTGTACCACGCTCGCTTCAGTCACCCGACGATTGTCGCCCGCTGCTACACCCACGCGCGACCCACCATCGTTCACGCATCGAACCGGCATCAACGAGGCCGCTGCGGTCGCTTCTGCATCGCGTGACAGTTTCTCCCGCGTGATCATCAGGCCTGTGCCTGCCCCATCGCGCGGGTTCAACGTACGACGGTGCGGTGCCACTTGGTGATGACGGCGTCGGGGTCGCCGAAGTAGGACCAAGGCGCCGAGGTGGCCCGGCCGTCGATCAGTTCGAAGAGGTGCACGGCTTCGGAGTGGAGGCCGCCTTCACACGCCGCGTGCAGCAGGTGGTTGAGGTCGGCCACGTCCTGCGCCCGGTCGACACCGTCCCAGTCGACAATCCATGAATTCCAGGTGCGACGGGTCTCGGCGATTGCCAAGTCGCTGCTCCAGTGACGACGCAGGAACAGCGCCATGTCTCCCTCGTGATCGAGGCGGTAGCGGTATTCCTCGGCCCGTGCGACCTGCAGGAGTACGGCGAGTGGCGAGCCGGCCGGAGTGCTGCTCGCCACGTCCCGAGCGAAGTCGTACATGGTTCCGTGCGAGCCGTGCCAGCGCGCGGAGAGGTGGCGCAGCATCTGGTTGTGCGCTTCCCGGTTGTCCCGGTGGCGGAATTGCAGCTGCTGCCACCAGCGGTTGATCTGGGGGTGGCCGCCCGGATAGAGCCGGGCGACGGTGAGGAGGGACACCCAGGGCACAGGGTCGTGCGGGTACGCGTCGGCCGCTCGGAGGCAGGTCCGTACGGCCGTGTCCCGTCGGCCCTGTTCGACATCGCCGGCGTTGCCGGTGGCGACCGCCAGGTTGAAGCATCGCATGACCTCTGTAGCTGCGCGCAGCACCAGTGCGTCCGGGTCGCGCGGTTGGGCGGTGTGCCATTCCTCGGCGACGGTGGTGCCGGCCGCTGCGTGGGCGAGCAGGCGGATCCGGTGGGTACGGCGATCCCAGTCGTGCCCGGTGGCGTGGAGCAGCTCGGGAAGGCCCTGCCAACGGCCGATGGCGATGTCCTCGCGCGCCCTTGCGAGGCTCCGGTCGCCGAGCGTCACATCGAATTCGGGAGTGAAAGTCGTGCTTCCAGATGTCATCCCCGCGCGCCTCAGAAGTCCGTGGCTACGGTGTCGTCGGCGGACGACGCGGACACGGGCTCCAGCCTTTCGTACTCTCTCGCGACTTGTTCGGTCCTGGCGGCGTCGAGCCTGTCCGGGCGGTAGTAGGTGCTGCGCCGATACCAGAACATCGGAACCAGGCCCAGGGCGAGAGCGCCGATGCCGATCCCGATGGCGGTGGGGTCGAGTTCGCCCAGCGACTCGAAGAGGATCCAGAACATAAAGAGCGCCCCGGCCAGCGGCCACAGCCCGCCGAAGAAGAAGTTCGCCCGGGACTTCAGCAGCACCTTGCGGTAGGCGACGACAACCGCGAGTCCGGCCAGCCCGTAGTAGACGGCGATCTGGAGTCCGATGGCGGCGACCGCACTGTCCAGGATGTCGCCGACCGAACCGAGCGAGTTGGAGGCCACAAAGAGAGCGAGGGCGACCGCACCGACGGCCACGAGCGCGACCCAGGGCGTGTGGTAGCGGCGGTGGGAGGTGCCGAGAGCGGCCGGCATGGTGCGATCGCGGCCCATCGCGAAGAGGGAACGGGTCACCTGGATGAGGGTGGTCTCCAGGGTGGCGATGGTGGACAGCATGACGGCGACGATCAACAGCTTGCCTCCCCAGCCGGGCCAGATGCGATCGCCGAGCACGGCCAGGACGTTGGCGCTGTTGGCCTCGATCTCATCGGCGGTGAGCAGCATGTTCACCGAGATCGTGAAAACCTCGAACAGGACGAAGACGACGGCGAGGCCGATGAGGCCGGCCAGCCCCGACGTCTTGCGGCTGTTGCGGGTTTCCTCGCTGAGGTTGCTGGTGACGTCCCATCCCCAGTAGTAGAACGCCGCGATCAACGCGCCGGCCGCGAAGCCCTGTAGGCCGTCGAAGTGACTGAAGCCCAGCCAGGACCAGGAGAAGTGCTCGACCGCGTTGTCGTGAGACAAGGCCGCCGTGGCGAAGCCGAGCAGGATGAGCAGTTCGATGCCGGACATGATCATCTGGGCGTGGACCGTCAGTCGCGCCCCCATGAGCACAACGACGAGCATCACCAGGAACCAGGCCGCGCCGACCGCGGTCGCCAGTGCGGTGTTGTCCGCCAGGTCCGGGGCGAACAGGGACAGCGTCATGCTGCCCGCCGGCAGCGAGCCTGCGACCATGAAGATCGTGGCCGAGACCACCAGCGCCCAGCCGCTGAGGAAGCCCAGGGAGGGGTGGAGGGCGCGGGCCACCCAGGAGTAGCTGGCGCCGGCGTTGACGTCGAGCCGACCCAGGTAGTTGAACGCCCATGCGATGCCGAACATGGGTATCGCGCAGTAGAGCAGTGCGGCAGGAGCGGCGAAGCCGACCGTGCCGACGAGCACGGCTGTGGTCGCCGCGAGCGAGTACGCGGGGGCACTGCCCGCCACGGCCATGACGATGCTGTCGAAAGTGCCGAGGACGTTCGCCTGGAGCCCTTTGGGTGTACTCATGAGGTTAAGCGGTGCCTTCCGATACAGCTGCTGTTTGTTGGTGCCCCGGCGGTGGTGGGGGCCGGCCCCCCACCCAGCCGCTGGGACGGCTGACTGGAAGCCCCGTGGCCTACCGGAAGACGGCAGCCGAATCGAGGGGGTGAAGGATTTACTCAGTCGACAACTCATCCACGACAGCGGGTTCAGCCTTGGTCCGTCGATGACTGGTTGTCAGACATGGTCTGCACAGTAAACCGCCCCACCGGCGAAAACGCCCTCGGGAATCCTCCTGCAGCGAAGTTGTGTAGCGGATTGCGTAGTTGTACTGAAACCTGGGAAACGGCGCTGAGGGTGCCTTCCCGTGCCTGGCACGCTGTCCGGCGAGTGACAGTTACCGAGCCTTTCCCAACTCCTGCCGCGAGCCCGGCAGTCGGCCTGACGGAGGGATGAAGCCCCTGGTGGATGGGTTTTCGACCAAGAGAACCTTCTCCACCAGAGGCGTCGCATGCTTGTCCACCCGCCCGGCGCCGACGTGGCTACTTCCTCCTACGTTGTCGCTCACACCAGGTCAAGGGGAAGCGTGTCCAGCGCCGGGCTGTGAGCCGGATTGAGCCACACCGGCAGCGGCTTCACCGGCTGGTTCGGCAACCCCCATCCAATCAGCCGACGCCGCTCGGCGGCCTGACAGCGAGGCGTCAGCAGTCTGTGGGTTTGATAGCCCTCGGGACGACGGTGCGGCTTCGCGGCGTACGGCTTCAGCGGCCCGTCGACTGGCCGGTGACGAGACCCGCCCGGCAAACGACGGACCATAACCACTGCGACACCGCAAGACTCTAGGCGGGAAGCCAGTCCAACGGTGCGATTGTCCTGTGCAAGACTCGCGTTCATGAGTGGCGATTTCGCACCCCTGCGCGAACTGGTTGAAGTGTCGGCATCGATCGCCACCAGGCCCGGCAGCGGGAAATCGGAGGCGGCCATTCGAGCCGCGGAAGGCTGGGTGGGGCCGCTGTCACAGTCCTACCGATGGTGGCTGGCCGAGTATGGCGAGGGCACGATCGACATGATGGAGGTTGCATCAGTCGCTCCGCTCACCAACTTGCACACGATAGACGTCACCACCCAACTTGATGGGGATCGGCTCTGCTTCTACCGAGAGCCTGAGGGAGGCGACAGCTTCTGGTTTGCGCTCGACCGGTGGGACGGCGAGGAGCATCCCGTGATCCGGCGGGATCACCTCACCGGGGATGATCAGGAGTTCGCTGATTCCTTCACGGGTTTCCTGGCGGTCAAAGTGGCGCTCCTGTCCGGACTCGGCGAAGGTCCGAACCCCACGATCACCCGTCTTTGGCGGTCCAGGCCGGGTGTCCTTCTTCCCAACGGCGTGTCGTTGTACGGGCCGCATGTCATCCGTGAACGCAACGACACCTACGAAGTCCGCGAGTACGCGCCGGACTGGGTGCTCGTCGGCGATGACAGCGGCGGGAGGGGGCTGTTCATGCGACTTCACGGTCCGGATCGCGGCTCTGTGTACGGCCTGGATCTCGGCGCCGTCGAGCATGACATCGAAGGCAGTGGTGAGCTGCTGACTGGTGACCTTATCGGTTGGCTCGCCGAAGGCGCGGGTGGCTAGTGCCGCATCAGGACGACGTTCGCCCTGTCGGTGACGGCGCGTAGGCGCTGGTCGACGGCATGGAGGTTTCGCCAGACGACGTAGCGGCGGATCATGCCGCCCCGTTCCTTGCGGCTGGTGTGGTCGCGGGCGCGAGCGCAGCGCGGTGAACTATGCCTCGATGCGGTTGAGCCGGAGCTGTTGGTGGAGGTGTAGGCGATCTCGGCGTCGTCCGCCGCCCAGGTGCCGACCCGGTGGCACCTCTTCGTGGCCATATGCGGGGAGCAGCTGCCGCAGACGATCGCGATGGCGACGTTGTGCGGTGCAGGCTGCGTAGGCAGCGGCAGAACTTCGGTTGCCGCGGCGGATGATCCGCAGCAACCGCCTACCCTTGGCGTCGTCAGTCTCGCGAACGCGTACTCACTCCGCTACGCGCGCCGCATGCCCTCGCTCCGCGCGTAGTGTGGCCGGCTCGCGTAGACCTACTGCCGTCGACTACCTGCATGACCTGCCCCGGTGGACTGACCACCCTTGATGAGACGGTGTCAGCGACGCGCGAACCCGCTCAGGTTCCGACGCTTGTCCACTTTTCAGCCGTCGCCGACAAGATGGAACTGCGCCCCCGGATGCGCGGGCATCCACCCCTGGCCCAAGGCACTGCGGACACAAGCCCGGACTACTGCCGGCACAATCGGGGACATCGTGTGCGACGACTCCACCACAAGAACTGAGCCCTGCGGATCCACCTGCTGAACCACGAAGGAAGCCCCCAGCCCGCCCTTGCAGTACACGCACTCCGAATCTCTCCGCACCTGCCACCGGTAATCGGTGCCGTCCAGCGTGATGAGCCGTGAGTGCCGTCGGTTGAGCGCCATCACCGACCTCCCCGTCAGAACTGGGGCCCCAATAGATCTCGCCTGTCATGTGCAGGCTGATGGCATGCTGGACGTTTCGCACCGATAGGCGCTGACCGTCTCGTGGGAGACATAGGCTCTCTTGCCACTCGTGGTGCATCGTCGGCTCGAAGGAAGAAGGACCTGATGTCCGAGCATGTGATCGAGGACCTGGTCGCGGACTCGGTCCGCGTCCTTGACGGCCATGCCGAGGCGGGCGACCCGCGTGTGCGGGACTGGTTCGCGGTCTTGTACGACTTCGAGAGCGGCTACGACTGCTCGTTCACGCGGTTTCGTGTGATGGACATCCTGCTGCGTCGCGGGTATACGTACCGGTTCCCGGTCGACCGGCACCCTGACTATGCCGAGCGGTCTGCGTACTTCGACGCGCTGACGGAGTTCACCGGCCTGTGCACGTTCGACGAGGACGCTCCCGACTTCGACGGCTACGAGTCCTGGCTTGAGGACGGCTACGTCGACCCGCCGTTCCTGTACTGCGACGCCGGCACCGCGCTGTGGCGGCGTATGGTCGCGGTCGGTGAACTCCACGGTCCCGACGCCGCCCCGCTCCGCCCCACCCGGGTGATCGAGGTGGTCCGTGAGGTCGCCGTCGCCGCCGAGAAGGAGCACGATCGCGAACTCATCGGCCTCTGGTACGCGTTCGGCTGCGCAACCCTCGTCGGCGGCCCGGCAGGCTGCCCCTTCGATGTCGACGAACTCGCTGAGATGCCCCCGGTGCAAGACCTGCGTGCCGTGGTCCGCCGCACCGACGCCCTGCCCATGGCACAGCAGTCGCCCTACGGATGCCCCGTGGAGTACGCCGATGACCACGACCTCGAAACCTGGTGGTGGCAGCTGTAGCTCTCGACGAGAAGATCACGTCGGCTCAGTTCACCTCATCATGTGGTTCCGGCACGGTACGGCGAAGCATCGAGGAGCGCAGCCAGGCGTGGGTTTCTGCCCTGCCTGTCCGTCGCGGTCGTCACACTGCGTATGCTCGTCCGCTGTGCGGCCCTGTGCCACCACTGGGACGGCCACCCCACCGGCAGGCGCCTGAGGTGACGCCTACCGCACGGCGCTGCGAAACCGAAATTCCTTGCGGAGGCTGTGCGGTTAACCTATGGGAATGCCGTACGAGCTCAACGCCGTCATCGGAAGTTTCGACCTGCTCAAGAGCCAGACCGCCGGGATTCGGGAAGCGGTTGTCGCCCCGCTCCGTCAGCGCATGGGGCTGGTGCCTGTCACCGCACAGCTCCTTGAGGAGCCGACCGGTCTGCTCACCCGTCAGGATGGCGCCGAGCCCGAAAGTCGACCGTTCACGGTGATGTCCCCAGCCTTCGAGCAGACCTTGAGTCACTGGTCCAGGGGCGGGCCGATCTCCTACGTGGAGGCGGACTTCCACGGAGGAGACGGATACCAGACCGCCGCTGTGTGGCGATCCGGCGCGAAGGTGTGGGGCCCGGTCCGTACCCGGGACTTCACCGGTCCACGGGAAGACTGGCCGATCAACGCCGCGCTCGCCCTGCTCGACGTCCTTCCGAGCGGCTCCGAAGAAGCGAACCACCATGACCTGTTCCTGGAGGTAGGGCTTGGCGGGGAACAGGACTTGGACGGCTGGCAGTCGGCCGGCCGGACTGCTCGATGGGCGGCGACCTACGACGAGTGGGAACAGGAGCGGCTGGCGGAGCAGGAGCGAACGGCGCGCGCCGCTGCGGAGTTCGAGAAGTACCGGAGGCTCCCCGACGTCCCGGTGACTCTGGACGGTAGGGCGATCATGGAGCTGCTCGGCATACCTCCAGGCCCACTGATCGGTGCGGCCACTCGCCATCTGCAAGATCTGCATCTCGAACGCGGCCCGCTGCCACGGGAAGAGGCGGTAGCCCGGCTGCGGACCTGGGCCGCGGAGCAGGACATGGGGCGCCGCAGCCGGTGATCGGTCAAGTAGTCGTTTCACTCGAACCGGCTCCGGACGGAGTCGTCGACCAACTGGTCCAGGAATTGGGTCAGTTATGTGAAACAGGTCAGCTGAGGAAGCGAGGAGGGTGAGCGCCGTGCTCGCGGCGCGGGGGCCAAGGGCGAGCCGACGGCCGCTGGCAGAGTCCTGGCCACCGTGCGCCGGCTGCGCGAACTCGGAACCCGCGACCTGCTCACCCAGCTCATCGGAGTCGACGGCAGCACCGTCACCTGGGCCGCCCGCCAGGTCCAGCCCCTTCTGGCCGACGACGGCTACACCATTCCCCACTCGACAGACTGGTTCCGCACTCCCGCTGGCTGTGTAGCTGTCCAGGGATTTCGTTGCGACGCGTGTTTGGGACTCGCTGCGGGGACATCTGCATGACCAATTCCTAAGTGACCGCGCGGATTGGTGAGGCGCCGACGGGCTGCGGATCTGGGGTCGCCGGGCAACTGGCGGCTTCATCGGTGACGTTACGTAAATGGTGCGGTGGGGGCATCGGGTTGGCGGTGGCGTGTCGGTGAGGGCTGCTTGGATGCAGGTATGTCTGATGATCTGCACGTTGACGGGGCCGGGGAGGTGCCTTCCGGGGTGGATGGGCGGTTGGCGGATCCAGGGTTCCTGGTGCATGCCGATCCGGCGGAGGTGCTTGGGCTGGTGGATGCGGCGTCGGGGCCTGCTGCGCGGTTGGCGGCGGCGGTGTACCGGGCGTCGGCGCATCTGTACCGGGGTGCGACGGCGGGGGTACGGCGGCAGTTGCTGGCCTTGGATGCTGCTCGGTACGGGGATCTGGAGCTGTCAGCGCGGATCAACGCCACACCGGTGGAGGGAGTGTCGACTGGGCCGTGGGGTGTGGAGTGGGCCGCTGGCATGGTCGACCACTGCCTCTGGCAGCCTCTCGCCGGCCACACCAGTGGGGTCTCGGCGGTGTCGACGGGGTTGGTGGACGGTCGTCCCGTCGTCGTCACCGGCAGCTACGACATGACAGTGAGGGTGTGGGACCTGACTACCGGCCAGCCCGTCTGTGAACCCCTTGGCCACACTGATGAAGTGAACGCGGTGGCGGTGGTGGAGGGGTGGTCCGTTGCTGTTACCGGCAGCGACGACTTCACGGTACGCGTCTGGGACCTGGCCACCGGCCGGCTCATCGGCGAACCCTTCAGCCACGCTGACAAGGTGTTGGCGGTGGCGACGGGGATGGTGGCCGGTCTTCCCGTCGTCGTCGCCGGCGGCTGGGACGGGGCCGTGCGGGTATGGGACCTGGCCAGGTACCAGCCTGTGGGCGAACCGCTCACCGGGCACACCGGCCCGGTGTTGGCGGTGGCGACGGGGGTGGTGGAGGGACGTTCGGTCGCCGTCAGCGGCAGCGACGACTTCACGGTGAGGGTGTGGGACCTGGCCACCGGCCGGCCTGTCGGCGAACCGTTCACCGGGCACGCCGACTGGGTGTTGGCGGTGGCGACGGGGGTGGTGGAGGGACGTTCGGTCGCTGTCACCGGCAGCGACGACTTCACGGTGAGGGTGTGGGACCTGGCCACCGGCAGGCCCGTCGGCGAACCGCTCACCGGGCACACCGACGCGGTGTGGGCGGTGGCGACGGGCGTCGTGGACAGTTGTCCGGTCGCGGTTACCGGCGGCAGAGACGGGACGGTGCGGGTGTGGGATCTGACCACCGGCCAGCAAGTGGGGTCGGAGTTGGTGTTTCCCGCGCCCGTGGCGGCGGTGGCCGTCGCCGCGGACAGTCGGCTGGTAGTGGGGTTCGGCCCGGAGACGGCCGTGCTGGCCCGCTGCTGACCATGTCTCCCGCGAGACGCTCTGGGGGTGTCCTGCCTGGTAGAGGCCGGTACTCGGGATGGTGTCGGCGTCGGCATTTCAGGAGCGACGGTGGGGTCGCGTCTGCCAGCGGTGGGTGGCCCACGCCCGGCGGATCAGGCTCCGTACGGTGATGATGGTGTCGGCGAGGTCGAAGAAGGCATCGATGACGGTGGCCTGGCGCTCGTAGCAACGGGCGAGGCGCTGGAAAGGGTTCTGCCAGGCGTGGGTGCGCTCCACGTGCCACCTCTGGCTTGCCTGGATGGGCGCCTTCTCGCCCTTGTGCGCGATCCGGCCGTGGAGGCCGCGTCCATCGAGCAGGGCGCGGGTGTTGGCACTGTCGTAGCCGGCGTGGAGGTGCACCGTGATGTCGTCCGGCAGGGGGCCGAGGTCGTCCAGGCGGTCCAGGGTCGGGGCGAGCAGTGGGGAGTCATGGCGGTTGGCTCCGGCCAGAACGCGGCCCAGGGGAATGCCGTAACCGTCCGTCATGCCAGAGCGTTTCAGGCCCTGTTTGCCGCGGTCGACTGGGGAACGTCCCGCCACCTCCGGGGGCCTTGGTGATGCAGCCATCCACAGCGATCTGGTCGAGGACGAGGCCGACGATCCGATCGTAGGACTCCAGCGCGATCCGATTGAACGCGGCGAAGACCCTCAGGCGTATCCACTCATCGCGACGGCTGCGGATCGTGGTGGCCGAGCACGTCGTATCCGCTATCGCCTCATACGAGCAGCCGAAACGCAGCAGTTGCAGCATCTTGTCGAAAACGATCCGGTCACTGATCCGCCGACGGTGACAGCTCAGCGGATGGTCCGGATGGTACTCAGACCGCGCGGGCAGCAGGACCGCGAACTGGTCCCAAAGCGGCTCGGTTAGCCACGATGGCAGGACGGGCACAGGTCTCCTCCGCGATCACAGAGCGTTGCAACTCCATGATCACCAGGACTTGCACCCGTTCATGCCACCCGGTGCCCAAACCGCCCCTATTCGCGGAAGGTCTAAGACCGTGTCCTACGTGGTGAGGCGTCGTTGAACACGGTATGGGGCGGGGTACGTGGAGTTGGATTGTTCCGGACGGGCTGTGGGAGATCGCGAAGCCGCTGATCCCGCCGTCGAGGGTGCGGCCGCAGGGCGGCGGAACGCAGGACACACCTGATGAGACGCTGTTCGCGGCGATCATCTATGTCCTGGTCAGCGGTTGCGCCTGGCGCCAACTGCCGCCCTGTTTCGGAATATCGAAGTCGACGGCTCACCGCCGGTTCCTGATCTGGTCGAGAGCCGGTGTCTGGGGCCGTCTGCACGAGGCCGTGCTGCACCGGCTCGACGACGTCGGCTTCATCGACGTCACCCGCATTGTCCTCGACACCGCCCACGTCAGGGCTAAAAAGGGGGCGAACACACAGGTCCGAGCCCCGTGGACCGGGGCAAGCCGGGTTCCAAGATGCACGTCCTGTCGGACGCGAACGGACTGCCCCTTCTCGTCGGCGTCTCGGCCGGCAACACCCACGACAGCGAAGGGCTGAAGCCCATGGTGGAGGGCCACCAAACGAGACACGACCCCCACCGCGGCCGCCACTTCAAGCCCCAGCGCCTGCACGCGGACAAAGCCTACGACCGCGCCGACCTGCGGAAATGGTTACGCGGCAAGCGCATCGGAGTCCGGATTGCACGCAAAGGAATCGAGTCCAGCGAACGATTGGGCCGCCGCCGCTGGGTGATCGAACGCACCATGTCGTGGCTGTCCGGCTACCGCCGACTCAGCCCACGCTACGAACGCAACCCCCGCAACTACCTGGCCTTTCTCGGCCTCGCCGCCGCCATCTGCTGCTACAAACGACTCGTCCGCCTCACCACGTAGGACACGGTCTAATACTGCAACGGTGCTTGCCGTGACTGCTGGCCAGTTCGGTCGTTGGTGCGGTCATGGGTGGGGACCTTGCCGAAGTCAGACTGTGGGCCGGAGAGCTGGACGTACTGCATGACAGGTTCGTGCACCGGTTCAACCGGGAGGAGCCGCGTCAGTCGGCGCTGGCGTATATGCGGGGGCTGGTTGCGCCGCTGGAGCGGAAGAACGGCTGGACGCTGGCGGAGGAGGCCGGACATGCCGGGCCGGACCGCATCCACCGGTTGCTGAACCGGATCGAGTGGGACGCCGACGAGGTCCTGGACGACGTACGCGACTACGTCGTCGAACACCTCGGAGACCGTGATGCCGTCCTGATCGTCGATGACACCGGGTTTTTGAAGAAGGGCATCCGTTCGGCCGGCGTGCAACGGCAGTACTCCGGCACCGCCGGACGCACCGAGAACAGCCAGATCGGTGTGTTCCTCGCCTACGCCACCGGCCGTGGACGCACTCTGATCGACCGCCGTCTGTATCTGCCCACCTCCTGGACGGATGACCGGGACCGCTGCCGCCGGGCCGGCATCGACGACAGCGTCGCCTTCGAGACGAAGGTGGCCATGGCCAAGGCGATGGTCCGCCGGGCCATCGCCGACAAGGTCCCGTTCAGCTGGGTGACGGCGGACGCCGCCTACGGCTACAGCAAGGGCTGGCGGTTCGAGCTGGAGCAGGCCGACGTCTTCCACGTCATGGCCACCACGAGACATGACACGGTCGTCACCCGCTGGTCCATCGACCACCCCGTCCACGAACTGTTTCCCGGCCTGCCGCGGCAGAAATGGAAGCGCCGTTCCTGCGGTGAAGGAGCCCATGGCCGGCGGATCTTCGACTGGGCCCGCGTCGAAGTGCGGCCCTGGCACCGCGACGACCGCCGTCACTGGGTTCTCGCCCGCCGCAGTGTCAGCAGGCCCGAGGAGATCTCCTACTACATCGCCTACTGCCCCGCCGACACGACGCTGGACGAGCTGATCCGCATCGCGGGCAGCAGATGGGCCGTGGAGGAATGCTTCCAGACCGCCAAGCAGGAATGCGGCCTGGACGACTACCAGGTCCGCCGCTACCCCGGCTGGCACCGCCACATGACCCTCGCCATGGCCGCCCACGCCTGCCTGACCGTCCTGCGGGCCCGACAGCTGGACACCAACAAAGCAGAAACGGATCCTCCCAGCTCATCCACCTCAGCCTCGCCGAGATCAGACGCCTGATCCACCGCCTCACCGACCGCCGACCAGCACCGGTCGAGCACATTCTGCGATGGTCAACCTGGCGCCGACGACGCCAGTATCAGGCCCGCCTGAGTCACTACAAACAACGCGGACACAGCCCCTGAAAACTGCGCAGCACTCAGAACAAGCACCGTTGCAGTACTAAGAGGATTGATGTCACTGGGTCCCCGAGACAGTCGGCCGACCGTTGACTTTGGCGTCTCTGTCATTACTGCGTGTGATCGGCAGCGGCGGGTGAGCCAGGGGCAGGCCGAGTCGGAGGTGCGATGGGTCGGTGGAACTACGTAATTTGCTACTCAGGTTCCGGGCAGGGTTGCCTGCCCGGGCATGTGAGTGCGGATAGGCGAGTTTATGATCGCTGGTATGGAGATGGACACTTGGTGGCGCCTTGTCGACACGGCTCGTGTCGCAGTCGGTGACCGTGCCGACGATCGTGAAGATCCAGATGATCCGCTGCCTGAGGCCCTGGTCAACGTTCTTTCCAAGCTGGAGCCCGCCGAGATCGTCGACTTCTACGCCAAGCATGTCGAGGTGAGCGACTTGGCATACACGTATCCCTTGTGCATGGCCGCCTATCTGATCGAGGGCAGCTGGTCCAACGATGGCTTCATGGACTTCCGTGGCGGGCTGATTCTTCTCGGGCGTGACACGTTCAGCCGTGCCGTGAAAAATCCCGACAGCCTTGCCACCGTGCCTACCGTTGTCCGAATGTGCCGTGAGGAAGGCGGCTGGATCGGCTACGAGAGTCTGAGTTATCTGATTGAGGACGCATACCAAAAATCCCAAGGAGAGACCGACTCGTTCGGTGCAGCAGTCGAGGCCGCGGTTAAGGGAATGGCGCGTCCAGGCAAGCCGTTGGGTGAGGAATGGGATCCTGGCAATGCCGAGCAGATACGGCTCCGCCTCCCCCTACTTGCAGCGCTTTCCCCCGTCCTCGACTGAGTTCAGGAATCGAGCTCGGCGCAAGGGCGCCAATTGATTCGAGTTGGCACATCCATCCGGCTGGGAACTAATCGGCTTGGGTGTCGGTGTCGGCGAGCACATCGAAACGAATCCCACAGTCACGCGCAAAGCCACGTTGCCCGCGTTCCTGTCGACCGACAGCCCCACGGAGTCCGCCACGTTGAGCAAGCTGCCGTCTTGAGCGGCCGGATCCGGCGGACCAGGGCTCCGCCGGTCGGCTCGTCGAACGGACCGCTCAGGTCCTCGGCCGCGAGCCGGCGATCGTCCGTGAGAACCGGGTCGGCGCGGGTTCCAGGTCCCAGCGCGAACAGCTGGGTGATCGGGCGGTCGTCATCGTGGGTCACCGCCCACCGGTGCCTGGCGGGAGGATGCGAGACAGTCCCGGCCCACTCGGAGACGATGATCCGCCGGGTGATGATCGGCGTGACGGTTCGCCGGCTCAGCTGGGGCCGAGCGGCAACCCTGGAAGGTCCGCGACCGTTCGTGCGCTCGGCTCAGGTGTCGTAACAACCGTCCCAGGGTGGATAGAAGCCCAGGCCGTCCGGATGGAGCTCGGCACCCATGTCACTGGCGTCTTCATCCTGCTCCTCCAGGACCAGACCGAACAGGGCCCCCTCGAAGCGAACGGCGAAGGGTGCGATCGCGATGTCCCGATACTGCCGCTCAGGCAGGGTATCCAGCCACGTGCCGAGCAGTTGCTCGGCCGCGGTGATCGCCTTCTGTTCACCGTCCGCCGTGGTGCCAGTGAACTGAATGCGTGAGTCCAGGTGGCGGCCGGCCTCGTCGAACCGATGGAGCACAGCGCACCAGCGTTTCTTGGCCTGCCAGTCGTCGCTGCTCCAGTCACTCCAGCCTTCGGGAAAGGCCGCAGTGACCGAGGCGAAGAATTGGCCGCCGTGACATCGCCCGATGGTGCTGGTGTGGTAGTCGGGCTCGTGCCTGATCGGTATGACATCGGGAACGTTCATGGCCGAATCGTAGTCTCCTTCTCAGGTAAGGGTGATGATGGCCTCAGCCGATGTGGAAAAGGTCCCGGACGCCCTCTCGGGCCGGCGGGTAATGGTCTCAATACGGCTACCCGTTCCGCCGGGCTCTGGTGTCGACGAACTGCTGGACGCGAGCCGCGAGGGCGTCGGTGTCGATGGGCGGCCCGATACGTTCACGTCGCTGTCCCCAGAGAGCTTGTGCGGGCAAAAGGCCTGCAAGGCATTCGACGACGTCGATGAAGTGGGTGATCAGGCCCGAGCTGTCCAGTTCAGGGTCATAGTGCAGTCGCAGGCCTTCGAACGGTCCCGGATGGTGGTGCACAACAGACCCCCGGGCCAGGGGATAGAGCCAGATGACGGGTTCGTCCGTGTCTTCGTCGAGAACCGCGAAGTGGTCGTCGACCTGTTCGAAGCGCAAGTGGTCCAGGGATCCCCAACGAGCATCCGTGGGCGGGAAGTTCGGATTGTCGTCGCCGCAGAGAAGAAAGACATCACCGAAGCTGGGCCGCTGCGGCCCGGTGAACATGACATCGATCACGCAGTCCTGCTCGGCGTTGACAGGTTCCATGTTCTCAAGTCTTCCCTTTCCATGTTGGCTTCCTTTTGCAGCCTGTACTGTAGACGTCACCGCGGACGTGCCCACTCTCCATCACTTGCCCAGCGGAATTCCGTTACAAAGGCTGACGACGGTGTGGACGTGCGGAAGGAAATTGAGTTGTCGAAGCTGAAGGAGCTTTCCTATGCTCAGTTCCATGCGCCACGAATCCTCTCTGCTGAACGTCATTGACGTGGAAGCCACCTGCTGGGACGGCCAGCCGCCGCCCGGCTCGGTGAACGAGATCATCGAGATCGGTCTCACCGTCGTGGACGTGGCGGCAGGCCGCCGCGTGTCCCGACACCGTGTCCTGGTCCGCCCTGTCCGGTCGACGGTGAGCGACTTCTGCACTGAACTGACCGGCCTGACTCAAGCAGAGGTGGAACGGGGCGTCACCTTCGCCGAGGCGTGCCGGATCCTCGTCGAGGAGTACGAGGCCGGGGAGCGCCCCTGGGCGAGCTGGGGCGAGTACGACCGTCGGCAGTTCGCTCGGCAGAGCCAGGCCGACGGGGTGGCCTACCCGTTCGGCTATCCGACGGAGCGGACCCACACCAATGCCAAGGCCGTATTCGCCGCGGCCTACGGGCTGCGCAGGAAACCCGGCATGGACCACGCTCTGCAGATCGCCGGACTGCCGCTCGAAGGACGCCATCACCGCGGTGAGGACGACGCGTGGAACATCGCCGCACTCGTCCTCGATCTGCTGGGCCGGGGAGCATGGCCGGTCACGGCCGCGATCGCCTGACTTCGTGCTTTCACGAGGTGTGTGTCCCTTTCGCTGCCGACGAGAAGGCGTTGGCCAGCTCACGCGTCCGCACCTCAGGATCAGGGACCGCAGTGGGAACGGACACCGCGGGTACTCCTCGTGCGACATGCATCTGGGAAAGCCAGTCCGTTCCAAGAGTCGAAGGGGGCAAGGAGCCTCCGGGCGGCCCGATTCTCGCTGTTGATGTACTGCTTAGGCGTCCGTGATCGTACGTAACAGGTCACGTATTTCGAGTGCAGGCGCACACTGTTTGTGCCACGGAGACGATCTACTGGACCCGTGCGGGGACGGGCACTCGGTTCGAGTGGCGCGATCTCCCGAAGGAGGCGTTCGGCAGCCCGGACGAGACCGAGTACACATTGCAGCCGGGGCCCTCGGCGCTGCCCGGTTCGCCGGAGGCAGTGAGGTCGTTCCGTCCCCGCGGCGCGTAGAGGTGAGGAGGGTCCATGTCGGACGAGAGCGACGTGCGGGAAGACATCCTGTACATCCACGAGGAGCAGGGGACGACCTACTTCCTGCTGATCGCCTACAGGCCCGGCGACGAGGCCCAGGCCGCCGGTTATGTTTTCCGGCGCCCGGTGGGCAGCGACGACCCCGCCGAGAACATCCTGGCGACCAACGACACGCTGCGCGAGCTGTGGTGTTCGCCGCAGGGGAGTCTCTGGCTGACGAGCACCACGGGTCTGGTCTGGACGACGGCACCGGTGGCCTGGCCGGACGAGGAGGAGATCGCCGACCTCGAGTTCGATGTGCCTGAGGGGGACCTCACCTGGCGTCATACGGAGCTGCCGGCACAGAGTTCCAACGGCCTGCGGCCGCGGCCGTGGGCGATCTGGGGGACTTCGGATCGGGACGTGCACATCGGCACTTTCGGCGGCGTGCTCTACCACTGGGACGGCGAGGTCTGGGCTCAGCACGATCCCGGTCGCGAGCGCCCCATCGGCTGCATCCGCGGACGGGCCGCCGACGACGTGTACGCGGTGGGGTACGGCAGCACCATCCTGCATTTCGACGGAGAGCGGTGGCATGCGATCGAGGACCCGGACGGGGCGGCCACCGAGGACGTACTCACCGGTATCGCGTTTCCGCCAGGCGGTGACGTGCTGATCAGCGGCAAGAGGGGCGGCCGCCTGCTGCGTGGAACGGCGGAGCAGGGCTTCACCGTCACAGGCCGGTATGGACTGTCCTTGAGCGATATGGCACTGGTGGACGGTCGGCTGTTCCTCGCCGCGGCCAAGAGCGGTGCGGCGGAACTGACCGCGGACGGCGTGCGGGTCCTGCGCGACGACCTGCAGCCCTGGTCGGTCGCCGAGGGCGACGAGCGGGTTTACTTCACCATCGCCACCGGTGACGCCGCCTATGCCGAATTGAACCTCGCCACCGGCGGGTGGCGGAACCTCAGTTACTGAGGTCTTGGCCGGGGTGCTCCCAGGTCGCCGACCGGGCGGGGACCGCCCTCGGCGCCCGGGGGACGCTGTTCACCATGCCGATCTCGCCAAAGACCGCTCGGCGCCCGCGAGATGGACCGCCGCGGTGAGCCAGACCAGTGCGTAGCGGTCGGCGTCGGGGGCGTCGAGGCGGCCGAAGACGTCGCGGGTGCGGCGGTCGGCCTCGGCGGTGAGGGCGGTGGTCAGCTCGGCCATGACACCGAAGCCGCTGCGGCGCAGCGCGGCCGCGTGCCCCTGCCGGTCGCCGTCCCGGGCCGGTTCGGCGACCGCCCGGCGGCCTCCGGCGACGGCCAGTTCCACCAGACGGCGCATCCGCCACAGCGGGGAGCCGGCCAGCGGGTCCGGGTCGTCCTGGCAGAGCCCTGCCACGGGCGGGAGGGCGTCAGGCGGCGGGAAGTGCGAGCCGGTGAGACGGTCGTAGCCCAGATCCGCCCGGCCCAGCCAGTCCGCGGGCAGCCGCAGGGTGGCCTCGGTGTCCGGCACCGGGCCGACGGCGAGGGGGCGGATGGTGGCGGCGTGGTCGGGGTCGAGTCGGCCGATCACGCGGATGCGGATGCCTGGGCGGGCCGCGAGCTGGGCGAAGTTGGCGGTATGGGCGAGGTCGGGGTGGCTGTTCGCGGACAGGAGGCGGATCAGCGGGCCGGTTCCCGGGGTGTGCGGCAGCAGTTCGCGGGCCAGCAGGCGGTCACCGGCGGTGCCTACGACGACGAGGTCGCAGCCGATCGGTGTGCGTGCCGCCTCGTCGTCCGTCGCCCCGGGAACCGTGGCGAGGCGGGTGGCGACACTCTCAAGCAGCGGGCGCTCGAAGAGTGCGGCCAGTGGACCGGAGGTCAGCGGCAGTCCGGTGACGGGGGTGGCCCGGACGCCCTTGCCGGCGCCGAGGCGGCCCTCCGGGGAGATCGTGGCGCCGGAGATCAGCAGACCGGCACGGGCGAGCCGGGCGTGGTCGAGGGCGCCGGAGCCGAGCGCGACGGTGGCTGTGGCGGCGGCCCGGGCGCGGGCGGGGCCGCCGGGCTGGACGTCGGCGACGGAGAACCAGCGGCCGTCCTCGGTGACCAGATGGGTGACGACACCCCCGTAGCCGGTGGCGCTGAGCACCGGCTCGCGGCAGACACCGAACACCTTCAGCGCGCCACCGGCACGGTAACCGCGGCGGGCCGTGCCGATGAGGGCCGGGTCGGGGTCGGCCGCGGCCAACCGGTGTGTGGTCAGGAGGAGTTCGCGCAGAGCCGTGACCAGGTCGGCCAGGCGGTGCTGGTTGTCGCGGGCACGGGCGCCGCGCAGCCCGCGTACGACACGCAGGGCCGCCGCCTCCGCGCGGTGTAGTCCGGCCAGCCTGGCGGCGTGCGCGGCCCGGAGCAGTTCCGCCTGGGACACGGCCCCGGCGGCGGGCACTCCCGCGGCGAGTACGGTCGCTGCGGCTGTCCGGAGTTCGGTTGCCGCCCGGATCTGGGCGGGGCTGGGGCCCGAAGGCACCTCGACGGCCGGGGGCTCGTTCTCCCCGGCGGCTCCGGCGGCTCCGTCTGTGTCAGCGGCTTCGGGCTCCACGGGGGCGGGGGCCTGTTCGGTCACCGGACATGCACTCAGGATCGCGGCGCGGTGCAGGCAGCGAGGGGCCAACAGACAGCCGCACACAGCCTGTTCGGCGGTGGTGAGCGCACCCGACGGACTCGGCGTGAGCACGACCTCCGCATCCTCCGCGCAGCGGATGCGGAGGACACCGTCGTCATCGGCGACCGGAAGAGCCGCGTAGGACTCGATCGCGGCGTCCAGCTTCCTGCGGAGCCGGGAGGTCAGGGACTCGACGGCGGTGGCGACCACATCGGGCGCCACCGGGGGCAGTTGGGGCTTCATGGGGATCATCGGGGTTCTCCGCGCAGGCGGTCGCCCACCCAGCGGGCGAGGGCGAGAGGGCTGAGGGCGGCGACGGGCATGCCGGCTGCCACGAGCTGCCGGGCGATCGGCACGGAGTAGCGCGGGGTGCCGGTGTCGTCCAGGGCGGCGCAACCCATCAGGTGCACGCCGGAGGCGGCGAGGGCGCGCACCTCGTCCAGGAGCCCGGCGAGCGGGTAGCCCTCCTCGAAGTCGCTGACCACCGCCACGAGCGTCCGGCTGGGCACCGTCACGAGCGAGCGGGCGTGGGCCAGGCCGGCCGCGATGTGGGTGCCGCCGCCGACCTGGACCTCCAGCAGCAGCGACAGCGGATCGTCGACCCGGTCCGTCAGGTCGATCACGTCGGTGGAGAAGGCGAGGAAGTGGGTGGAGAGGGTGGGCACCCCGCCGAGTACGGCCGCGGTGAGCGCGGACCAGATGACGGACGCCTCCATCGACCCGGACACGTCGACCACGAGGATCAGCCGCCAGTCCGCTTCCCGGCGCGACCGGGTGCGGAACACCGGCCGCTCGGGAACGACGACCGTCCGGCCGTCGTCCAGGCGCCGGGCCTGCGCGAGGTTGGCCCGCAGGGTGCGGGGCAGGTCGAGCGGGCCGCCGGGGCGGCGGGTCGGGCGGGGGGTGGCCAGTCCGGTGAGAGCCGGCCGCAGGCGGGTGGCCAGCTCCCGGGCCAGCTCGTCGACCAGGCGGCGCACCAGGGGGCGCAGCCGGGCGAGTTGCTGCTCGGGCAGGGCACCGGCGAGGGAGAGCACGGACGTGAGCAGTTCGACCGAGGGGCGTACGGCGGCCGGGTCCAGCTCGGCGAGGACGTCGCCGCGGCCGCGCTCGGCGGCCTGCGCCAGCACCTCCTCGCGGACGTCCGGGCCGAACAGGGCGGTGAGTTCCTCGCTCCATTCCCGGGCGGTCGGGAAGGACGCCTCCTGACCGCCCCCACCGCCTCTGCCACCGCCTCCGCTCGTCGCGAGGTCGTCGGATCCCTCGCCGCGGCCGGAGCCGTACAGCTCGTCGAGGGCGTGCGCGTAGCGGCGGGCGTGGTCGGGGAGCCGGCCTGCCTCCCTGCCGAGGAGCAGCCGCCAGCGGTCGGCGGGGGTGAGGCGGGAGGCCGGCGCTGGTCGGAGTGCCGGTGTGGGCCGTGGTGGCGGGGCGGGGGGTGGCTGCTCGGCCGCCGGGCCGGTGCCGGGCGTCGGGAGCCGGAGTGCGGTCGGTTCGGCCGTCGGGCCGGTGGGGGGCAGCGGGAGCCCGAGTGCCGTCAGTGCCGCGAGACCGGCCGCGTCCGCCGCCGTCCACATCGCCAGGAGTTCGGGCGGGGCGGTGAGGGACAGGTCGAGGCGGTCGCCGAGGCGTTCCGTGACGGTGCTGAGGAGCCGGTCGCGTCCGGCCGGGGTGAGGCTGTCGAAGCCGCCGCGCAGAGCGGGCAGCCGGTCCAGGAAGTCCTGGTCGGTGAGCGTGTCGATGCGGTCGAGGAGCGGGTCCAGGGCGGCGGGGGCCGATTCGAGGAGGGGCGCGGTGGCGCCGAGCAGTCCGGTGAGGAGCCTGGCCAGGCGGCGACGTCCGTCCGGGGCGGTGGCGGTGTCGATCCAGCCGGCGGCGCGGGCTCCCAAGGTGTCGGTGCTGTCGAGGTCGAGCAGGACCCGGGCGGCCAGGGCAGCGCCCTGGACGAGCGGGGAGCCGGTGCGGGCGAGGATGGTCAGGGCGTCGTCGATGCGCAGGCCGAGGCGGTGTTCGCCGGTCCGGGCGGACAGCGCGACCAGGGCGGCGGCGTCCTCGGGCCGGTCGCTGCCGGCCAGTCCGGGCAGGGCGCGGACGGCTGCTTCGAGCAGGGTGTCGGTCAGTGCGGCGGCTTCCCGGACGGCCTCGGGGGTGGCACCGGGCAGGTGTCCGCGGCCCAGCGCCTCCAACAGGTCCAGCGCTTCGAGCAGTTCGGGCAGCGTGGCGGCCGTCGGCAGCAGCGCGGCGGCGTCGGCGAGGCGGTCGGTGACCAGGGTGGGCAGGTCGCAGCGGGCGGCGGCCCGGAGCCCGCCGATGACGTGGGCGCAGGTGGCAGCGGTCTCGTGGCGGTAGGCCTCGCGGAGGGTTCCCTCGGCGGCCTGGGCGGCGGTGACTCCGCGTATTCCGGCCAGGTCGAGTCGTACCGGAACGGCCGGGGTCCACTGCAGTTTCCACCGGGAGGTGAGCGCGGTGCCGTCACCGGTGCCGGTCACCGAGACGGATTCGCCGTAGCTGACGTGGCACACCGCGAGGCGCTGCAACAGCACTTCGCGGCGGCGGTCGAGGCCAGAACGGATCGGGTCGAGGCGGACCTCGCGCGGCCCGGGGTCGTCCGGACCGGGCAGCCGCAGCGCGGCCAGTTCGGCCTCCACCGCCGGACCGAGCCCGGAGCGCGGGGTACCGGGGGCGACCCTGCCCCAGCCGCTGCCGACCAGGATCTCCTCCATGGCCCGGGCAAGGGCCCGGCCACGGCCGAGCGGCTCCCCCTGGCCCAGTACGGTCGTCAGGGCCTCCAGCAGCTCGCCCCGCCCGGGCGCGGGAAGCCCGCGCAGCCCGGCCAGGTCGCAGGCCAGCCGGAGGGTCTCGATGGCCTCGCCGGTGCCCGCGGTGTGTCCGGCCCTGCGCAGCGCACGGCACACGTCGGTGATCGCGCAGGCCGCCGCCTCACGGACCCGGTCCGGATCGCCCGCGGCGGCGTACACCGCCTGCTGCCAGCGGGGGTCCCGGATGCCGGCGGGGTAGCCGGACCGGGAGTCGAGCAGATCGAAGGCGTACGGAACGAACGAGGTGACAGCGGACGGGCCGTGGCCGGGGAGGGGCGCTGGGCTGGGTGGGGTGTGGCCGTCCAGGGGCGCTGAACCGGGTGGGGTGTGGGTGGTGAGGAGTGCGGGATCGGGCGTAGCCTGGCCGTCGAGGAGTGCCGGGCCGCGCGGGGTGTGGCCGTCGAGAAGCAGGGGGTCGGCCTTGGGCACGGCCTCGCCGTCAGGGCCGCCTTCCCTCGTGACATCCGCCAGCGCCGGGGCGTGGAACGCCCCGACCACCGCGGCGACGCGCCGACCACCCGCACAGGCCTGCTCCAGCACGGACCGCATGTACGTCTCGCGGGCCAGGTCCACGGCCGCCAGCGCCCCGGACGCCTCGGCGTCCCGGCGCAGCGCCCAGCCGACGCCGAGTGCGGCACGGCGGACAGCGTCCGGGGTGCTGCCCGGAGCGAGCACCTCCACCGCCCGGTCCCACACATCGTCACCGTCCCGTCCGGTGCCGGCCGCGGTGAGGGCGTTGGCGAAGACGGTCCGGGAGCCGCCCGCCCTGGCGGGTTCGACAGCGCCCCAGCCGGGGTCGGACAACGGCAGGTCGCAGCACAGGACCTGGGCCCCTCGCGCGCGGGCCCAGCGGACGGCGGCCAGCTCCGGGGAGAAGTCCGCGAAGGGGTAGAAGCCGAGCCGTCCGTCCTCCCGGGCGCCGGCGAGGGCGACGGGTGCGACCGTGCCGGGGTCGGCGAGGTGGACCAGCCAGGGCTGGAAGTCGGCGGGCAGTTCGACGCAGACGACCTCGGCGCCGGACGCGTCCAGCAGCGCGGGCACGGCGGCGGCGAGAGCGGGGCTGTGATGACGTACGCCGAGCAGGTACGGCCGTACGCAGTCCGCGAGGGCGGAGACGGCTGCCCGGGGTTCGTCCTGAGTGGTGCTGTGAAGGACCGTCAACGGAGGTTCTCCCGCAGGTCCCACAGACGGCGCCAGAGGGCCGAACCGTCCTCGGCGCGGCGGCGGACGGGGCCGTCCCAGTAGCCGAGGAGGCGGGCGTGGTCGGTGGGGTCGTCCTTGCGGACCACGCCGAGGAGATGGCCGGGGACGAGGTCGAGGGTGTCCCCGGCGGGCAGGTAGGCGGTGGCGACCCCGAGGGAGGTGGCGACCTGTACGGCCTCGGCGGTGGACATCACCGTGCCGGGCCGCTCGACGTCCCAGCCCTCGGCACAGCGGCCGGTGCGCAGGTCGCGGAAGACGGTGACGAGGACGTCGAGGACGGCGTCGTCCACCCCGAAGGCCGCCCCCGCGCGCTGTACGGCGGCGACCGCCTGGCCGCGGACGAG
This sequence comes from Streptomyces sp. NPDC005820, assembly GCF_040630255.1. NCBI lineage: Bacteria > Bacillati > Actinomycetota > Actinomycetes > Kitasatosporales > Streptomycetaceae > Streptomyces > Streptomyces sp. NPDC005820. The sequence goes on from NZ_JBEXXE010000062.1 coordinate 34,122, forward strand.
TGCCAACTCGGTCCCGGCGTCGGCGATCGGCTGCACGGTCTCGAAGTTGAAGCGGCGCTTGAGGGCGGCGGACATCTCGGAGACACCCCGGTCGCGGAGATTGGCGGTGGCGATGACGGTGAAGCCGGGGGCCGCCGCGACCTGGGCGTCGTCAGTGCCGGACAGTTCGGGGACGCTGACCCTCCGATCGGACAGGATGGACACCAGGGCGTCCTGCACCTCGGGCAGACAGCGGGTGATCTCCTCGACCCGGGCCACCCGCCCGGTGCGCATGGCACCGAGCACCGGAGAGTCGACGAGGGCCTGGCGGCTCGGGCCCTGGGCGAGCAGCAGGGCATAGTTCCAGCCGTAGCGGAAGGCGTCCTCGGTGGTGCCGGCGGTGCCCTGCACGGTGAGCGCGCTGGTGCCGCAGACTGCGGCGGACAGCAGTTCGGAGAGCATGGACTTGGCCGTGCCGGGCTCGCCGACGAGCAGCAGTCCCCGCTCACCGGCGAGGGTGACCACGCACCGCTCGACCAGGGCGCGTTCGCCGACGAACTTGGGTGCGATGACGAGGCGTTGTCCCTGCCGGTCCAGGGTCTTGCCGTCGCTGCCGCAGATGAACGTGACCACGGAACGCGGGGTCAGGGCCCAGCCGGGCGGCCGCGGCCCCTCGTCGTGGGCGGCCAGGAAAGCGAGTTCGGCGGCGTGCCGCTCCTCGGCGGGCAGGATCTGCCGGGCCGGGGCGGCGGCCGTCAAGGTGGTGCTCACGGATGTCCTCAGCGGTTCGGTACGGGTGCGTGGGAGTTCTGCTTCAGCGGCGGGGTCCGCGCTTGGTCTTGAGTTCCGCGAAGCGCGGTACGTCGCCCTCCCGGACGCGTTGCCAGGCCCTGCGGTACAGGTCGGGGGCCGGTTCCACGTTCAGCGGAAGGTACTGGCCGGTGACCAGCACCCCGTACAAGGGCAGCTTCCACTGCTCCAGCGGCAGATGCGGAAACGTGAGGGCCTCCCAGCCGCCGGGCAGGAACAGCGAGCGCCCGGCGCGGGACCGGCTGCCCCCGACCACCAGGCCGGAGGTGGCGGCCAGTTCGGCCCGGGCCGCCTTGAGCCGGGCGGGCTTCCAGCCGGTCCAGCGGGCCGTGTTGCGGTCGGTGGGGTCGGGCATCGCGAGCAGCATCAGATACAGGGCGGCGGCGTCCTCACCGATGCCGTACTCCTTCGCGGCCTCGGCGACCAGTTCCGGTACGGACCGGGTGGGGTCCTGCGGATACCAGGTGCCGTCCTTGCCGCGCTCGCCCGCGACCGGGTCGCCCGGGTCGGCGAGGAAGGCCGCGAAGCGCGGGTCGCGGGCGACCCGTAGCGCCGCCTCGGCCGGGAAGAGCGCTCCGTCCTGCCCGAGGCGCAGGGCGGGCAGGTACGGGTCGTGGCCGGCCGCGTCCAGGAGAGCGACGCACAGGGCGGGGGCGGGCATGTTGTCGTGGGTGGCCATGATGATCGCGCCGTACCGCTCGAATCCGCTGCCGACCTCGGTGGGCCGGCCGACCGCCTCGCGGAAGCGGGGCAGGTCGACGTAGGTGACGAGGTCGAGCATGAGCCCGGGGTGGGCCAGCCGGTCGTGTATCGCGCCGAGAGCGGCGGGCAGCGCGGCGCGGACCGGGTCGCCGACGGGCAGCCGGTGCGCGAGCCAGGCGGCCAGGACGACCGAGTCGATCAGCGTGGCCGCGGTGAACCCGACGGCGTCCTCGTCGAGCGGGGCGACCCGGTCTCCGGTGACCGCCCATTCCAGGTCTCGGCTGAGGCGGGGCTCGGAGGCGGGGTCGAGCAGTGCGGCCAGCGTCGCGGGCTCTGCATGCAACGCGCGCTGCACCTCTCCCAGCAGCGCCTCGGGCAGCATCCTGCGCCTGCCGACCTCGCTGTTCCAGACCTCCGCGGCGGCCGCTGTGTCGGGGCCGTCCGTCCACAGTCCGGCCGGGTCCCGGGGCAGGAGGGCGGCGACGACGGCGCGAAGGACCGAGGAATCGGTCTTGTGCAGTTCGTCCTTGGCCAGGGCGGCGTCCGTCACCTTCACACCGAGCACGCCCCGTGCCTCGGCCGTCAGGAACGACCGGTCGTCGCTGTCCACCTGCGGCAGTCCCGCGACGATCAGCCGGGCCATGGTATCGGTGACCCCGGTCAGCCGGGCGAACTCCTCGGCCGCCGCCGGCATCCACGCGGCCGGTCCCCGCTCGGCCAGCTCGGTGAGGAACGCCGTGACCCAGCTGGCCTCGCGGTCCTCGTCCCCGACCGGGGAGGAGGATTCGACCGTGTAGGGGGCAGGCGCCTCGAAGCGGCCGGACGGGTCATGGAAGAGCGCCTCGAAGTCGCAGCCCTCCTTCTCGTCGAGCATGGTGCACGCGGTGACCGCGAGGAAGGCTCCGCCGGTCAGCGGCAGCACGCCCTTCAGATTCCCCTCCCGCCACTCGCCGTCCGGGGTTCGAAGATGACTCGCGTCGACATGGAGGGAGACCCGGCGCCAGCGCGCGAGCTCGGCGGCCGAGGTCAGCCCGAGCGCGTCGAACTCGCGCAGCAGCGCCACCAGGGTCTCCCGGTGGTCCGGCGAGGTGGTGGGCGAGGCGACCCGGAACGCCGTCGCGGTGAGGAGGTCGGGCAGGGGCGCCGCGTCCAGGTAGCCGCCAGGCAGTTCGGGACCGTCGAGGTGGAGGCGTACGGCCGGGGCGGGGCCGTCGGCCGGGAGTGAGTAAGACGGGTGGGCTTCGGCCGGGAGTGAGTCCGACATGGGAACGTCGGCCGGGAGCGAGTGAGTCGCGGGAGTTTCGGTCGCGCGCAGTGCTCGCCTGAGGACCCGCATTCGCCGGAAGACGTTGTCACGGTCGGTCGCGTGGTGGTGCCAGCCGCCGCGGCAGCCGTCGAGGCCGCTGAGCGCCTCGCGCAGCAGCCCGTCAGACGGTCCGGCGGGGCCCTCGTCCTCCTGGGCGCCGGCGAGTCGTGCGGTCAGCCGGGTCGCCGCCGCGTCGAGGACCTTCTGCTGCTCGGCGGCGTACCGCACCACGCCCGCGATGCCCGCCAGGAGTGCCTCGTCGGTGACCTGATGCAGCAACTCCACCACGTCATGCGTGAGTTCGGCCTTCAGCAGGGCCCGGGCGGTGTCGTCGTCGATGCGGCGCAGTACGGCGGAGCCCTGCGGGTCCCGGGGCCGCAGGCAATGCCAGTACCGCAGTGGCGGAAGGATGGGGGTGCCCGCGGCGAAGTCCCCCGGGGCTCCGTCCGTCTTCGCGGTGGCCGTGACCACCGCGTCCGGGTCGACGAGATGGATGCTCCAGCCGTATTCGCGGGCGGCGGCCACCAGCCGGTCGGCGCCGGGGAACCGCACCGCGGCGTACGGCATCCCGAACTCCTCCGGGACGGTGACCTGGCGTCCGGCGAGGTCCTCGCCGAGCCAGGTGCGGTCGGAATGGCGCAGCACCGCTCGCCAGCCGAGCAGCCCGTCCACCGGCATGCCCGCGGGAGTGGCCTCGTCGAACGGGTAGGGCGCCAACGACCCCGGCGCCCTGGTGCCCTCCCCGTACGCGTCGGCGAGAAAGGCCGGCGTGCTCTCGCGGCCGAGCCGCCCGGTCGCCGGGTCGTACTCCAACCAGGTGTTCCCGCCCCACGCCCAGTAAGAGGCGCCGTCCCCGAGCAGGTTCGCCGCGACGGGCACGGTGGTGTCGCCCCGGTGCAGGACGCCGCCGCCGGTGGCCCGGCCGCCGCCGGGCAGGGGCAGAGTCGGGACGCCGTTGTCCTCCCGGTACCAGTTCATCTGGTTGCCGCGGGGGACGGTGTCGCCCTCCAGGGTCAGGATGCGGTCGGGGGAGTGGTGCCAGTATCCGCGCGCGCCGTGGTCGTGGGTGGGCCAGTGGACGAGGAGTTCGCCGTCCACGAAGTGGAAACCGGGCGAGCCGTAGGTGCCCAGGGCCGGCAGCCGCAGATCGTGGGTGAGCAGGGTGCCCTCGGTGCCGATCACCCGGACCTGCGCGGCACCGGCGACGATGAGATACGGCCAGGCGTCGGTGACGTGGAGATCCTCGACGCGGTCCTCGCGTACGAGGTCCCTGGCTGCCTCGTCCCAGGCGGGCCAACCTAGTTCGTCGAGGATCCCGGCCCTGAGCGTGCGGGCGAGCAGCGGGGCGAGGTCGGTGGCGGCCACCTCCCGGATCTCGTCCTCGGCGAGCCTGAGGGCCTCGCCGGGGAGCCACTTCAGCCGCTTCAGCGCTTCGGGGAGGCCGGGCAGCCCGGTGGCGGTGGAGCGCCGCGCGACCTCGCGCACCCAGTCGGCCAGCATCGGCCGGCCGCCGGGCGACTGGACGAGGGCCCGGATCGTGTCCAGGTCGTCCTCGTCGCCGTCGAACGTGTCGGCCGCCTTGTGGAAGACGTCCCGGAACCGCTCGGCGGCGGCGAAGGCGAGCAGGTCGCGCCGGTTCTCGCCCTTCGCCCACCCATGGAGTTCCACCACATGGAAGACGCCGGCAGGGACGTCAAGGGCGAGCAGCAGGTCCAGTAGGTCCAGATCGTGCCCCGCTTGCAACTCCCCCTTCGACGCCATGAGTTCGGCGCGCAGCCGGTCGGCGGAGCGCTCCACGAGCGGGTACAGGGCGGGCAGATGCGAGGGTTCGTGCCAGCCCTGCGTCCGCTCCTGGAACGCCAGGAAGCGGGCGAACCAGCCCGCGGTGCCGTCCTGTGGCCGCTCCTCGTCGGGCAGCGAGTCGTCCCGGAGTCCCACGAGGGCGCCGGACTCCTCCAGGATGTCCAGCCACATCAGCAGTACGTCCCGCTCGCCGGAGTCCGGCATGAGGTTCAGCAGCGTGCCGCGCACCGCGGGCTCGCGCCGGGCCAGGGCGACGACGCCCGCGCGATGGGCCTTCCACCAGCCGGGTGCCGCCTTCGCCGTCGTGGGTAGCGCGAGCAGGTCGGCCAGGTAGTCCTGCTCGGCCGTGCCCCCGTCCTGGCCGGCCGCGCGGGCCAGCCTGCGCACGTCCCGCGCCAACTGGGCCGACGGCACGAGCCCGCCCGCGGTGCGCCGTACACACAACCGGGTGAAGCGCTCCAGGGCCTCGCCCGCCGGCACCCGGGCGGCCAGGTCCTTCGCATAGCCCGACAGCACGGTCGCCGACAGCGCCCCGGCCAGGGCGAACTCGAGGAAGACGGCGTCCGTCCGCTCCTCGTCCACGGCAAGCCCATGCTCGGCCTCCGCCTGCCGGGCCCGGTTGAACAGCTGGGCCGCGTACGTGGGGTTCTCCGCCAGCAGGAAGACGCGCGCGGCCTGTTCGTAGAAGGTCGGCAGGAAGTGCGGCACGGCGGCGGCCAGTCGCACGGCCACCTCCCGGTAGGCGTCCAGGGCCGCCTGCGGCCGGGACTTCGCCAGGCGCGCGATCCGCTCCAGCTCCGGTACGACACCCAGCGCGTGATGCCCGTCCTCCGGGTGGTGCACCAGCACCCACTCCGGGAAGCCGAGCGCCTGCCGCGCCCCCAGCCCGACCTCGACCGGCGCCGCCTCCGGTTCGAGCCCGAGGTAACCGGCGGCCAGGTCCTCCGCCGCGCCCAGCTCCCCGGCGACCAGCCGCACCACCACGCGGTCGTCCAGTCCCGGGTGCGTGTACGACCGCGCCGTCAGCGGCACCGCCCGCTCGCCGGCACCCTCCGTGCCACGCGGCAGCACCGCACCGGCCGCCAGCAGTTCCTGGTACTCCTCGTACTTCTCGTACTCCCCGTACGACACCTGCGTTCCCCCGCTCACGCGCCCGTCACCTCGTCGATCACTCGTCCGGCGTACAGCGCCGCCGCCATCCGCATCCCCTCCGACCAGGCCACCGGGCCGACATCCGCGATCCGCAGGGTCCGCCCGTCGGGGTCGTGCCAGGACAGCGGACCGGTCGACACCTGGTACTCCCAGGGCTCCCCGATCCACACCGCGGCCTCCACGGTGCGCGCCCCGTCGCGCACCCGGCACACAGCCCGGGAACCCGACACCCGGTAGCCCAGCGAGGTGACCCGCCCGGCGAGCGCGGAGCGCGTCGGGAACCAACCGCCGGCGAACTCGGAGACCCACGTCGCCTTGCCGTCCGCATCAGCCGGCTGCTGCCAGGTCGCCCGGTGGATCTGCTCGACGCGCTGCACGATCCCCAGTTCCGCCGCGAACTCCCGCAGGTCCTCCAGGTCCGGCAGCAGCACGGGGTGCGGCAGCCTCACGGTCCGCGGGGACAGCCGTACGGTCTCGCCGTCGAGGTCGACCACGCGCAGCTCGCCCGACTCGGTGGCGTCCCGCAGGAAGCCCACGGCATCCGGGTCGTCGCCGACCACCACGAGGTCGCGCAGCGCCGACTGCCAGGCCGCGTCGCGCCACACCCGGGCGAGGAGGTCCGTGGGCACCGGCAGGGCCGACACCATCCAGGTGTCGACCTGCGCCACGCACGCCGTCTCATGCCTCGCCAGCCACTCGGCGAAACGGCGCAGCCGCTCCACCTCCGGATGGTCCTTGAGCGTCTTCGGCAGCGACTTCAACTGCCGCCCCGCCGCCCGTCCGGCCGTGGCCCTGGCCGTCACCCGGCCCTCCACCAGGGCGACTTCATACCCGTCACCCGCCGTCAGCCAGCCCACTGGCCCCCGCCTTCCGCGTCAAGAGAACTCGAGATCGTCACAGCGCTGCCGGGGATCCGGCACTCGGAGTGACGATGAGCGGAACGCTAGGTGCAGCCACTGACAGTCGTCCGGGCGAATCTCTCCGGCGCACGACGACTCAAGCCCACCGGAGGTCACCGGCACATCCGCAGAACCACGTAACCGCGTCACGTAACGGACGCCAGACAGGGCACGACCCCGCCGGGCGGCTCGGTCCCAGGGGCCGGCGACGTGCCGGCGGGAGGCCCACCGGGAAGCGGGCACATCACGCGAAGAGGTCTCCGTAGGGTGTGTCCAGGATCGCCAGTGACCCGGGGTGCACCAGGGCTCCCGGAAGGCGTGGGTGGGGGGCGAGAACACCCTCCGCCAGCAGGCGTTCGAGGACCGGCTCCGGGTCGTGGGGGACGCGTTCGCGCAGCCAGGCCGCGGAGACCGCCGGGCTGGAGCGAAAGCAGGCCAGGACGGCGGAGGTGGCCGCGTCGCGCCCGGCGTGGTCGGCCGCCTCGTCGATCAGGGCGCCGTAGGCCTCGATGGTCGCGGTCCGGTGGCGGGCGGTGTCGGTGACCGTCCGGGCGAACAGCTCGCCCCAGACGGTCCACAGGCCCTCCGCCGCGGCGACCACCGCCTTGTCGTGTTCGGCCCGGTGGTGCTCGATCCACCCTTCGATGTCGAGCATGAGGCCCGGCATGAGGCCGGCGGCCACCAGGTCGCACTCGGCGAGCAGGCGTGCGGTCCGGCCGTTGGCGTCGGGGAAGGGGTGGATGGTCAGCAGCCGCACCATGCTGAGCGCCGCCGCGTCCAGGGGCGGCGAGGTGGTCCGGATGCCCCACTCGTACCAGCGCCGCATGTGGTCGCGCAGTTCCTCGCCGGCACCGACGGCGATGACGAAGCGCCGTCCGTCCGGCCAGGTCACCCTGGCGGTGGCGCGCCGGAAGCCGCCGGCGCCGGGGATGCTGGGGTCCGCGGTCACGAGCATGCCGTGCAGTTCGGCGAGTGCGTCCGGGGTGAAGCAGGGGCGGCGGCGGGGGTGTTCGGCGCGTTCCGCGCGAACCGAGTGCACGGCCAGCAGGCCGGCCTCGGCCCGGTTCTCCGCGGCCTCGGCGACTTGAGCGGTCACCTGCTCGTCCGTCATCCGGGCGAGGTGGCGGTGGTGCATCTTCAGGCGGTAGCGGGGACGGTGGAACAGGTCGGGGTCGCCGAGATGCCGACGCGCGGTCTCGGTGAGCGCGGCCAGGGCGGCCAGCGCCGAAGCGCGGGCCGCCGCGGGGACCACCTCGGCGTGGAGCGGTGGCACGACGGGGGTGATCCGTCGTGCCACCGGTGCGGAGGGGGGAAGCGCCATCAGGAGGGGACGGGTCTCAGCAGGAGCGCCCGGTCACGACACCGGTCGGGGCGGTGACGTTCACGTACTCGATCCGGTACTTGAGAGCGGTCCAGTCCCACGACGTGATCTTGTAGATGTTGGTCTGGTACTCGACGTACAGCGCCCAGCTCTCACCCTGGTTGAGGGTGACGTCGATGGTCGTGCTGTGGCTGACGGTCGTGTTGATCTGGGCTCCGAGGGAGGCGGAGAGCACCTCGCCCGCCTTCGCCGTGATGTTCCCGCTGGCCTGGTACGAGACGTCGTACTTGACGGTGTCCGAGACCTTGTACTGGGCGGCGTTGGGGTTGCGGTAGCAGTTCTGCCGCTTCTCGAACTTCTCCCCCGGGCTGTAGAGAACCACTCGATCCCCGCTGTCGCCGCCCCCGCCGCCGTCCGAGTCGGGGTCCTCGGTGGCGGTGGGGATCCCCGGGTCCGCCGGGGCGGAGGGCTGCGTGGAGACGCCGTCGGTCACGACCGTGGGCAGGGTGGCGTCCGCCGGCGCCGGGTCCGGTGCTTCGCTGACGTTGGTGTCATCGACCACGCCCGTGGGCGTTCCGTCCCCGTAACCGGGGTTGTCGTTACCCGGGTCGTTGTTACCCGGGTCGTCGGGGACGGAGTCGTCGTACGGGGGATCGTCGTCGCCGCACGAGGAGTGGTCGTCGTTGCAGGAAGCGTAGGCCGTGAACGGGGTGGTGATCGCCGGCACCGTGGTGAGGACGGTGGCGCCGAGTGCGGCGGCCACCGCCATGCGTCTGAGTTTCATGTCTTTCTCAGGGGCGGACTGGAGCGGACGGCCGAATCGCTCGGTTGGGTTGTGATGGTTCGGACGGTCTGAGCCCCCAGCACCGGCCGAGGTGTCAGGAATCGGGCGGCGCGCGCGTAGCGAGCCGGAACGCCGCGCGGCCATGGCCCTGGTCCGTCGCGAGTCTGCGTTCAGGGTGTGCGGAACCGCGGGGGATGTTCGGCCCCGCACACCTGTTCCTGTGGACGACGCCAAGTCTTCGCGTCGGCGACCACCGCAGCATTGGGGAAATCCCCACAACCGTCCGGCAAATCGCCGGAACGGGCATGTCGTCCGCCGTCCGAGGGGCCGCGACGCCCTGGCCCGGCGCGGACGCGATGAGAAGCCGCTTCCGTACCACCGCGCGACCGTTGCCGAACCCGCCGTCCCTGGCCTGCTGTCCGCCGCGGCGCCGGAACGACTTGGGCGGCTTCTCCGGCACCGACCACCGACACGAGGATGATGCGGGGCCCGCAGTCTCTTTCAGGGCCTCGATGGGCCGGGGCGGGCTTGGCGGTGCCCCGCACCACTGCCCATGGGGGTTGGCCTCCAGCAGGGCGTTGATCTGGGCTTCTGTGGCCCAGCGTTGTTCGTGGACGGTGCCGAGCGAGTGAGCCGGCGACGGGATGACGATGTCGAGGGTGCCGGTGCCGGGGACGACGACGGTCTGTTCGTCGAGCGCGTCGAAGACGTCGTCGATCAGCCGCGCGGCCATGCGCGGGGCCTTGGGCCGGATCACCTCAACGAGCCTGCGTCATCCGGCTTTTCGCAGGGCGGCCGGAGACCCGTGGCGTTCGAGGAGCCAGGTGACGGCCTGGTGGTCGAGCCGAGGGCCGAGGACGCGTTCCATGGACGGGTGGAACTGGGTGAGCAGGCCGCGGATCCGGTTGCTGGTGCGGGCGGGGCGCGTCCTCCACCCCCTCGGCCACCCGCCCGGGATCGCCGGTAAAGGGTTGGTATGCAGGGGGTCCCCCAATGCTGCCCGCGTCTGCACGAGACACAGTCGAAGGGTCGGATCCGCAGGTCTCGGCGCCGCCGGACTCTGTGCTCTCTGCCCGTCCCTGACCGAAAGGTTGCTCAGCCATGCTCGCTCAGCGTCGCCGCCGGGTCCGTGTCTCGGGGGGCGTGGACTGTGCGTGAGACACCGGAGACCGCAGGAGGCGCGGCGCCGGTGCGGATCCGCGTCCTCGGGCCGTTGTCGGTCCGGGTCGGCGACGAGGTCCTTCCCCTCGGCCCCCTCAAGCAGCGCGTCGTCCTCGCCACGCTGCTGTGCACGCCCAACAGGTTCGTCTCCGTTGACCAGCTCACCGAGGCCGTATGGGCGGACGAGCCTCCCAGGACTGCCCGGAAGAACATCCAGGTCTACGTTTCCGCGCTCCGTAGGACCCTGGCCCCCACGGGGGACAGGCTTGTGCACGGGCCGGGGGGCTATCTGCTCCGGTCGGCCGAGTCCGAACTGGACTCGCTCGCCTTCCAGGCCTGTGTCCGGACGGCCCGGCAGGCCGCCGTGGAGGCCTCGTACGAAAGAGCGGCCGGGCTTCTCGACAGGGCCAGGCGGCTCTGGGGCGGCCCACCGCTTCCCGAACTGCGCTGTTCCGAACTCCTCCGCGCCCACGCCGACCAGCTGACCAGCCGTTACCTCACGGTCAGTGAGGACTGGGCCGAGGCGGCGCTCTCGGTGGGGCGGGCCCGTGAGGTCGTGGAGGCCGTCGGTGAGCTGATCGAGGAGCATCCCCTGCGGGAGAGGCTGCGGGCCGTACAGATGACCGCCCTGCACCGCGCGGGGCGCCGTACCGAGGCACTGGCGGTGTTCGACGACGTCAGGCAGTGCCTCTCCCGCGAGCTGGGACTCTCGCCGAGCCCGGTCCTGGTGGCGCTCCATCGCTCCATCCTCGACGGAAAGGAAGCCGACGCCCCCACACCCGCCCGGCGCCCACCGACCGTCACGGCGCTGCCGGCCGACGTCCCCGACTTCGAAGGGCGCTCCGAACTGCTCTCCGAACTGCTGGACCAGGCAGTGCGGGGCGGCTCCGTCACGGTCGTGGCCGGCTCGGCGGGAGCCGGGAAGACTGCTCTCGCCCTGCACGCGGCGCACCGGTTGAAGGACGAGTTCCCGGGCGGCAGGATCTTCGTACGGCTGCACGCGGACGACGGATCGATACGCCCGGTCGCGTCCGTTCTCTCGGAGTTGCTCGCCCACGCCGGTCTGCGGAAGGTCTCGTCCGACGATCCGGAACGGTCTGCCGCGCACTGGCGGGGCTGGCTGGCGGACCGCAGGGTGCTGCTGGTTCTCGACGACGCCGCGCACGAGGCAGGTCTTCGCCCTATCCTGCCGGGCGAGGGACGCAGCGCGGTGATCGTCACCTCCCGCGGCCTGCTGGCGGGGCTCGCTCCCGCGTTTCGCCTCCAGATACCGCCGATGGCGGTCGGCGAAGCGCTCGGCCTGCTCGGCCGGCTGATCGGTGTCGGCCGTGTGCTCTGCGACCGGGCGGCCGCCGAACGCATCGTCATGGCGTGTGGGCTGCTGCCGCTGGCTGTACGCGCGGCGGGACTCAAACTCGCCGTGCTGCGTCATCTCCCGCTGGCCGAGTACGCCGACCGCCTCGCCGATCCGCGGATGGTGCTCGACGAACTCATCGTGGGCGACATCCTGGTGCGCGACCGGGTGAGTTCGGAGTGGGGCGAGCTGGACGAACGGCATCGTTGCGTGCTCCTCGGCCTCGCGGGCCTGCCGCTGGCCGGCCGGTTCACGGTGGACGAGGCCGCGGCGGCCCTCGGGTACGGGCTGGAACGCACGCTGCGGACACTGGAGTTGATGATCGAGGCCGGTGCCGTGGTCTCACCCGCGAGCGAGGTGACGGTGCACGCGGCCGAGTACTGCGTGCCGTACCTGACGCACCTGTACGCGCGTGAAACCGTCGGTCACCGGGCATGAGACGGCGGGCGGCGGCAACGGCCCGTTCCGCGGCGGTTGTCGCGGCCGTCGCGGACCTCGCCGGTCAGCGGGTTCAGCGGGGGAGTCCCACGGCCGTATCCGTGCGATCGGCCTCGTGGAGGGTGCGCGCCGACCGGAGGGCGGCCGGGCCGGCCAGACCCGCCGCCGTGAGGGAGATCGCGCACAGAGCCCACATCGCGGGGCGTACTCCGAGCCAGTCGCCGAGGGCACCGCCCGCCAGTGCGCCGATCATGGCCGTACCGGCGGTGATGACCTGAAGCGCCGCCGTGATGCGCCCCATCTCGTCCTCGGCTACATCCACCGCGAAGACCGAGATGAGCGCGACATTCGCGATCGCTCCGAAGAAGACGGGGACGCCGATGCCCACGGCGGCACAGGCCGTCGCCAGGGGAAGGGGACCCGAGGCCACGGGCAGCAGCACATAGCACGTGGTGCCGGCGGCGAACGCGAGGACCGTCGTCCGGCGCGGGTCACGGTCGGGAGCGAGGACACGTGCGGAGACGGCGGAGCCGGCCAGGCCCATGACTCCCGACAGGACGAACGCGAGGCCGTACCAGCCGGTCGGCAGATGGATCACGCGGAGCAGGAAAGGGCCCGTCAGCGCGGAGAGCCCGGCCGCCGCCGCGGCCGGGACGACGATGAAGACGAGGAGCGACCGGTGGAACGCGTGTCCGGTGAAGAACCGCAGTCCGGCGGCGGCCTCGCGGAAGGTGCCCGTGCCGGCCCCGCGAGCCCGCGCGGGCATGCTGTCGGCCGCGCGCATGCACAGCAGGGCGGTTGCGCTGAGAAGGTAGCTGAGGACGTCGACGGCGAGCGCCGCCGACGTGCCGAACGCGACGATCAGTGGGCCCGCGAGGACCCTCCCGAGCAGTGCCGCCCCGTACTGCCCGGCCTGGAGCCGGGCCCGGACCGGTCCGATCCGCTGGGCGTCGACGAGTTGTCGCAGGTGCACGAAGTACAGGGACCCGGCCAGGATCGACAGAACGCCTTGCAGCGTCCCGAGGCAGATCAGCCAGCCGATGGCGGCGAGGTGGGTCCAGACGCCCAGCGCGAGCATGCCCACGCCGAGCGCGGCGACGGTGTCCAGCGCCATCAGCGTCCTGCGCGGGCGTCTGATCCGGTCGGCCAGCGCGCCGGCCGGCAGCCCCAGCACGATCGCGGGCACACTGGCCGCCGCCGCGATGACGCCCATCTCCCCCGGGGAGGCCCCGAAGTGGACGATGGCGACGACGGGCATGGCCACGGCGGTGCAGACAGAGCCGAAGGCTGAGGCGGTCTGGCCCCACCAGTAGAGTCGGAGATCACGTCTCACGGCACGCTCCTGAGCGAATGGCAGCGGCGGACGCCGGGATCCGGAGGAGCCCGCGCCCGCCGGACGGGACGGTCAGCGGTCGGTTCGGGCGTTCCCCGTGGCCAGGTGCGCGTCGATGGTGAAGAGCGCGTCCGGGCGCGGGTGGAGGAGCTGGGTGAGGAACAGGAGGATGCCCGCGGATCCGCTCCACAGGTCCGCGCTGTGGCGCAGCAACTGGTCGCCGGGGAAACGCACTCCCGTGGGGTGCGGCACGGTGTACTTGAACAGCGCTCGCCCCACGCGCACGGCGGCCTGGTGGTCGTCCTGGTCTCCGGTGAGCGCCGCGCGGTCGGCCAGGGCGAAGCCGAGGCTCGACAGCCCGTTGCAGAGGCCGGGCATGACGGTGTAGGTCGTGCGCAGCGGCCGTAGCAGCCGGGGCATGGCGGCGGCGAGCCGTTCGTCCTCGGCCGCCAGCAGATAGCGGGTGGCGACGTGGACCACGCCGGCGGATCCGCAGTACAGGTAGGGCATGATCCGCTTGTCGGTCGTGGAGACCGGGAAGCTCATTCCGGAGCTTTCCGGGTCGCACTCGCGGTCGAGTTCGGCGTGCAGGAGCCGCAGCCCCCGGTCCAGCAGCGTGGTGTCGCCGGTGACGGTGGCGAGCTGGTGGAGCGTCAACGCGACACCGGTGCGGCCGTGAAAGAGGCCGGTCGCGTCATCGGCGCCCAACCGCGCCACCAGGTCGTCGTCCGCCGGTATGCCGCGGGCGAGCGCCGCGGCGCGGTCGAGGTGATGCTCGTCCCGGGTGTGCCGGTAGAGCGCGAGGTGGGCGAGGGCCACTCCGGCGGCACCGCCGAACAGGGTCGCGCTGCGGTCGACGAGGGGGTGCCGATCGCCGCTGTCGAGGAGCGCGCGGGCCTCGTCCAGGTGTCCCTGCTCCGCCAGGACCCACGCGATGCCCGCGGTCCCGACGTGCAGGCCCGGCGGCAGGGAGCCGGCCGTCGCGAGAGCGTCGCGGCGCAGCCGCTCCACTGTTCCCGCGGGTATCTCGCGGCCGGCCCGGTGCAGGGCGTGGACAACACCGGCGGCGCCGTACGCCACACACAGGGTGTTGGTGTGGTAACCCTGAGGCACCGTGGGGAAGATCCGCGCCGGGTGCTGCGGGTCGGCCATCGCCACCAGCGCGTCCCCGACCCGGTCCCGGAGCTCCTGGAGACGTGCGAGGGGAGCCTCCGCGACCATCTGCGCCGAGGGCAGGACGGGACGCGGACCAGGCGCGTGGAACGCGGTGACCCGCTTCCACAACGCCGGCGGGACGGGGGCGAGCTCGGTCAGGTCGTGGTGCAGGTGAGCCAGCGCGTCCGGGTTGCGACGCACCACATGGTGCAGGGGCGCCACGAGCAACTGGGCCAGCGCGGCAAGCCCGTACGCGTCGTAGACGGACGGGTCCTCACCCACCAGGGCCCGCGGCGGCATGTACCCGGGCGTACCGGCCGCGAAGAAGGGCTCTCCCCGGCGGTGGGCGGCCTCGAAGTCCACCAGACGGACACCGTCCTCCTCGTCGACGAGCACGTTGTCCGGGCTGATGTCGACGAAGAGGTAGCCACACGCGTGCAGCTGCTCGACCGCCGCCTCCACACGGGAGATCAGCTTCTCGCAGCGGTCGTAATAGGCGGAGAAGTCCTGCTCGGTCGCGTCGATCCTCACCAGAGGGGTGTGGGTGACCATCCACTTCTGCAGGGTGACGCCTTCGACGAACTCGGTGACCAGGAAGTCGTGCTCCCACTCGGCGAAGTACGCGATCGGTTCGGGAGCGAGCCCGGGAGCCGCTCGGTGAAGGGCGTTCAGCGTGTCCCACTCGCCCCGCAGGCGTCCCCGGGCGTCCAGGCCGTCCTGTTCCACCGCGGTGTGCGCGCGGGCCTCCTTGACGAACACCGTCCGGCCGGTCGCCGGTTGCCGGCCCCGGTAGGTGCCGCCCGCGTTGCTGTGCCGGATCGACTTCTCGAACACGATGCCGCCGAAGGACGGCTCCCTCGCGGTGGCCGAAGGGGCGGCAGGCGGGGGCGCGGTCGGCGCGAACGGGTCGACGACGCCCTCCGGCAGATGGAAAGCGGCGTCCCTGCGGTCCTCCACCAGGTCGCCATGGCCGTTCCTGACCATGAAGACGCGGGTCCCGTCCGGCCTGTCCCGTGGCACCGGGGCGAAGCCGCCGTAGCGGTAGTGGACGACCCGTGACCCCGGGAACCGGCGATCTGAGAGGATGTACGGCCCTTCCTCGTCCTTCAGCGCCTCGGTGAGCCGTTCCATGAGTGCGCGTGCCGTGTCCACATCAGGGGGATAGGCGGCGATGAACTTGCCGCCCTGGGGACGGGAGGCGTGCTTCTGGTGTGTCCACTGGTAAAAAAGGCGCGCGGAAAGGTGCTTGAACGGCACGTCTCGTTCGAAACAGATTCCGGCGACGACATCCAGTACCTCCGCCAGCCGGTCGGAGCGAGCGGATACATGGACTTTCCAGCCGTCCACGGCCGTATTCACCCCCGCGCGCTGCCACGCCGTCCAGATCCCCAAATCGGATTCCTGCCAGGAATCGGGGACCTGGCTGGGCCGGTACACCTCGCCCCGGTCCCTGGCGCTTTCCAGCGGGGCGTAGAAGTCCGGGTCCGCCACCACGAAACCCATCAGCGCGTTCATGAGAATTCTCCGCAATCGAGAAGGCGGGCCGGCCGCGGTGTGCAACGGCCGGCCCGCCGTCGGGGCTATTCGAGTACGGCGCCGCAGCGGTACGCACTCAGTGTGCTGATGTGGGCCTCGACCTCGGGCCCCGCATCGGCGCCCTCGAGGTTCTGCAGCGACAGAACCGAATCGTGCCCATCCGCACCGGGGGACTCGCTGTCCTCTTCCACGGCGTCACTCCGAGACGACGCCGCAGATCGCGACGCTCAGGCGGCTCGCGTGGGCCTCGATCTCGGCCTCCTCGTCCGCGCCCTCGAGGTTCTGCAGGGACAGGACCGACTCGTCCTCGGCCTTGTCCCCACCCGCGGGCTCGACGTTCTCCGACATGCCGCAACTCCTTTCGAGATGTTCTGGGTTCAGGAGATCCGGATCAGCGGTCAACTACTCCGCCACGACACCACAGACCGCGACGCTCAGGCGGCTCTCGTGCGCCTCGACGTCGGCCTCCTCGTCCGCGCCCTCGAGGTTCTGCAGGGACAGGACCGATTCGTCCTCGACCTTGCCCGCACCCGTGGACTCGATGTTCTCCGACATGGTTCTTCTCCTTGCGTCCATGACTGGAATACGGATACTCACCGTTCAACCGGCACGAAGCCGACGGCGGTTCGAGAGCGCTTGACCGCTTCGACATCCACAACGCTAGGCAGCCCACGTTCGGCATCGGTGGTCACTTGGTATGCAAGCGGTTTTGGCCTTGCGCAGCCGGGCCTCCGACCGCGGCACCGCCCTTCCGGGCCCCCGTCGGGGGTCCTGAATCTCCGCTCCGAGCTGGGCGCATACCGGTGCCCTACCGGAAAGCAGCCATATCCGCACCGCGTCCCCGCACAGTCGTAGGCGTCCAAAGCGACCACGTACGGACAGCGACGGAGGAGGAGACCATGCGGCTGGCCGAACTCATCGCCCTGCGGCCTGTCCCGTGCGCGGGACTGCTCCTCACGCTGACCCGGCGCTGCCCGCTCAACTGCGCACACTGCTCGACCTCGTCCACCACGGCCGGTGAGGAGCCGGTGGCGGAGCAACTCCTGCGGTTCACCGAATCGTTCACCGACGCCGATCGCCCGGAAGCCGTGCTGCTGACCGGCGGGGAACCGCTGCTGCTGCCCGGCCTGGTGGGTGAACTGGCAGCCCGCGTCAGGGCGGCCGGCTCCCGCACGGCGCTGCTGAGCGGGATGTTCTTCGCCCGGGGCGGGCGGATACCGCGGCCGGTCATGCGGGCGATCACCGCCGTCGAGCACTTCTCGGCGAGCCTGGACGTCTTCCACGAACGGGAGATCGCGCGCCGTGACGTGTTCCGGGCGGTGCGTCAGGTGCTCGACTCGGGCGTCCCCGCCAGCTTTCACCTCACCGGCTCCGGGCCGCGCGATCCCTACCTGGCCGAACTGACCTCCGAGATCAGGCGCGAGTTCGACGACCGGGTGCCGATGCTCGTCAACCACGTGCGGGCGGTGGGCCGGGCCGCCGCGTGGGCGGGCGTCGGCGCACGGACCGGCGCAGGCCACCAAGCCCTGCCGTGCGCCATGGCAGCCTGGCCGGTCGTGGCTTTCGACGGCGCCGTACTGGCCTGCTGCAACCAGCGGACGGTGGACCTCAGACCGGTCCCCGACCACCTGGCGCTCGGCCACATCGCCACGGACGACTGGGCGACCGTACGACGACGCTCGCTGTCCTCTCCGATCCTGCGGATGGTACGCGCCCTCGGGCCGGCCCGGCTGTACGAGCGGTACGCCCCCGAGGCGGCCGGAGCCGGGTACTGCGACGGATGCCGGGGCCTCACCGAGCAGACCGGCCTGGTGGCCGCGGTCACCAGGGACGCGTCGGGACCGGTCGGTGAGCTGCTGGACCAGGAGGCTGCCAGGACGCAGGCCGCGGCCGGGCCGGCCGCCCTCCTGAAGCGCTACGGCTGCGCTCCGTACGCCCCTCTGGTGACCCTGCCCGACCTCACCGGGAACCGGCGGTGAGCGCGCTCAGCGCGTCGGAGGCACTGCGCGTCAAGCTCGATCTCGCCGCCCCCGCGCTGCACGCCGCCACCACGGCGCTGTGGGACACCGACCCGGGCCGCCTGCGCGCACGGTACGTCGAGTACCTCCACGCGATGCACATGCTGATCCGGGCCTCGGTACCCCTGATGGAGGCGGCCGCCCAGCGCTGCCGCGAACTGTCCGGACCGGACCCGCTCGCCGCCCCTCTCGGCCGGTTCCTCGACGAGCACGCGCGAGGCGAGCGCGGCCACGACGCATGGCTGCTGGAAGATCTCGCCGCCGCCGGCGGCGATCCCGAGGCGGCCGTGCACCGGCTGCCTTTCCCGGTCGTCGCCGACCTGGCCGGAGCCCAGTACTACTGGCTCCGGCACCACCACCCCGTCGCGCTCCTGGGCTACATACGGGTGCTGGAAGGCAACGCCCCAGCCTCCTGGCTGGCCGGCCGGCTCGCGGGGCTCACCGGTCTGCCCGCCGCGGCGTTCCGGACGCTGCGCGAGCACGCCGCACTGGACACCGGGCACACCGCCGAGGTCGACGCTCTCCTCGACCGGCTCGCGCCGACCCACGCGCAGCAGGCGGCGATCGGTGTCAGCGCACTTCGTACGGCCGACGGGATCGCTCGGCTGTTCTCTCAGCTCACCACGGTTCCGGGAGGCCCGGCATGACGGACGATCAGATGGCGCTCGAACGGCTGAGCGCGGCGGGGTTCACGGTTGCCGCCCTCACCGCCGAGCAGCTCGACGTGCTGGCGCGGCTCACCCGGCACGAGCTGGACCTGCTGGTCGATATCAAGGGCCGGCTGGACGAGGCGGGGCCCGAGGTGCAGGCCCACGGCGAGATCGCCGGCGGCGCGCTCTTCTGAGCGTGACCATGGCCCGGGAGGACCCGAACACCATGCCTTGCTCCGAGTGCGGAGGCGATCTGCCGGAGAACGCCCGGTACTGCCCGTCCTGCGGGGCCCGCCGCCACGCTCCGGCCGTCGCGGTACCCGAGTCCCGCAAAGTCGTCACCGTGCTGTTCTGCGACCTCGTCGGCTCCACCGCGCTCTCCGGCGGACTGGATCCCGAGACACTGCGCGCGGTGACACTGCGCTACTTCGACCTGATGAGTCGTCAGATCGAGTTCTGCGGAGGCACGGTCGAGAAGTTCATCGGGGACGCCGTCATGGCCGTGTTCGGGGTCCCCGTGGTGCACGAGGACGACGCCCGGCGCGCGCTGGCCGCGGCACTGTCGATGACGGCCGCCCTGGCAGAGCTCAATGCCGAGCTCGAAACCACCCTGGGTATCCGCCTCGACGTGCGGATCGGAGTCAACACCGGTCAGGTGGTGTCCGGTTCGGACGCGTCGGCCCGCCAGGCGCTGGTCTCCGGAGAGACCGTGAACGTTGCTGCCCGGCTGGAGCAGCATGCGGGGCCGGGCGGCATCCTCATCGGACCCGACACCCTGCGATCGGCCGGACCCGCCGTACGCGCCGAACCCGTCGGCCCGCTCTCGCTCAAGGGCAAGGCCGATCCCGTTCAGGCCTACCGGCTGCTGGGACTCGACGAGGACGACCCCGGACTCCAGCGCCGCTTCGATCTGCGCTTCGTCGGTCGGCTTCCCGAACTGGCCGCCCTGGACGCCGCCTTCGACGAGGTGACCGCCCTGCGCGGGGCGCGCCGCGTCCTGGTGCACGGCGAGGCCGGGATGGGCAAGACCCGGCTGGTCCGGGAGTGGCTCCACACCCGTACGCCGCGTCACGGCGCCGGCCGTTGTCGGCAGTACGGCGCACAGGGCAGCCTCGGCCCGCTCGGCGAGGCCGTGACCGCCCTGCTGACGACGGACCGGACCGGTGAGGATTCGGGGGAGGCCCTGCGGGTGCTCGCGGGCGGCATCCTCCTCGACGGCACCCCCAACCCGTCGGTCGAGGACACCTGCGCCGCACTCGTGCAGGTGCTCAGCCTGCTCTCCGCGCCACGGCCGGCTGTCCTGGTCATCGACGACTGCCACTGGGCCGGCGGTCTGCTGCTGGACGTCCTGGACCGTCTCCTCGCCGAACTGGACCGGGCCGCGGTCCTGCTCATCTGTGTCGCCAGGCCGGAACTGCTGGAGAGCCGGCCCGGCCTGACGGCGGACCCGCGCGTCCGGGATCTCGGCCTGGGGGGCCTGTCGTACGACGACTCCGCGGCCCTGGCCGCGCAGCTGGCGGATGTCGCCGCCCACCGGAACGACACTCCGACCCGGCTTCTGGAGCGGGCCGGCGGCAATCCCCTGCATCTGGAACAGCTGCTGGCCGGCACCGAGACCGGTTCACAGGACGAGCTGCCGCACACCGTGCAGGCACTGCTCGGAGCGCGGATCGATGCCCTGCCCGCGAGGGAGCGGCGGACCCTCGATCACGCGTCGGTGATCGGACGGGAGTTCGCCGTCGGCGACGTCGCCGGGCTGTGCGGTGATCACGACGAGATCAGGACCGCCCTGCTCGGGCTCAGTCGGCGGCGCCTCGTCGAGCCCGTACGGCAGGCCTCGTTCCGGTTCACCAGCGGACTGGTCCAGGAGGTGACGTACGCGTGCATGTCGAAGCGCGCGCGGGCCGAAGGGCACGAGAGGGCGGCGGCCCTGCCCGCGGTCCGCGCGGCCGGGCCGGCGGCCGTGGGCGGTCATCTGGAACGCGCCTACGGCTTCCGCCGTGAACTCGGTGTGCTCGACGACTCGGTGCGGACCCTGCGCGGCCGGGCCGCCGACGCCCTCGGCCGGGCCGGCGCCCAGGCACTCACCCGGTCCGACCTGCCCTGGGCCGAGGATCTGCTGAGCCGTGCCGCGGCGTTGCGCGGCGAAGGCGAGCCCGGCGGTGCGGCGGCGCTGCGCAGGCTCGGCGAGGTCCGTGCCGCACTGGGCCGCGCCGACGAGGGACGCCTGCTCCTTCAGCGGGTGCTGGCCACGTCCGCCGACGCGGTGGAGCACGCGCACGCCCGTCTCGCCCTGGCCGCCCTGGCTCCCGGAGGGGAGTCACCGGCCGTTGCCGCAGCCTCCGTGATGCCGGTGTTCGTGGCAGCGGGCGACGATCTCGGCCGGGCCAGGGCGTGTCTCCGGCTCGCTCAGCAGTGCCAGTCCGAGGGACGGTACGGGGAGGCGGACCGATGGCTCACCCAGGCACTCACCCATGCGATCCGGGCGGACGGCGAGCCGGAGCGGGCCGCGGCCCTCGGGGCGATCGGCATCTCCCTGTGGCGGGGCCCGCTGCCCGTACCGGAGGCAGTGAAACGCTGCCAGGCACTGCTCCAGGAGCACGGACCCGGTCGACGGACCGTGCGCGTGACACTGAGCTGCCCCCTGGCCGTTCTGCACGCCCTTCAGCACCGGTGGACGGCTGCCCGGGAGTGCCTGGCCGAGGCCGGACGGCTGGCCGGGGAACTGGGTTATGCCGAGACAAGAGTCGTGATCCCGCTCTTCGCCGCCATGGTCGAGACCCTCGCGGGCCGAGCCGATCAGGCCCGGTCACTGCTGGACACGGCGACCGGATCGGCCCGGGAGCTGGGGACGAGGGCCCTCCTGGAGACCGCCCTCATGGAGTCCGCCAGGCTCAGCCTGGACGGCGCGGACGTGGCGGCGGCCGCCGGCATCCTCGCCAGGCTGTCCCGGGGCGACGCCCGGACCCACGCCGAGGCCGCGGACGCCGACGGTCTGCTGGCCAGGGTCGCCGCCGCCGACGCGCGAGACACCGAGGCGCTCCGGCTCGCCGCGCGCGCCGTCGCCGCGGCCGGCCGGACCGACTCTCCCTTGGTCCGCGCCGTCGCCCGGCTCGACCAGGCGTACGTCCTCAGCTCGCTCGGCATGCGGGACCGGGCCGCGGCGGCCGCCCGCGCGGCCGGTGCCGCCTTCGCCGCGAAGGGGCATCTGCCCGGTGCGCGGAGGGCCCGTGACATCCTCGACGAACGGAACGATCGCCCGTGACCACAGCACCGCCGCACGGCCTCACCTGGCGCCTGCACGGCAAACGCCCCGAGGACATCTCGGTGACCGCCGACGAGGCTCACGTCCCCGCCGCTCTGGAGGAATCCACGGGCCGCGGCGTGCGGGTGTGCGTCGTCGACTCGGGCGTCGAGGACGACCACCCGGCCGTCGGACCGGTGAACGGCTCCTGGGCGGTCCGCAAGGACGAAGCCGGCATCCGGGTCGAGGAGACCGAGGCCAGGGACGTGTGCGGCCACGGCACCGCCTGCGCCAGCATCATCCGCCGGGTGGCCCCGGACTGCGAGGTGTACAGCGTGCGGGTGCTGGGGGAGCGCTTCTCCGGTACGGGCGATGTCCTGCTCGAAGGACTGCGCTGGGCGGTGCGACAGGGCTTCGACGTGATCAATCTCAGCCTCTCGACCACCAGGACGCGCTTCGCCCAGGAGCTGCGCGCCGTCACCGACGAGGCCTACTTCAACCGTACGGTCATCGTCGCCTCCGCCCACAACGCCCAGGTGGAGAGCTTCCCCTGGCGCTTCGCCTCGGTGATCTCGGTGGGCAGCCACGGCGAGGACGACACCGGACTGCATCTCTACAACCCGCAGCCGCCCGTGGAGTTCTTCGCCCCCGGCCAGAACGTGGAGGTCGGCTGGCTAGGCGGCACCACGATCCGCTCCACCGGAAACAGCTTCGCCACACCGTTCATCAGCGGTCTCTGCGCACGCGTGCTCTCGACGAGTCCTCGGATGACGCCCTTCCAGTTGAAAAGCGCGCTCTACGCCTCCGCCGCCAACGTCCGTTAGCAAAGGTGCCGTCGTGTCCCTCGATGTACAGCCCTCGACCGCGTCCCACGACCGGATGGCCCTCGAACTCCTGCAATCCGTCGTCGACGTCGCTCGGGCGATCTTCGACGCCCAGGCCAGTTCCGTGTTCCTCCTCGACGAGGAGGTGGACGAACTGGTCTTCCAGGCCGTCTCCGGGCAGGGCGAGGACTTCCTTGTCGGCCGGCGCTTTCCGGCCGGCCGGGGCATCGCCGGCTGGGTGGCGGTCTCCGGGGAGCCGCTCGTGGTCGACGATCTCGCCGCGCACCCGTCCTTCGACCGTTCGATGGCCGAGTCCACCCGGTACGTGCCCAGCGCTCTGATGGCGGTGCCCCTGGTCCACGGCGGCCAGGTCCTCGGCGTACTGGAGGTACTGGATCCGGCCCAGCAGGCCAGGTCCAGTCTGCCGGAGCTCGACCTCCTCGCCCTGTTCGCCCGGCAGGCCTCGGTCGCGCTGCGGTTCCTGACGACGACGGACACCACGGCAGGCCGTACCACCGGACTGCCGTCCCGCAGCCGTGCGGAGGCGGGCCGGCTGATCCGCGAACTGGAGAACCTGCTCCTGGGGTGACACGAGGTGTGCAAGGGGGTGTGCCAGGAGGTGTCGTACCGCGGCACGACACCTCCTGGCACAGCGCGAGTGGCCGCCGCCGACCCAGGGTCGGCG